>NZ_OY781091.1:2747500-3095000 GCF_963676275.1 uncultured Cohaesibacter sp. | reverse complement strand
ATATTGAGAAGCCGAGGATGCACCAACAGATGCATTAATCAGATGTTGGTTAAACAGACCACTGTCGCCTTTGCGCACTTGTTCGCAAAATCGGTTAACAGTAAGATTTATAAGTGATTGAAATGATTGGGGCGTTTTTTTGGTGAGTTGCCAGCTAACTGATTGATTTTAAATAGTTTAATTGTGATTACAAATCAGGTGCTCTACCAGCTGAGCTATACCGGCGCTGTGTTGGAAAGAAATAAGATATTCAATAGTTTATTGCAAATCTTATTTGTCGGCTTTGGCGCAGCCAGGGGACTGATCTTCAACCAGTTCACAGATTTTGGCAAAGCGACAAACTCTTCAACTTTCTGGATGATGGCTGCTAACACGGCAGCGTCAGTCATGTAAAGCCCAATCTGCTTTTCCACATCGGCTTTTCCCAACCTGACTGCATCCTGCTGGTGCGACATTTCTCCCCTGATAACCCTCTTCAGGCAAGGCGCACCTTTGTCATTGCCATTGGTCTATTTGAAACAATGAACGGACGGATCCTGCGCATGTGGCCCGTGTGGCTGCCAGGCAGCTAAGAGGCTTTCCGGTTGAAGTGTCCTTCTTTTCGATGATGGGCCAAATGCGCGAATATCCGCTATTGCGGAACCGGATGAGCCTGTTTTTGTACAAACATATACACAGAAATACATACTTAAAGATGTCTCCGCAAGATATTAATTTATTTGAGAAATTGCAGTTTCCATTATGACTTTGAGCTGGGCTGTTTGCCTTAATTTGGTTGTGTCTATTCTCAATATATATTTCTGGATGTTATGGTGTTTTTCTAATTGAAGACAATAAGCATTCGACATCATCGCTTCTACTGCAAATTTACAAATCCAAATTGTTATAAAACTGATATTCAAGGATTACTCCATGGCTCAGGGTTCAATCTATTCTGCCAATACCGGTGTTTCTCAATGGCTCGATGTGTTCGATCCAAGTTTAGTTGCGCTCGTTGCAACGAGCAGCAAAATTGTTCTGGAGAATTATGATGGGTCTCTGACCATCCTCAAGGGCGCGGGCTTCAGTTACAACGCCTCTGATCAAGTGACAGGGGGAACACTGACCTCAATTGAATATACCAATGCCAGCGAGACTGTCATTTACGCCGAAATCGACGGTTTCTCGCTGCCCCATGTCCAGTGGTCGCATGTCACATATCTGGAGGATCTGTTTGCGATCATCCTGTCTGGCAATGACACCATGAGCATTCTGGCGAGCGGGACAGAAGACGATGAAATGCTGCTTGGTGGCTATGATGGTGATGATAACCTGACCGGAGGTGCTGGCGTTGATCAAATCTGGGGTGACAACGGGGACGACACCATCAATGCAGGCGCTGGCGATGACATGCTCTATGGCGGGCGTGGTGATGACTATATCAATGGCGGCGCCGGGCACGATAATCTCTACTATCAGAATGACCATAATGAGGGCGGCACAGGCGCAATTACCGTCGATATGCGATCAGGAACCGTGATTGACGGTTTCGGAGATACGGACACTGTGGTGGGAATTGAATCCTTCCGTGGCACCATGCATAACGATACCTTCATTGGTTCAGACCAGTCCTATGCCCGATATCAGGGCGTGGCTGGCAATGATGTCTTTATTGGCGGCTCGGGCTATGATGCCATCGATTATCGCAAGGACGCAATCACCGTGAATAGCGCTGGCAACTATGGCAGGTCGGGGGTGACGGTCAATCTGATTTCCGGCACGGCAATCGACGGCTATGGCGACAGGGATACCCTTTCCAGCATTGAGGAGGTCCGTGGTTCCGATTATAGCGATACGCTGATTGGATCTGCGGCGGATGAAAGGCTGCGCGGTGAAGGAGGCGCAGACATTCTGAGGGGCAATGGCGGTAGCGACCGGCTTGAGGGGGGCAATGGCAACGACAAGCTCTATGGCGGCGCAGGCCTTGACATCATGTTGGGCGGACAGGGCAATGACAGCTATTATGTCAATGCCTATGGTGACAAGATCACGGAATCTGCCGGGCAGGGGATCGATATTGTCTTTTCCTCGTCAAATTATAATCTCAAAGCCAACAGCCAATATATCGAGAATATCACGCTTACGGGCAGCGCCAATCTCAACAGCACCGGCAACATGCAGGATAACCGCATGGTCGGCAATGCGGGCGAAAATGTTCTCAGGGGGCTGGTTGGCAATGACACGCTCATCGGCAAGGCGAGCGATGACACGCTGCGCGGCGATATTGGCAATGATATCCTTCGCGGCGATAATGGCAACGACACGTTGATTGGCAATCAGGGCAATGACAAGCTCTATGGCGGGGCTGGCCTTGACACCATGTCGGGCAATCTTGGCAATGACACCTATTATGTGGATGCTTACGGCGACAAGATCAATGAAGCGGCCGGGCAGGGCATCGACAAGGTCTTCAGTTCATCCAACTATAATTTGAAGGCCAACAGTCAGCATATCGAGAATATCACCCTGACGGGCAAGGAAGATCTCAATTCGACCGGCAACATGCAGGGCAATATCATGAATGGCAATGCGGGAGACAACACGCTTCGCGGTCTCGCCGGTAATGACAAGCTCAATGGCGGCGCTGGCAATGATACGCTGTTTGGTGGTGTTGGTGCCGACAGGCTGAATGGCGGACTGGGCGCTGACAAGATGTATGCCGGTGTTGACAATGCGACCGATACCTTCGTTTTCACCAATATCAATCAAAGCGTGATTGGTGCCAATCATGACAGGATCTATCAGTTCGAGATCTTGGAAGACCAGATTGATCTGTCTGCGATTGATGGCAACAGTGCGACAGACGAAAATGACAGTCTCATTTTCCACGGTTCAAGCGCCATGGCCAATTCTGTCTGGTTTATCGAGGGCACGACCAACACCTTTGTTTATGCCGATGTTGATGGTGATGCTGTCGCCGACTTTGAAATCGAGCTGGTTGGGAGCAATGTCATGAGTGGAGTTGATCTGGTGCTGTAAGGAGCAAAGGGCAATGAAGCGGGGAGAGCCTTGAGGCTGATCTGAGCTTTTCACCGCTCGGCACATGACCATAACAACACTATCAGGATCTGCCGGATCGTCATCAAGCCGATGATGGTTCGGCAGTTTTTATTTCTAGCTATTGCTGCTGTCTTTGTGTGACCATTGTTAAAGTTGCTGATTTTGTATTGGGTTGATCAGATTTTAAGGAAATAACGATAGGTTGTGTTTCTATTGATTTCTGTTTCTGGTTTATGTTGGAGTCTTTTGATGTTTGAGAAATCCATTTATGCGGATGCCGTTCAGACGCTGCGCCATCTGGGATCTGCGGTCATTATAGTTGCTGCACTCCTGACGATTTTGCCCAGAATTTTTCAATCTTATGCAAATATGGGCGCGGCTATGATTTGGGGGCTGTTGATGTTTTATGCCTTCCAATATGTGTTGTTCGGCAGGGGCTTTGGTCATATCAAGGGGATGAGCAAGGTCGAGAGGAAAGCAAGGGCCGTCAAGATGAACAAGGGGCTTGGTGGATTTCTGACTATTGTTTGTCTTTTAGCGATGATTTCGGTGGTGCTTGTCTTTATCGGGATATTTTCATTCGATTTGGAGCGATTTCGGAACTCTGAAGGATCTCTCTTCTTTATCGTTTTACTCTTTGCTCTTGGTTGTTCGCTTATTGTCTATCTGTTGCTGGGCACATGGCTGCCAGCCAAGGTTGCGGCTCAAAGAAGCGGGTTCGGCTTTGCTCTGGCGCGCGCTCCTTCGCAGGGTTGGTATATTGCCTCGCGTCTTGTTGTTTGTTTGTTGCCGGTTTTCCTGCTCAGCGGAGTGGTTCTATTCGGGGTTTCCCTGCTGGCTGCATTATTCATCACGGCTACGTCGCCGTGGCAAGGCGAAGCGGTTCTTGCCTTGACGGAATTTTTGTGTTTCGCGCTTGTCGGCTTTGCCTTCATCATCATTACGGTCATTCTATCGCGCGCCTATATGCGTGCCGACTATTCTTGCGATGCCGGGGAGACTTTGGTCATACCCTACATTGCGGCTGAGGAATAGCTGTGGCTGGAAGGCCTGTTGAGGAGCGCCCTGTTTGGCGGGTGCTATTTTTCAGGTGCGTTTTTTGGCTCGGGAGGCGTATAGAAAGGTGATTTGCGTTTCTTTTCCGCCTCCTGCATCACGAAGCTGATGACCGTGGCAACCGCTGCATAGAGATTCTCTGGAATGGCGGTATCCAGTTCCACCTCGGCCAGTGCCTGCGCCAGAACGGGATTGCCTTCCACGACAATGTCATGCTCGCGGGCCAGCTCGATGATCCGTTCGGCCAGCTCTCCCTCGCCCTTGGCGGTCACTCGTGGGGCCATATCCTTGCCTGCTTCATATTGCAGGGCCACGGCCAGTCTGGGAGCTGGCGGCTCGGGCGCGGATTGGTCTTTGCGGTCCTTCATAGCTTGCGGTCCAATCTAGTCTGATAAAGCGGGACATGATCCCCCATCGGGTCGGTCTGTCGCTGTTTCTGCCTTGTGATGGTCAGCCCTTCCAGCGTCAATCCTTCGGCCTCCAGCATGGTTTGCAAAAGCGGGGCGGTTTGTTTGAAAAGGGCGATTGTCTCGTCCCGTTCCGGCGCGAGTGAGATGTGGAGGTGCTGGTCATTCAGTTTGATGGCGATATCCACCGGCCCGACCGGCTCTGCATCCACGGCGAAATTGACGCGCCAGCCTGCGCTTTTGCGTTTCTTCCTGCGGGCTTCATCTGGCGCGTCATCCTGCTCTTCTGCCTCATCCGTTTCTTCCCAATCCTGCTCAATGGTCATGGGCAGGATGGCGGTGCCATTTGCCAGCAGTAGCGGGATTTCGAGATGAAATGTCTGGGGTTGGGCCTGAGTTGCCGCGCCGCCCATCGTTGCTCTGGCCCTCTGGGCGGAGCGGAGGCTGGCGATTTGCGTCAATGTGGCGCGGGCGAGTGCGGCTTCCACATCGCTGCGAATGCGGGCAAGGGCGGCATTCTGGGAATCCGATGGCAGGATACTCGCCGTGCCGGGGGATTGGCCATGCAGTTTCATGCCAGCAAGCGGGGGCTGATCGCCTTTGCCGGTATTTTGCGCGCTGGATGCTTGCGGCTGGCCTGTCGCCTGAGGCAGAAGGTCGCGCAGCAGAGTGAGCGCGGCTTTGAGATTTGCCGTTGGTTGACCGGCGCTTCCGTCAGTGGGCGTCTTTGCCAGAAAGCCTAGCGCCGAGAGGATATCTTTCAGGGCCGTTGCTGCCTTGCCCGTTGGCTGTTGGCTTTTGGGGGCGAACTGAAAACCGAGCACCCAGCGCATGGCTGCTTCAATGTCCTGTTTCGGGGCTGGGCGCTGGCCTGCGTCGACCTGTTCCATGAAGGCGGTGAGATTGGCAAACAGCTCTGTCATCGGGCGCTGCTGGCTCATCGCTTGCCGCTGTAATGAGACCAGCGCCGCTTGCAACGGCGTGCTGATGGCTGTGTTGCTTGAGGTGCTGCTTGTGGTGCTGGGGGCGACGCTCGACGCGGCTCCGGCTGAGGTTGGCATGTTAGGGCTGCCGGGACCATTGAGGCCACTGGAACTGATGATGGTGGCCGACTGTGGCGAAGGGGCTGTGGACGTTGTCGCAGCCGGGCCATAAGATGTCGGTAGGGCGGAAGAAGGCTGACCGCTGCCCGCATTTGATATGGCGTTGCTGCTGACGAGGACCGCAGAGCCTGAGCTTGCTCCTGATGGCTGAGCCGATTGGCCAGCAGCTTGTGAGCTGGTTGTTTGCGTGCTGACGGCTTGAGTGCCGGTTGTTTGTGCGCCGGGTGGTGCTTTCGCGCCGGAGGGCATGTCGCCTCCGCTCGCCGTCTTCATCCCTGATTGGGTCACATTTTGGGCCGCGTTCTGATTGGTGCCGGAAGAGGCGGCGGGGCTGATGGTCAGTTGCGGACCTTGGGGCGTCTGCGTGGATTGCAGCGTAACAGAAATGCCGGGGGTGAGCTTTGCGGCGCTTTCTTGCGGGATCTGCAATTGCATCACCTGTCCGCCGAGCGAAAGGCGCAGTTGCGCTTCCCCCTTGGGCAAAGCGGTTATGGTCTGCAATTTGGCTTCGACCGGTTGCCCTTTTGCCAGCGCCTTCAGCAAGCCATTCTCAGCATTGACTTGTGCAAGAGAAAGCGGACGGGCAATTTCCATGGCCATGAACAGATGCCTTCCTCATTGGGCGGTTTGATCGCTCCCTGAAGGGTAGCAGAAGTTTGCCGCAGCGCAAATCGTCGCCAGTTTGGGGAGCAAACTGGTCGGGTATAAGGGAGAGGCTGTGTCAGGCGGGGCCGGAAGGGCCGGCTTCATTGGATCGTGATCGGGGGATGGTAAGAAATAGGTGTAAATGCCTATTGAATTGGTGCAAAATATTAACAAGATCTTAAAATGGTGTTTGCGGAAAAGCAAAAATCTCCGGGAAACCGGAGCAAACAGGGGAGAGCATTATGAAGAAATCGGAAGGTTTGTTGGCAACATGCGCCGTTGCGGGCTTGGCGCTGATGATGATGGTGCCTCTGGCCGAGGCCAGCTCGGTTTATGGCGGCAGCTATTCCTATTCAGGTTCTTACTCGCGTTCTTATTCAAGTTCCTATTCGAGCTATCGCAGCTATTCGGCTGGTGCGGCGATTGTGCCCAATGCCAGCGGCAAGGTTTATCTTGAGGCAATTTATGATCCCTCTCTGGGAGCCTATGTCTATCCCGAGCGGATCAGTGTGCAGGTCGATCCCTATCACGGGCCTGTCATCTATCGGGCCAAGCGGATCTATTATGAGGGTGACACACCAGTGATTCCCGCTCCGGTCCGCTAGGACTGCAAGCACTGGCTTGTTGCTGATCTGATGCTGGTCTGGGGGGGCAGGTGAGCCTTCGGGCAGGCCGTGTTGGCAGGGATCGATTGGATCAATGAGACTGGCTGAAAGGCAAAGAGCCCCGAGAAGGGGCTCTTTTCATATCGTCTTGCCTTCGCTGCCCTAGATGGCGTCAAACAGCGGTGGCAAGCAGCGCACCATGGCTTATTTGATCAGGCCTTGTCGCGCCAGATTGACGGCATAAAGGGTCATGGCCACAGCGTTGGATACATTGAGGCTCTTGATCGGGCCGGGCATGTCGAGGCGGGCGAGGGCGGTGCATTTCTCCCGCGTCAGGCGGCGGATGCCCTTGCCTTCGGAGCCGAATACCAGCGCCAGCGGGCGGCTTGCATCCTGCGTGGCAATGATTTTCTCAAAGGGTTCGCTTTCCTCGGAATCAAAGCCGACCACGTCAAAGCCGTTATCGGCCAGATCATCAAGGGCGCGCGCCAGATTGGGCACCGAGATCATCGAAATCTGATCGAGGCCACCGGATGCCGTCTTGGCCAGAATGCCGCTTTCTTCCGGGCTGTGGCGACCGGTCATGACCAGCGCTTCAGCCCCGAGGGCTACGGAGGAGCGGATGATGGCACCGACATTATGCGGGTCGGTCACCTGATCGAGAATCACGACCAGTTTGCTGTCATAAATATCGCTTATATCGAGGGCTGGCAGATTGTGAGCCACCAGCAGCGCGCCCTGATGCACGGCATCGCGGGCCAGCAGGTCGATATCCTTTGGCGTTGCGGTTTCAACCAGGCCGTCAAGCCGGGAGGGATCGCCGCCAACCTTGCGGATTTCCTCAACCAGTCTGGCTTGCGCATTCTGGGTGGCATGCAGCCGGATGAGCGAGCGGCGCGGATTGGCCACGGCGCTCGCCACAGCATGAATGCCGAAGATGCGCACGAGGTCGTCCTGACCCTTGCGGTCCCTGCGAGATCCCTGATCTGCCGCTGCGGCCTGACGGGCTCTCTTCTGTTTTTGAGATCTGTTTTTTGTCATGGCGCGATTTAGAGCCAAAAGGGGTGGGAGAGCAAGCGATATCGTGCCATTTGAAACAGTTTCGCGACGATTGTCGGATGGTTGAGGTGGATTTATTTCTTTTTGCTTTTTCTGGCCAGAGCAAGGGCGGTCGTGCGGACCAACTCGACAAGCCAATCGCTGTCGTCCCAGCTTTCGGGCGGAATGAGCAGGCTTGGCCTGGCGCCATCATAGGCGGGAGCCATTTCAAGACCTGCGGTCATGTCCGCTGTCTGCTTGGTGGGCTTGATGTGGAAATTGTCGTCGCAGACCACGCCGATGAAAACACCATCGCAATAGAGGCCATATTCGCCGAACATCTTGCGGGCTGTCACATCGCCTGCATCTGCAAGCCGGTCCAGTAGAAGTTCAATTGTCTTGGGGTCGGTGCTCATGGGATTGTTGCTTCGCTTTTTGGGATCAGGAACCGAGTTGGTCGAGCCATGCTTTGGCGAGGGTGGCGTCTTGCCCATTCTGTTCCCAGTTGTGGTCGGTGTCCAGATCATGTTGTGTCTCTGACCCGTCAGCAGACGCAAGAAAGCAAGCAATGCGTTTTGTTTCGGGCTGAGACGGGACCGTCGCGTTTCCATTAGATATGCGAAATCGGTTCGGAGTGACTGATGACATTGTGATTTGCACATTTTTCGGTCTGCCTTGTCGTCTTTGCCAGACACATATCCCCAGTCTGTTACAGGATTTTTGCGATACCCACAAAAATGAAAAATACGGTGTTGACTTACGGCATGCGGTTTTGCATAAAGCCGCTCACGAACTGACCGCGACTTGGCGGGCAATTCGAGACCATCCTGTTCGCAGGGACAGGAAGGCGAAGCTTGGAGGAGTGTCCGAGTGGTTAAAGGAGACGGACTGTAAATCCGTTCGCTTAGCGTACGCTGGTTCGAATCCAGCCTCCTCCACCATCTTCGTCTTAACGTCTCGCGCGGGTGTAGCTCAATGGTAGAGCAACAGCCTTCCAAGCTGATGACGAGGGTTCGATTCCCTTCACCCGCTCCATCATTGAAAATCCTACATCTCAGAGCGACATGGTCCGATGCCTTTCCCGACGTCTGCGGGGAGTGCGGTCTTTTTGTATTAACCGGGTTTGCGGCTTCTTGGATAAAGAGTTGCGGCCTTTTTGCGCTGAAGTGAGCCAACGACGATTGGCCCAACGACGACGAGAGCTGTTTCCATGGCTAAGGAAAAGTTTGAACGTAATAAGCCGCATGTTAACATCGGCACGATTGGTCACGTTGACCATGGTAAAACCACGCTTACCGCTGCAATCACCATGACCCTTGCGGAAACTGGTGGCGCAACGGCGAAGGCTTACGACGAGATTGACGGAGCGCCTGAAGAGAAGGCTCGCGGGATCACCATTTCGACGGCTCACGTTGAGTATGAGACCGAGAACCGTCACTATGCCCACGTTGACTGCCCTGGCCACGCTGACTATGTGAAGAACATGATCACCGGTGCGGCTCAGATGGACGGCGCAATTCTGGTTTGCTCTGCAGCCGACGGCCCGATGCCTCAGACCCGTGAGCACATTCTGCTTGCCCGTCAGGTTGGCGTTCCTGCTCTTGTTGTTTACCTCAACAAGGTTGACCAGGTTGACGACGAAGAGCTTCTCGAGCTGGTTGAAATGGAAGTTCGTGAACTTCTTTCTTCCTACGATTTCCCGGGCGACGATATTCCTATCGTGAAGGGTTCTGCTCTTGCTGCTGTTGAGAACCGCGATGCTGCAATCGGTCGTGATTCCATCCGTGAGCTGATGGCTGCAGTTGACGACTATATCCCGACCCCGGATCGTCCGAAGGATCTTCCGTTCCTGCTGCCGATCGAAGACGTATTCTCGATCTCCGGTCGTGGTACGGTTGTTACCGGTCGTGTAGAACGCGGTGTGATCAAGGTTGGCGAAGAAATCGAAATCGTCGGCATCAAAGACACCCAGAAAACCACCTGCACCGGTGTTGAAATGTTCCGCAAGCTGCTGGACAGCGGCGAAGCCGGCGACAACGTTGGTGTTCTTCTGCGTGGTACCAAGCGTGAAGATGTTGAGCGTGGTCAGGTTCTCTGCAAGCCAGGTTCCGTTACCCCGCACACCAAGTTCAAGGCAGAAGCCTACATTCTGACGAAAGAAGAAGGTGGTCGTCATACCCCGTTCTTCACCAACTATCGTCCTCAGTTCTATTTCCGTACGACCGACGTTACGGGTGTTGTCACCCTTGACGAAGGCGTGGAAATGGTGATGCCAGGCGATAACGTCAACATGAATGTGCAGCTGATCGTTCCGATCGCCATGGAAGAAAAACTGCGCTTCGCTATCCGCGAAGGTGGTCGTACTGTTGGCGCCGGTATCGTCGGCTCTATCATCGAGTAATCCACTCGCCTGATTGTTACAGTTTCAGAAAGCCCCGGTCATTGCTTGGCCGGGGCTTTTTCGTGCCTGAGGAGGGTGGGGAACTTGAAACTGCTTTTTCGATCTGCAATGAGGCAGCGATGGTGTGTTTTGATTGCAGGAGGCCGAGGCTCCTCGGTGCTCATAAATCAAGTTTCTGGTCACTTCTTTCCAATCCATACTTCGAGATGCATTGGATTGGTTGTGTCTTTCCATTTGGTTTCTGAGAGGTCGAAAACGCGAATGGCATTCATTTGAGACGGTTTGATTAATGAATTTAGGTCTTTTGCAAGTCTAACTGCATCTTCTTGATACTTTTTGTCGGAAAATCTCACTTCCAATTTTCCATCGGCAGCAGGAATGGCGGGGAATTGACTGGATTTGACGTCCCACCCTGCTTCTTCGAGTTGTTGGCCGAGAGAGGTTGCTTGTTCTATAGTCCATGGTGCGAATCTATTGATGGATATCCATGTCTCGTCATTAATTGGGCCTGAGTGGCTTGTTGTCTCGCTTGATTTCTTTTCTGCGATTACTGGAATTTCTGCGCGATCCTGTGAAAGCAGGCTACAACCCTGATCGTACCAGTTGTATATGCACCAAATCGAGACATGAGGAAAAACTTGTGGGCCAAAGACAATCTTGGAGACGGCAACTGACGTTAAAAGCATAAACACGACAGCAACGAACCAAGCTAGGATCCGCATTAATCGGCCTGGCATATTGGCAAGGATGGTCAGACCAATATATGAAATGGCACCGATGCTGAAGACTTGTAGCGCGAATCCGGTGTTGAAACCTGCAGAAAACCAGCTGCCGACAACAGATAGTGCGGCAAATGCAGCTAGATGATCAGGATAATCTGTGAGAGTTTCGGGGCTACAGCGAGGGCTTTCTCAATTACTTTCCATGGAGAAAGTATCAATCCATATTGAGTGTGTTCATCTGGAGGAGAGTTGGGTGAGTTCTTCATGACTGTTTCCTTCGTTTGTGAAGCGTGTTCGTAAAACGAAAAGTTGAAAGCTGTTCGGTGCGATTTTGTCGAGCTTTCTGTTCATGAAATGCTACCCTAGATAGTACAGTATAATTGGCTTTAACACTATTGCTCTTCAGTTCATGATCTTGCGGATAGTCTGTAAAAGCTTCGAGGTTTGGGGTGCTCCCATTCTTACAATACTGATATCTCACCGAGAATTGTCCGAGAGGTTTCCCGCCTGTTGATTTGTCACAAAAATTTCAACTTCCCTCTTGCGGAGTGGGAAGAAAGTCAATAGGTAGACACCAACTTGGTTTTCACTAGGTGCCACGGATTTAGGGGTGTAGCTCAGCTGGTAGAGCATCGGTCTCCAAAACCGAGGGTCGGGGGTTCGAGTCCCTCCGCCCCTGCCAATTCGTGCTTGATCTTTGCGCAAAAGATAATATATATGGTGAGAATCTTCGAACGCGCGGAACTTGTTTCGCGCGTTATTATATGTGAGCGGATTGATGGCCAAGACAAACCCTTTTACATTTTTGCAGCAAGTCCGGTCCGAGGCAGCCAAAATTACATGGCCGACTCGCAAGGAAACGGCAATTACGACGCTAATGGTGTTTGTGATGGTGGTTCTGGCTTCGACTTTCTTCCTGCTCGCTGACCAGATCATGAGTCTTGGTGTGAGCTATATCATCAACCTGGGAGGATAGGGCACAATGACGACGAAGCCAAAACGCTGGTACATCGTTCACGCCTATTCGAACTTCGAGAAAAAGGTTGCTGAGGATATTCGCCAGAAAGCTGATCAAACCGGTCTTTCGGACCTGTTCGATGAGATTTTGGTGCCGACCGAGAAGTTTGTTGAAGTGCGGCGTGGTCGCAAGGTGGAATCTGAGCGCAAGTTTTTCCCGGGCTATGTTCTGGTGAAAATGGCAATGACCGATGATGCCTATCATCTCATCAAGAATACGCCGAAGGTTACCGGCTTTCTTGGCGCAGACAACAAGCCGATGCCGATTTCCAATGCCGAGGCCGAGCGGCTGATGTCGCAGGTAGAGGAAGGGGTTCAGAAGCCGCTTCCCACTGTCAGCTTTGAAGTGGGCGAACAGGTTCGGGTGTCCGATGGTCCGTTTGCTTCCTTCAACGGTCTGGTTGAGGAAGTGGATGAGGAAAGGGCTCGACTGAAGGTTACCGTGTCGATCTTCGGACGCGCAACGCCTGTCGAGCTGGAATATAATCAGGTCGACAAACTCTGATTTTTAAAGGTGCTTCCATTGCGGATCGAGAGGGGACGCGATGTTGAGGCACCTTTTTTGCAGTTTGGTGCTTTACGCTCAATTGTGGAGTGCCTTCATTCGTGCGGGAGATTGGTCTGCTCGCCAGGTAGACAGAAGATCCGACCGCGCGACTTTCATCGTGTCTAACAAAGCCCCTCGGGGCGTTAGGGAAAGAAAATGGCAAAGAAAATTCAAGGCTACCTGAAGCTTCAGGTGCCGGCAGGGGCCGCTAACCCGTCTCCTCCGATTGGTCCCGCTCTTGGTCAGCGCGGCCTCAATATCATGGAATTCTGCAAGGCGTTCAACGCCAAGACGCAGGAAATGGAAAAAGGTATGCCGATTCCGGTTATCATTACCATTTTCCAGGACAAGTCTTTCACCTTCGACATGAAGACTTCCCCTGCTTCCTACTATCTGAAAAAAGCTGCCAAGGTTCAGAAGGGTTCTTCTGCTCCCGGTCGTGACGTCGGTGGTAAAGTGACCAAAGATCAGGTTCGTGAAATCGCTGAAGCGAAAATGAAGGATCTGAACGCCAACGACATCGAAGCAGCAATGCTTCAGATTGAGGGTACCGCCCGTGCTATGGGCTTTGAGGTAGTGGGGTAACGACACATGGCTAAAGTCGGAAAACGTATTCGCGCCGCGCGTGAAAAAGTTGATGCCGCTGCTACCTATTCTCTCGAGGAAGCGGTAAAGCTGCTCAAGGAACTGTCCAAGACCAAATTCGACGAAACCGTTGAAATTGCGCTTAATCTTGGTGTTGATCCGCGCCATGCTGACCAGATGGTCCGTGGTGTTTGCCAGCTTCCTGCTGGTACCGGTAAAACCGTTCGCGTTGCTGTTTTTGCGCGTGGCGACAAGGCTGAAGAAGCCAAGGCTGCTGGTGCTGACATTGTTGGTGCCGAAGATCTGGTGGAAATCGTTCAAAGCGGCAAGATCGAATTCGATCGCTGCATTGCTTCCCCGGACATGATGCCGCTGGTCGGTCGTCTTGGTAAGGTTCTCGGCCCGCGCGGCATGATGCCAAACCCGAAAGTTGGAACCGTTACCCCTGACGTTGCTCAGGCGGTCAAGGACTCCAAGGGTGGTTCGGTTGAATTTCGTGTTGAAAAAGCCGGTATCGTGCATGGCGGCGTTGGCAAGGTGAGTTTTGAAGAAGCTGCGCTTGTGGAAAACGTAAAAGCCTTTGTTTCTGCCGTTTCCAAGGCGAAACCTGCCGGTGCAAAAGGCACATACATGCAGAAAATGTCCCTGAGCTCAACGATGGGCCCGGGACTGACTGTAGATCTTGCTTCTGTCGAATAAACCGATTAGAAGTCAAAAAGATTCCTCCCGATTCTTGTCGGGGGGATGTCTGACTATGGTCAGACACCTGTCCAAGACTGCAGGGGATCGATAGTTCGCTATCGCGCTTAATATCCTGCACAGATGGGGTGGGCTAATTTGACATTCCAACATGTCAGTTTGGTTCGAACCTATGCTTGCCAGTTCTTCGCTTTTGCGGAGCTGCAAGGAGGACAGGTCCCTTCGTGCCAGAACTCCTTGCTTCTATAGGTGAGAAGATCTGGTCAAGTGTAACCTCCGGTTCATTCCGCAAGGTTTGGGCCGGTAACTGGAGAGAAGGCATTGGATAGAGCGGAAAAGCAAGAGCTTGTTGCGTCCCTTCAAGAAACGCTGAAAAGCGCGGAAGTTGTGGTCGTTGCTCACTATGCTGGCCTCACCGTTGCGGAAATGACCGAACTTCGTCGTCAAATGCGCGAAGCCGGAGCATCGGTGCAGGTTGCCAAGAACCGTCTTGTCAAGCTCGCTCTTCAAGGCACGGACGCTGAGCCGATTGCTGATCTTTTCAAGGGTCAGACCCTGGTTGCCACTTCTGGTGACCCGGTTGCAGCACCGAAGGTGGCCTCTGAATTCGCCAAGAAAAACGAAAAGCTCGTTATTCTGGGCGGTGCCATGGGGACCACTATTCTCGATACCGCGGGCGTGAATGCACTTGCTACCATGCCATCGCTTGACGAACTTCGTGGCAAAATCGTTGGCTTGCTTCAGGCACCAGCTACGAAAATTGCTCAGGTTCTGCAGGCTCCGGGCGGACAGCTCGCGCGTGTATTCGGCGCCTATGCCAAGAAGGACGAAGCGGCATAAGGCCGTTCTCGAAAATTATACAAATCTAGGTTCGTACCAACAGGAAACAATACGATGGCTGATCTTGAAAAGCTCGTAGAAGAACTTTCTACCCTGACCGTTATGGAAGCTGCTGAGCTTTCCAAAATGCTCGAAGAAAAATGGGGCGTTTCTGCTGCTGCTCCTGTAGCTGTTGCTGCTGTCGCCGGTGGCGCTGCTGCTGAAGCTGCTGAAGAAAAAACCGAATTTGACGTGATCCTGACCGCTGCTGGCGACAAGAAAATCAACGTCATCAAAGAAGTTCGTGGCATCACCGGCCTTGGCCTGAAAGAAGCTAAAGAGCTCGTAGAAGGCGCTCCGAAGGCTGTCAAAGAAGGTGTTGACAAAGCTGAAGCAGAAGACCTCAAAGCCAAGCTCGAAGCAGCTGGCGCTTCTGTAGAATTGAAATAAGGGTAAAACCTTGTGTAGAATTTCGGGGGAGCGATTCCCCCGAAATTTGCTTGAAAAATCAGGTGTCCTTTCAATAGGGCGTTTTTCTCAAGAGCCTGCACAATCCTGTGACGGGCTTTTTGGTCAACCGCCCATAAGCGAGACGAGGAGCGACGATGGCTCAGACGTTTTCCGGTCGCAAACGTTTAAGAAAATACTTCGGTCACATTAAAGAAGTGGCAGAAATGCCAAACCTCATTGAGGTGCAAAAGGCTTCTTACGACCAATTCCTGCAAGTGGAAGAACCCGCCTCTGGACGCCTTGATGAAGGTCTTCAAGCGGTATTTTCTTCTGTATTCCCGATTACGGATTTTTCCGGCACCTCGCAGCTGGAGTTCGTTCGGTATGAATTCGAGGCTCCCAAATATGACACCGAAGAGTGTCGTATGCGCGGGATGACCTATTCTGCTCCGCTCAAGCTGACCCTGCGTCTGATTGTGTTTGAAGTGGACGAGGATACGGGCGCCAAGTCGGTCAAGGACATCAAGGAACAGGATGTCTATATGGGCGACATGCCGCTCATGACGGACAAGGGTACCTTCATCGTCAATGGTACCGAGCGCGTTATTGTGTCCCAGATGCACCGCTCGCCCGGTGTGTTCTTCGACCATGACAAGGGCAAGAGCCATTCTTCCGGCAAGCTGCTGTTTGCTGCGCGCATCATTCCTTATCGCGGCTCCTGGCTGGATATCGAATTTGATGCCAAGGATGTCGTCTATGCCCGTATCGACCGCCGCCGCAAGATTCCTGTGTCCAGCCTGCTGCTCGCATTGGGCCTTGATACCGAAGAGATCCTCGATACCTATTATGACAAGGTGAACTATTCACGCGTTGGCGATGAATGGCGCGTTGCCTTTGACGGTGACAGCATGAAGGGCACCAAGTCCGATATGGACATGGTCGATGCTGAAACTGGCGAAATTGTGTTCGAGGCTGGTAAAAAGCTCACGGCACGCCAGATCAAGAAACTTGTTGAAGGTGGTCTGAAATTCCTCAAGGTGACCGACGAAGACCTCTATGGCAAATATCTTGCCGAGGACGCTGTCAGCTACACCACCGGTGAGATTTATGCCGAAGCAGGCGACGAGATCGACGAGAAGATTCTCGGTGTTCTCAAGGATGCCGGTTTCGAGGAAATCTCTGTTCTCAACATCGACCATGTGACCGTCGGACCTTACATCCGCAACACATTGTCTGTGGACAAGAATTCCGATCGCGAAGCCGCTCTGTTCGATATCTATCGCGTGATGCGTCCCGGTGAGCCGCCGACCGTTGAAACCGCCGAAGCCATGCTTCAGTCGCTGTTCTTCGATCCGGAGCGTTATGATCTTTCCGCGGTTGGTCGCGTGAAGATGAATATGCGCATGGATCTCGACGTCGCCGATACCGTTCGCATTCTGCGCAAGGAAGACATTGTCGAAGTTATTCGCACCCTGCTTGATCTGCGTGATGGCAAGGGCGAGATCGACGATATCGATAACCTGGGCAACCGTCGTGTCCGCTCTGTTGGCGAACTGATGGAAAACCAGTATCGCATTGGTCTGCTGCGCATGGAACGTGCGATCAAGGAACGCATGTCCTCGATCGAGATCGACACCGTGATGCCGCAGGATCTGATCAATGCGAAGCCGGCAGCTGCTGCCGTGCGCGAATTCTTCGGATCGTCCCAGCTTTCCCAGTTCATGGACCAGAACAACCCGCTCTCCGAGATCACGCACAAGCGTCGTCTTTCGGCATTGGGTCCGGGTGGTCTGACCCGTGAGCGTGCGGGCTTTGAGGTGCGCGACGTGCATCCGACCCACTATGGTCGTATCTGCCCGATTGAAACGCCTGAAGGTCCGAACATTGGTCTGATCAACTCGCTGGCTACCTTTGCTCGCGTCAACAAATATGGTTTCATCGAAGCGCCTTATCGTCGGGTTGTCGATGGCCGCGTGACCAATAATGTGATCTATCTTTCTGCCATGGAAGAAGCCAAGCATTATGTGGCGCAGGCCAACGTCGAGCTGACCCCTGAGGGTGGTTTCGTCGAGGATGCCGTGATTTGCCGTCATGCCGGTGAAGTGATGATCACGCCGATCGAGCGTGTCGACTTCATGGACGTGTCGCCCAAGCAGCTGGTTTCCGTTGCTGCGGCGCTCATTCCGTTCCTTGAAAACGATGACGCCAACCGCGCTCTGATGGGATCGAACATGCAGCGTCAGGCTGTGCCGCTGGTGCGTGCCGAGGCTCCGTTTGTCGGAACGGGCATGGAGCCGATTGTGGCTCGCGACTCAGGTGCTGCCATCGCCGCTTCCCGCACGGGTGTTGTCGATCAGGTGGATTCCACCCGTATCGTTATTCGTGCGACAGAAGAGCTTGATCCGTCCAAGTCCGGTGTTGACATCTACCGTCTGAGCAAGTTCCAGCGTTCGAACCAGTCGACCTGTATCAACCAGCGTCCCCTTGTTTCCGTTGGTGACTTCGTGCAGAAGGGCGAGATCATTGCCGACGGTCCATCGACGGATCTGGGCGATCTGGCGCTTGGCCGCAACGTGCTCGTCGCCTTCATGCCGTGGAACGGTTATAACTTCGAAGACTCTATCCTGCTTTCCGAGCGTATCGTGAAAGAGGATATCTTCACCTCGATCCATCTCGAGGAATTCGAAGTCATGGCGCGCGATACCAAGCTTGGGCCAGAAGAGATCACACGCGATATTCCAAACGTTTCGGAAGAGTCGCTGAAAAATCTCGACGAAGCCGGTATTACCTATATCGGTGCCGAAGTGAAGCCGGGCGACATTCTGGTTGGTAAGATCACGCCTAAGGGTGAAAGCCCGATGACACCGGAAGAAAAGCTTCTGCGTGCCATCTTCGGCGAGAAGGCTTCCGACGTTCGTGACACCTCGCTCCGCATGCCTCCGGGAACCTTTGGTACCGTGGTTGAAGTTCGTGTCTTCAACCGTCATGGCATCGAAAAAGACGAGCGCGCGATGTCTATCGAGCGTGAGGAAATCGAACGCCTTGCCAAGGACCGTGATGACGAGCAGGCCATTCTGGACCGCAACGTCTATGGCCGTCTTGCAGACATGCTCAATGGTCATGTCGGTACCGCTGGTCCGAAAGGCTTCCGCAAGGATACCGAAATTTCCCATGCGGAAATCACCGAGTTTCCTCGCAGCCAGTGGTGGCTGTTTGCGGTTGATGACGAAAAGCTGATGGGCGAGATCGAAGCTCTGCGCAATCAGTATGACGAGAGCCGCAAGCGTCTGGAACAGCGCTTCATCGACAAGGTCGAGAAGCTGCAGCGCGGTGATGAATTGCCACCGGGGGTCATGAAAATGGCCAAGGTCTTCATCGCCATCAAGCGCAAAATCCAGCCGGGCGACAAGATGGCTGGCCGTCACGGTAACAAGGGTGTGGTATCCAAGATCAATCCGATCGAAGATATGCCATATCTGGAAGACGGTACCCATGTTGATATCGTGCTGAACCCGCTGGGCGTGCCTTCGCGCATGAATATCGGGCAGATCCTTGAAACCCATCTCGGGTGGGCCTGTGCAGGCATGGGCAAGAAGATCGGCGAAATGTATGATGAATACAGGCGGTCGGGTAATCTTGAACCATTGCGTGTCGAGCTCAAGGATGTCTATCACGACAACGGCAAGAATCTGCAAGTGGACGATTATGACGACGAGAGCGTCGTCCGGATGGCCGAGCAGCTTCGCAAGGGTGTTTCCATCGCAACGCCGGTCTTTGACGGTGCGCGTGAGCCTGATGTGAATGACATGCTGGTACAGGCGGGTCTCGATCGTTCCGGTCAGTCAAGACTTTATGATGGCCGCACTGGCGAGATGTTCGACCGCAAGGTTACGGTCGGTTACATCTATATGCTGAAACTGCACCATCTGGTTGACGAGAAGATCCACGGTCGTTCGATCGGGCCATACTCGCTTGTTACCCAGCAGCCGCTGGGTGGTAAGGCGCAGTTTGGTGGTCAGCGCTTCGGTGAGATGGAGGTCTGGGCTCTGGAAGCTTACGGTGCCGCCTACACCTTGCAGGAAATGCTGACGGTCAAGTCGGACGATGTTGCCGGTCGTACCAAGGTCTATGAAGCGATTGTTCGCGGCGATGACACCTTCGAGGCTGGCATCCCGGAAAGCTTCAACGTCCTTGTCAAGGAAATCCGGTCTCTGGGTCTGAATATGGAGTTGGAAGACAGCCAGCGCCTGATCGATCTGGAACCCAATGATACGCCGCCTGCGGACGCTGCTGAATAAGCAGCGCTCGACAATCATCTAGGCAAATTTCGGAACGGATCGCGGAGTGAACCCTGCGATCCGTCTAACCGTCAAGAGGAGACACCATGAACCAAGAGGTCATGAATCTTTTCAGTCCGCAGGCTCAGGCCCAGACTTTCGACCAGATCCGCGTTTCTATCGCGAGCCCGGAAAAAATTCTTTCCTGGTCCTTTGGTGAGATCAAGAAGCCTGAAACGATCAACTATCGTACGTTCAAGCCTGAGCGCGATGGTCTTTTCTGTGCGCGTATCTTTGGTCCTATCAAGGATTATGAGTGCTTGTGCGGCAAATACAAGCGCATGAAATATAAAGGCATCATTTGTGAGAAATGTGGTGTTGAAGTGACCCTGTCGCGCGTGCGTCGCGAACGCATGGGCCACATCGAACTTGCTGCACCGGTTGCTCATATCTGGTTCCTGAAGTCCCTGCCAAGCCGCATCGGCCAGTTGCTCGACATGACGCTCAAGGATCTTGAGCGCGTTCTCTATTTCGAGAATTACATCGTTGTCGAGCCGGGTCTGACGCCGCTCAAGGAATATCAGCTCCTCAGTGAAGAGGAGTATATGATCGCGCAGGACGAATATGGTGAGGATACCTTCACCGCCATGATCGGCGCGGAAGCGATCCGCGAAATTCTTGCCTCTCTGGATCTGGAACAGATCTCCGAGAAGCTGCGCAAGGAAATTGCCGAGAGCACCTCTTCTCTGAAGCCGATCAAGCTGGCCAAGCGTCTGAAGATCGTTGAAGCCTTCATTGAATCGGGCAACCGTCCCGAATGGATGATCATGACGGTCATTCCGGTGATCCCGCCGGATCTGCGTCCGCTGGTGCCGCTCGATGGTGGCCGCTTTGCGACGTCTGACCTTAACGATCTCTATCGTCGCGTGATCAACCGTAACAACCGTCTCAAGCGCCTGATGGAGCTGCGTGCGCCGGATATCATCATCCGCAACGAAAAACGCATGCTGCAGGAATCTGTCGATGCGCTGTTCGATAACGGTCGTCGCGGTCGTGTGATCACCGGTGCCAACAAGCGTCCGCTGAAGTCGCTGTCAGACATGCTCAAGGGCAAGCATGGTCGTTTCCGTCAGAACCTGTTGGGTAAACGCGTCGACTATTCCGGTCGTTCCGTTATTACCGTGGGTCCTGAGCTGAAACTGCACCAGTGTGGTCTGCCGAAGAAAATGGCGCTTGAGCTGTTCAAGCCGTTCATCTATTCGCGTCTGGACGCCAAGGGTTATTCGACCACGGTCAAGCAGGCCAAGAAACTGGTCGAGAAGGGCAAGCCGGAAGTCTGGGATATCCTCGAAGAGGTTATTCGCGAGCATCCTGTGATGCTGAACCGTGCGCCTACGCTGCACCGTCTTGGCATTCAGGCGTTCGAGCCGCATCTGGTAGAAGGCAAGGCCATTCAGCTGCATCCGCTCGTCTGCTCGGCGTTTAACGCCGACTTTGACGGTGACCAGATGGCTGTTCACGTTCCGCTTTCTCTGGAAGCGCAGCTGGAAGCCCGCGTGCTGATGATGTCCACCAACAACATTCTGCATCCGGCCAACGGTGACCCGATCATCGTGCCTTCGCAGGATATCGTTCTGGGCCTCTATTATCTTTCGATCATGAATGACAATGAGCCGGGTGAGGGGATGCTCTTCTCCGATATTGGCGAATTGCATCATGCGCTGGAAACCAAGGCCGTTACTCTGCATGCCAAGGTCAAGGGTCGCTTCAAGACCATTGACGAAGAAGGCAAGCCGGTTTCACAGATCTATGAAACCACGCCGGGCCGCATGCTGATTGGCGAGCTGTTGCCGCGTCATCCTCATGTCTCGTTTGATGCTTGTAACAAGCTGATGACCAAGAAAGAAATTTCCAAGATGATCCACTTTGTCTATCGGGCATGTGGTCAGAAGGAAACGGTCATCTTCTGCGACAAGATCATGGGGCTGGGCTTCAACCGTGCTTTCCGCGCCGGTATTTCCTTCGGCAAGGACGACATGGTCATTCCGGATACCAAGGCCGGTCTCATTGAAGAGACCAGTGCAATGGCGATGGAATTTGAAAGCCAGTATAATGACGGTCTCATCACTCAGGGCGAGAAATACAACAAGGTTGTTGACGCTTGGGCGAAATGTACCGACCGCGTTGCCGACGAGATGATGAAACGCATTCAGGCTGTTGAGTTCGACGAGGAAACCAAGCGTCAGAAGCCGATGAACTCGGTTTACATGATGGCGCACTCCGGTGCCCGTGGTTCACCCGCACAGATGAAACAGCTGGCTGGTATGCGCGGCCTTATGGCCAAGCCTTCGGGCGAGATTATCGAAACGCCGATCATCTCGAACTTTAAAGAAGGCCTCACCGTGATGGAATACTTCAACTCCACACACGGTGCGCGTAAAGGTCTGGCTGATACGGCTCTGAAAACGGCCAACTCGGGTTATCTGACCCGTCGTCTGGTTGACGTTGCTCAGGACTGCATCATCACCGAAGTGGATTGTGGTTCCGAAGAGGGGCTGGAAGTCCGCGCAATTGTTGACGCCGGTCAGGTCGTTGCCACGCTTGGCACGCGGACCAAGGGTCGTACCGCTGCGCTGGATGTTGTCAATCCAAAGACCGGTTCGGTGATTGTGCCGAAAGGCAAGATCATTTCCGAAGAGCATATCGAGGAAATCGAGAGCTGCGGTCTTCAGTCCATTACGGTTCGCTCGGTTCTGACCTGTCATTCCCGCAACGGTGTTTGCGCAGCATGCTATGGTCGTGACCTGGCGCGTGGTACGGAAGTCAATATCGGTGAAGCTGTCGGCGTCATCGCGGCTCAGTCTATCGGTGAGCCCGGCACGCAGCTGACGATGCGTACCTTCCATATCGGTGGTACGGCTCAGGTGGTTGACAGCTCCTTCATTGAGTCCAACTTTGACGGCACCATCGAGATCCGCAACCGCAACGTTGCCCGGAACTCGGAAGGCAAGCTGATCACGCTTGGTCGTAACGTATCTGTTGCCATCATCGATGAAGAGGGTAATGAGCGCTCTGTCAACAAGGTGACCTACGGTACGATCCTGCATGTTGACGAAGGTGACAAGGTCAAGGCTGGCCAGCGTCTGGCCGAATGGGACCCTTATACGCGTCCTGTTCTGGCGGAAGCTGACGGTGTCATCGACTTTGAGGATGTTGCCGAGGGCCTGTCGGTCAGCGAAGCAACCGACGAGTCGACCGGTATCACCAAGCGAGTCGTTATCGATTGGCGTTCCAACCCGCGTTCGGCTGACATGAAGCCGGCGATCACGATCAAGGACAATAGTGGTGCGATCAAGTCTCTGAAGCGCGGTGGCGATGCCCGCTATTTGCTTCAGGTTGATGCCATTCTGTCTGTTCAGCCTGGCACCAAGGTTTCTGCCGGTGACGTTCTGGCCCGTGTTCCAATGGAAAGCGCCAAAACGAAAGACATTACCGGTGGTCTGCCGCGTGTGGCTGAATTGTTCGAAGCACGTCGTCCGAAGGATCACGCTGTTATCGCTGATGTCGATGGCACGATCCGTTTTGGTCGCGACTATAAGAACAAGCGTCGTATCGTTCTCGAACCTGCTGACGAAAAGCTGGAACCAATTGAATATCTCATCCCGAAAGGGCGTCCTTTCCATCTTCAGGAAGGCGACTTCATCGAGAAGGGCGAGTATATTCTTGACGGCAACCCGGCACCGCATGACATTCTGGCGGTCAAGGGCGTTGCTGCTCTTGCCGAATATCTCGTCAACGAGATTCAGGATGTTTACCGTCTGCAGGGTGTGGGCATCAACG
Organism: uncultured Cohaesibacter sp.; assembly: GCF_963676275.1. Classification (NCBI taxonomy): domain Bacteria; kingdom Pseudomonadati; phylum Pseudomonadota; class Alphaproteobacteria; order Hyphomicrobiales; family Cohaesibacteraceae; genus Cohaesibacter; species uncultured Cohaesibacter sp. Next base: position 3,071,750 of record NZ_OY781091.1, on the reverse strand, counting down.
ACAAGCATATCGAAGTGATTGTCCGTCAGATGCTGCAGAAGATCGAGATCGAAGATCAGGGCGACAGCTACTTCCTGCATGGCGAGCATATTGATCGCCTCGAATTCGCGGAAGAGAATGAGCGTCTTGTTGCCGACGGCAAGGAACCTGCCAAGGGCAAACCGGTTCTGCTTGGTATCACCAAGGCCAGCTTGCAGACGCGGTCCTTCATCTCGGCTGCATCGTTCCAGGAAACGACCCGCGTTCTTACCGAAGCATCGGTACAGGGCAAGATCGATACTCTGGAAGGCCTCAAGGAAAACGTCATCGTTGGCCGCTTGATCCCGGCCGGTACCGGTCGTGTGATGTCCGGTCTGCGCCGTGTGGCAACGCATCGCGACGATCTGATCCTGGAAGAAAAGCAGCGCGCTCAGTCGCTGACTTCGACTCCGCAGATTCGCGACATGTCCAGTCAGCCTCCGGTAGAGCCAGCCGAATAGGCGATCGAAAGTATAAAGTGACAAAGGGCCGCGCTGATCTTCAGGGCGGCCCTTTTATTTTGGATGGAATCAGACAGAGAAACGAGAATCTTTTGCTCGAATAGTAATGTAATCGACCAAGGAAAAGGGGGAGGGGGCGAAGGGATTCTCTTGTGATAGACCGAAAATATTCGACTTTTTCAGACGGGTCTGGGGAAGAATCATTTGGCTTTTCTTCTTTGCGTAAGAAATAGCATATATTAACCGAGTTTTGATAATAATATTGCGCCACTCTCGTTCTGATTGCCTGGCTCCCTGAATCTTTATGAAGGGGGTTGACGGAATGATTTCTTCAGAGTAGTTTCGCGCCACTTCTCGAACATGCCGTAAGTGCTCATTGATCGAAAGCGCCACGTTTTCGACGCAGGACCACTTAAACGATGTTCGTCTTAATGAAGCTGAGATTGACTGGCTCATGATTGCGGTTCGCCGTAATCCTCTGGTTTTCACAGCGCCGTTCGCGGCAAATGTCGCGCGATGGTGCGCTTTTGCGCGTGCGGACGGGGCAATATGTAATTATTCAGAGAGATCTGAAAGGCACACGTTAATGCCAACCATTAACCAGCTTATTCGTAAACCGCGCAAGGCGCCGGTGAAACGAAACAAAGTTCCGGCCATGGAGGCCTGCCCTCAGAAGCGGGGCGTATGTACGCGCGTCTACACCACTACGCCAAAAAAGCCGAACTCGGCTCTGCGTAAGGTTGCTAAGGTTCGCTTGACCAACGGTTTTGAAGTTATCGGCTATATCCCTGGTGAGGGCCATAACCTTCAGGAACACTCCGTTGTCATGATCCGCGGCGGTCGCGTGAAGGATTTGCCTGGTGTTCGTTATCACATCCTTCGCGGTGTTCTCGATACACAGGGTGTTAAAGACCGTAAACAGCGCCGTTCTAAATATGGTGCGAAGCGGCCGAAATAAGCCGCTTATTGGAGTTCTGGTCACATGTCACGTCGCCATAGTGCAGAAAAACGCGTTATCAACCCGGATCCAAAGTTCGGTGATATCGTCATTTCTAAATTCATGAACAGCATCATGCTGGACGGCAAAAAGTCCGTCTCTGAAAGCATCGTTTACGGTGCGCTTGATGCTGTTGAAGGAAAATTGAAGCAGGACCCGGTAGAAGTGTTCCACACTGCTCTGGAGAATGTAATGCCATCTGTTGAAGTTCGCTCCCGCCGTGTTGGTGGTGCGACTTATCAGGTTCCTGTTGATGTTCGCGCAGAACGCAAACAGGCTCTGGCCATCCGTTGGATCATTGCAGCTGCCCGCAATCGTAACGAGCGCACAATGGTGGATCGCCTTTCCGGCGAGCTGCTCGATGCCTTTAACAACCGCGGTTCTGCAGTCAAAAAACGCGAAGATACGCACCGTATGGCTGAAGCCAACCGTGCCTTCTCGCATTATCGCTGGTAAACCATTAGGGGCGAAGTTATGGCACGCAGCCACAAGATTGAGGATTATCGTAACTTCGGCATCATGGCCCACATTGATGCTGGTAAGACGACCACAACGGAACGAATCCTCTATTACACAGGGAAAAGCCATAAAATTGGCGAGGTTCATGATGGTGCTGCCACCATGGACTGGATGGAACAAGAGCAGGAACGCGGTATCACCATTACCTCTGCTGCTACCACTTGTTTTTGGCGTGAAAAGCGTCTGAACATCATCGACACTCCAGGCCACGTTGACTTCACCATTGAGGTTGAGCGTTCTCTGCGTGTGCTTGACGGCGCTGTGTGCTGCCTGGATGCGAATGCTGGTGTTGAGCCTCAGACTGAAACCGTATGGCGTCAGGCTGACAAATACAGCGTTCCTCGGATGATCTTCGTCAACAAGATGGATAAGCTTGGTGCCGATTTCTTCCGCTGTGTTGAAATGATCGAAACCCGCCTTGGCGCAACTCCGCTTTGCCTGCAGCTGCCTGTAGGTGCTGAAAGCGAGTTCAAGGGCGTTATCGATCTGATCAACATGAAGCAGATCATCTGGCACGAAGAGCATCTGGGTGCTGAGTTCGAGACCAACGAGATCCCGGAAGCCGATCTGGCTCAGGCTGAAGAATATCGCGAAAAGCTGATCGAGGCTGCTGTCGAGATCGACGAAGCTGCGATGGAAGCCTATCTGGAAGGCGATATGCCAAGCAAGGAACAGCTGATGAAGCTGATCCGTAAAGGCACCATCGGCAACCAGTTCGTTCCGATCCTCTGCGGTACTGCGTTCAAGAACAAGGGTGTTCAGCCTCTGCTTGACGCTGTCGTTGACTATCTTCCGAGCCCGGTCGACATTGAATCCATCAGGGGTATCGATGCCAAGACCGAAGCTCCGATCGAGCGTCATGCAGACGATAACGAGCCTTTCTCCATGCTGGCGTTCAAGATTGCGAACGACCCGTTTGTTGGCTCTCTGACCTTCTGCCGTATCTACTCGGGCAAGTTGGAAGCGGGTACTTCCGTTCTCAATACCGTGAAAGAAAAGCGCGAACGCGTTGGTCGTATGCTTCAGATGCACTCCAACTCTCGTGAGGACATCAAGGAAGCATTCGCTGGTGACATCGTTGCTATTGCTGGCCTGAAGGACACCACCACTGGTGATACCCTTTGTGATCCGCTGAAGCCGGTTATTCTGGAACGTATGGAGTTCCCGGAACCTGTGATCGAGATCGCTGTCGAGCCTAAAACCAAGGCTGACCAGGAGAAGATGGGTCTTGCTCTGAACCGTCTTGCTGCCGAGGATCCTTCCTTCCGCGTTAAAACGGACGAAGAATCTGGTCAGACCATCATGGCCGGCATGGGTGAACTTCACCTCGACATTCTCGTTGACCGTATGCGTCGCGAATTCAAGGTTGAAGCTCAGATCGGTGCGCCTCAGGTGGCTTATCGTGAAACCATTTCCCGTCAGGAAACGATCGACTATACCCACAAGAAGCAGTCGGGTGGTACCGGTCAGTTCGGTCGCGTGAAAATGATCATCGAGCCGAATGAGCCAGGTGCTGGTTTCGAGTTCAAATCTTCCATCGTTGGTGGTGCTATTCCGAAAGAATATATCCCCGGCGTTGAAAAAGGTGTTCAGTCTGTCATGACCGCAGGTCCTCTGGCTGGCTTCCCGATGGTAGACATCAAGGTCGATCTGATCGACGGTGCCTTCCATGACGTTGACTCTTCCGTTCTTGCCTTCGAGATCGCTGCTCGTGCAGGTTTCCGTGAAGGATGTCAAAAAGCTGGTCCGAAACTGCTCGAACCAATGATGAAAGTCGAAGTTGTTACTCCTGAAGAATATATGGGTGACATCATCGGCGACATTAACTCCCGTCGCGGTCAGATCTCCGGAACTGAGTCCCGCGGTGTTGTAACCGTCATTAGCTCCATGGTGCCTCTGGCGAACATGTTTGGCTATGTGAACACTCTTCGTTCCATGTCACAGGGTCGCGCACAGTTTTCCATGGTGTTTGATCACTATGCACAGGTGCCACAGGCAGTCGCAGATGAGGTTCAGGCCAAATACGCCTAAATCAAATCGATTGGTCGGTCGGCTCATTGTTTCGGCAGTGAGCTGATCTAGCCGCCGCACTTAATGTAATTTTGAGAATGGAGACTTTCCTATGGCTAAGGAAAAGTTTGAACGTAATAAGCCGCATGTTAACATCGGCACGATTGGTCACGTTGACCATGGTAAAACCACGCTTACCGCTGCAATCACCATGACCCTTGCGGAAACTGGTGGCGCAACGGCGAAGGCTTACGATGAGATTGACGGTGCGCCTGAAGAGAAGGCTCGCGGGATCACCATTTCGACGGCTCACGTTGAGTATGAGACCGAGAACCGTCACTATGCCCACGTTGACTGCCCTGGCCACGCTGACTATGTGAAGAACATGATCACCGGTGCGGCACAGATGGACGGCGCAATTCTGGTTTGCTCTGCAGCTGACGGCCCGATGCCACAGACCCGTGAGCACATTCTGCTTGCCCGTCAGGTTGGCGTTCCTGCTCTTGTTGTTTACCTCAACAAGGTTGACCAGGTTGACGACGAAGAGCTTCTCGAGCTGGTTGAAATGGAAGTTCGTGAACTTCTTTCTTCCTACGATTTCCCGGGCGACGATATTCCTATCGTGAAGGGTTCTGCTCTTGCTGCTGTTGAGAACCGCGATCCTGCAATCGGTCGTGATTCCATCCGTGAGCTGATGGCTGCTGTTGACGACTATATCCCGACCCCGGATCGTCCGAAGGATCTTCCGTTCCTGCTGCCGATCGAAGACGTATTCTCGATCTCCGGTCGTGGTACGGTTGTTACCGGTCGTGTAGAACGCGGTGTGATCAAGGTTGGCGAAGAAATCGAAATCGTCGGCATCAAAGACACCCAGAAAACCACCTGCACCGGTGTTGAAATGTTCCGCAAGCTGCTGGACAGCGGCGAAGCCGGCGACAACGTTGGTGTTCTTCTGCGTGGTACCAAGCGTGAAGATGTTGAGCGTGGTCAGGTTCTCTGCAAGCCAGGTTCCGTTACCCCGCACACCAAGTTCAAGGCAGAAGCCTACATTCTGACGAAAGAAGAAGGTGGTCGTCATACCCCGTTCTTCACCAACTATCGTCCTCAGTTCTATTTCCGTACGACCGACGTTACGGGTGTTGTCACCCTTGACGAAGGCGTGGAAATGGTGATGCCAGGCGATAACGTCAACATGAATGTGCAGCTGATCGTTCCGATCGCCATGGAAGAAAAACTGCGCTTCGCTATCCGCGAAGGTGGTCGTACTGTTGGCGCCGGTATCGTCGGCTCTATCATCGAGTAATCATTAGGGCAGGGGTGTTGCGGGTGCTCCCAAAGCACCCCAGTCTTTTGAGGTTGAAAATATGAACGGTCAGAATATTCGAATTCGCCTTAAGGCATTCGACCATCGCATTCTCGATACGTCAGCAAAGGAAATCGTGTCCACGGCGAAGCGCACTGGCGCTAACGTTCGCGGTCCGGTTCCTCTTCCGACCCATATCGAGAAGTTCACTGTCAACCGTTCGCCGCATGTTAACAAGAAAAGCCGTGAGCAGTTCGAGATCCGTACGCACAAGCGTCTCCTCGACATCATCGACCCGACCCCTCAGACGGTTGATGCCCTCATGAAGCTAGATCTTGCGGCCGGTGTGGACGTTGAAATTAAGCTCTAACGTGAGCGAGAGGCAAGAGTAGCCATGCGTTCTGGTGTGATCGCACAGAAGTTGGGAATGACCCGCATTTATACCGAAACCGGCGAACATGTTCCGGTTACGGTTCTCAAAGTTGAGAATTGCCAGGTTGTTGCTCAGCGTACTGTAGAGAAAAACGGCTATACCGCACTTCAGTTGGGTGTAGGCAAAGCCAAAGTAAAAAATGTTTCGAAATCTATGCGCGGCCACTTTGCCGTAGCAAAGGTTGAACCGAAACGTAAACTTGCTGAATTCCGCGTAAGCGAAGAAAACCTCATCGAGGTTGGTTCTGAGTTGACGGCGGATCACTATGTTGCTGGTCAGCATGTGGATGTTGTTGGTACGTCTATTGGTAAAGGCTTCGCCGGTGCCATGAAACGTCACAATTTCGGTGGTGGACGTGCTACGCACGGTGTATCCCTTTCTCACCGCGCCCACGGTTCGACCGGTCAGTGTCAGGATCCCGGCAAGGTCTTCAAAGGCAAGAAGATGGCTGGTCACATGGGTTCTACCCGCGTAACCACGCAGAATCTGAAGGTTGTCAAGACCGACGCCGACCGTGGTCTGGTTCTGGTTCAGGGTGCTGTTCCTGGTTCCAAGGGTGGCTGGATTCTTATCAAGGACGCCGTCAAGAAGGCCCGTCCTGCAGAGGCTCCACTTCCTGGTGCTATCCGTAGTGCAGAAGCTCCAGCAGCTGAAGCTCCGGCAGCGGAGGGTGAAGAATAATGGAACTCAAAGTTAAGACCCTTGATGGCGGTGACGCAGGTTCCGTAGCTGTTTCTGACGCTGTGTTCGGTCTCGAGCCCCGCGCGGACATTATTGCCCGCATGGTTCGTTTCCAGCAGATGAAGAAAATGGCTGGTACGCACAAGACCAAGACTCGTGCTGAAGTGACCGGTACAACCAAGAAATTCCTTCGTCAGAAGGGTTCTGGTGGTGCTCGTCACGGCAACAAGAAGGTGCCTCAGTTCCGCGGTGGTGGTCGTGCATTCGGTCCGGTCGTTCGCGACCATGCGATCGAGCTGCCAAAGAAAATTCGTGCGCTTGCGCTCAAGCATGCCCTGTCTACCAAAGTGAAGAATGACAATCTGATCATTCTTGACGATGTCAAGGCGGAAGCACCAAAGACCGCAGCCGTGAAGAAACAGATCTCCGGTCTGGGCATCGCAAATGCTCTGATCATTTCCGGCAAGGAAGTGGACGAGAATTTTGCCAAAGCTGCCCGCAATATCGTCGGTATCGATGTGTTGCCGGTACAGGGCATCAACGTTCTTGATGTTCTGCGTCGCGACACTCTGGTTCTGACCAAGGCCGCAGTCGATGCTCTGGAGGAACGGTTCAAATGACCAACCTTCGTCATTACGATATCATCCGCAGCCCGGTGATTACCGAGAAAGCAACCATTCATTCCGAACAGGACAAGGTTGTCTTCAACGTATCCAAGGATGCGACTAAATCTGAAATCAAGGCCGCCGTAGAGGCACTGTTCTCCGTTAAGGTCAAAAGCGTAAATACCATGGTTCGCAAGGGCAAGGTAAAACGCTTCAAAGGCATTATCGGCAAGCAGGTCGACGTGAAAAAAGCGATTGTTACCCTCGAAGAGGGCCAATCAATTGACGTCACGACTGGTCTTTAAGCAACGCGGGGATAGGCTTTAAGTCATGGCACTCAAGACCTTTAAACCGACAAGCCCAGGCACGCGTCAGCTGGTGATCGTAGACCGCTCCGATCTTTGGAAGGGGAAACCGGTCAAAACGCTCACCGAAGGCTTGACCAAGTCTGGCGGTCGTAACAACCATGGTCGCGTTACATCACGTCGTCGTGGTGGCGGTCATAAGCGTACCTATCGTATGATCGACTTCAAACGTCGCAAGTTTGATGTCGTCGGTACGGTGGAACGTCTGGAATATGATCCAAACCGTACGGCATATATTGCTCTGGTTAACTATGAAGACGGCGAACAGGCATACATCCTGGCACCACAGCGCCTTAAGGCCGGTGACAAGGTTGTTTCTGCCAACAAGGCCGCCGACATCAAACCTGGCAACGCAATGCCTCTGGCCAACATGCCTGTTGGTACGATCATCTATAACGTTGAGATGAAACCAGGCAAGGGCGGTCAGATTGCCCGTTCCGCCGGTACTTATGCTCAGCTGGTTGGTCGTGATAGCGGTTATGCAATCATTCGTTTGAACTCGGGTGAAACCCGTCTGGTGCTTGGTACCTGCATGGCAAGCGTCGGTGCTGTTTCCAACCCGGAACATTCAAACATCAATCATGGTAAAGCTGGTCGTAACCGTTGGCTCGGTAAACGTCCGGAAGTGCGCGGTGTCGTTATGAACCCGGTAGATCACCCACATGGTGGTGGTGAAGGCCGGACCTCTGGTGGTCGTCACCCTGTGTCTCCATGGGGCAAGCCTACCAAAGGCAAGCGTACTCGCTCTAACAAGTCGACCGACAAGTTTATTGTTCGTAGTCGTCATCAGCGCAAGAAATAAGGGTTAACCGATGGCACGTTCTGTTTGGAAAGGTCCGTTTGTAGACGGATACCTTCTGAAGAAGGCAGACAAGGTTCGCTCTTCTGGTCGTCACGAAGTGATCAAGACCTGGAGCCGCCGCTCCACGATCCTGCCTCACTTCGTCGGGCTCACCTTTGGTGTGTATAATGGTCAGAAGCATGTACCGGTTCTCGTCTCTGAGGAGATGGTCGGTCATAAGTTGGGCGAATTTTCTCCGACCCGTAACTATTACGGTCACGGGGCCGACAAGAAGGCTAGGAGGAAATAATGGGTAAGGCAAAACGCGCACGCGTCCTCAAGGACAATGAAGCTAAAGCGGTTTCCCGCATGCTTCGTACGTCTCCGCAGAAGCTGAACCTTGTCGCAACGATGATCCGCGGGAAAAAGGTTGATAAGGCTCTGGCCGATCTGACCTTTTCTTCCAAGCGCATCTCGAAAGATGTGAAAAAGTGTTTGGAATCTGCGATCGCCAATGCTGAAAACAACCATGAACTGGATGTTGACAGCCTGGTCGTAGCTGAAGCTTATGTTGGTAAGGCACTTGTGATGAAACGCTGGCAGCCACGTGCTCGTGGTCGTGTTGGCAAGATCCTCAAGCCTTTCTCCAACCTGACGATTGTTGTTCGTGAAGTTGAGGAGACAGCCTGATGGGTCACAAGGTTAATCCAATTGGTCTTCGTCTTGGGATCAACCGTACCTGGGATTCTCGCTGGTATGCTGGCAAAGGCGAATATGGCGCTCTTCTGCATGAAGATTTTGCCATTCGCAGCATGCTGGAGAAGGAACTCAAGCAGGCAGCTGTTTCCAAGATCGTAATCGAGCGTCCGCACAAGAAGTGCCGTGTGACTATTCACTCTGCACGTCCGGGCATCGTAATCGGCAAAAAAGGCGCCGATATCGAAAAACTTCGTGCAAAAGTTGGCAAGTTGACGAGTTCCGATGTACATATCAACATTGTTGAAGTACGTAAGCCGGAAACCGATGCCAACCTCGTAGCTCAGTCCATCGCACAGCAGCTGGAACGCCGTGTTGCTTTCCGTCGCGCGATGAAACGGGCCGTTCAGTCCGCAATGCGGATGGGCGCCGAAGGCATTCGTATCAACTGTGCAGGCCGTCTGGGTGGTGCCGAGATCGCACGTACCGAATGGTATCGTGAAGGTCGCGTTCCGCTTCATACTCTGCGCGCTGACATTGACTATGGTACAGCTGAAGCTCTGACGGCTTATGGCATCTCTGGTATCAAGGTATGGATCTACAAAGGCGAGATCATGGAACATGATCCTATGGCCTCTGAGCGTCGTGCTTCTGAAAACCAGGATCAGGGCAATAACAGCAACCAGCGCCGTCGTAGCAATAAACCTGCTGCTTAATGTCGGTTACAAACTGAGTTAAGAGAGAAACACAATGCTGCAACCAAAGCGCACAAAATATCGCAAGCAGCACAAGGGCCGCATTCACGGCAACGCCAAAGGGGGCTTCGAGCTCAATTTTGGTGCCTACGGCCTTAAGGCTCAGGAGCCTGCGCGTATCACCGCTCGTCAGATCGAGGCTGCGCGTCGTGCTATGACCCGTCACATGAAGCGTGCCGGTCGTGTGTGGATCCGTGTGTTCCCGGACCTGCCAGTTTCCAAGAAGCCTACCGAAGTCCGCATGGGTAAAGGTAAGGGTTCTCCGGAATATTGGGCAGCTCGCGTAGCACCGGGCCGTATCATGTTTGAAATTGATGGTGTTCCTGTGGATGTTGCCCGGGAAGCCATGCGGCTTGCTGCTGCGAAGTTGCCTATCAAGACACGCTTCGTACAGCGCATCGCCGACTAACGGTGTGAAGGGATAACCCGATGAAAGCATCAGATGTCCGCGCTATGACAGCGGATCAAATTGCTGATGAGTTGGAAAAGCTGAAGAAAGAGCAGTTCAACCTGCGCTTTCAGAAGGCAACTGGTCAGTTGGAAAATACCGTGCGTGTTCGCGAAGTTCGTCGTGATATTGCACGCCTGATGACGATCGCGCAGCAGAAGCGCGTGCAGTCAGCAGAATAGGAGAGACGGGATGCCAAAGAGAATTTTGCAAGGCCTCGTCGTCAGCGACAAGCAGGACAAGACTGTCGTTGTGAAGGTTGAACGCCGTTTTACGCACCCGCTTCTCAAGAAGACCGTGCGTCGTTCCAAGCGTTATCAGGCTCATGACGAGGGCAATTCCTATAAAGTAGGTGACCAGATTTACATTCAGGAATCAGCACCTATTTCTAAATCGAAACGTTGGGTAGTAGTTGGTACGGAACTTCCGTCCGCTTAATCCAGCTTGGCAATTGGACGTATACCCTGCGCAGTGATGCGTTGGGGGAGAATAAAAAAGGCGGCCAGTCATGATTCAGATGCAAACAAACCTTGACGTCGCGGATAACTCCGGCGCACGTCGTGTCATGTGCATCAAAGTGCTCGGCGGCTCCAAACGGAAATACGCAGGGATCGGCGATATCATCGTCGTATCCGTCAAGGAAGCTATTCCGCGTGGGCGCGTTAAGAAGGGCGATGTGATGAAGGCAGTTGTGGTCCGTACCGCAAAAGCCATTCGTCGTCCGGACGGCAGCGTCATCCGTTTTGACCGCAGTGCAGCTGTTCTGGTGAACAACAATAAGGAACCAATCGGTACCCGTATCTTCGGCCCGGTTCCTCGTGAGCTGCGTGCTCAGAACCATATGAAAATCATTTCCCTTGCTCCGGAGGTGCTGTAATGGCTGCGAAACTCAAAAAGGGTGATCGCGTCATTGTTCTTGCCGGTAAAGACAAGGGCAAGAGCGGTGAAATTGTGCAGGTATTCCCGGCTGAAGAGCGGGCTATCGTGCGCGGTATCAACATGGTCAAGCGCCATCAGCGTCAGACTCAGGCTCAGGAAGCCGGCATCGTCAATAAAGAAGCCGCTATCCACCTGTCCAACCTGGCACTGGCTGATCCCAAAGACAACAAGCCGACCCGCGTCGGTTTCACTGTCAAGGACGGCAACAAGGTGCGTGTGGCCAAGCGTTCGGGAGATGTGATCGATGGCTGAGGCTACTTACACCCCGCGTCTCAAGACGCTTTATGAAGATGTCATCCGCGCTAAAATGCAGGAACAGTTCAGCTACTCCAATCCGCACCGGATGCCGAAGCTGGAAAAAATCGTTCTGAACATGGGCGTTGGTGAAGCAGTGAATGACTCCAAGAAGGTTAAGTCTGCCTTGGAAGATCTGCAGGCAATTGCCGGTCAGCAGCCGGTGGTTACCAAGGCGCGCAAATCCATTGCGACCTTCAAGGTTCGTGAAGGCATGCCGATCGGTGTGAAGGTTACTCTGCGCGGCGACCGTATGTATGAATTTCTCGATCGTCTGATCACCATCGCGCTGCCTCGTGTACGCGACTTCCGTGGTCTGAACGGGAAGAGCTTTGACGGCAACGGCAACTTCGCCATGGGCCTGAAAGAGCATATCGTATTCCCAGAGATCGATTATGACAAAGTTGACCAGATCTGGGGCATGGATATCATCGTCTGCACGAGTTCGAGCAATGACGAAGAAGCACGCGCCCTTCTGAAAGAATTCAACTTCCCGTTCAACCGTTAAGGTCCCGCGGAAAGTACGAGGAAAATGTAATGGCTAAAAAGAGCGCTGTCGAAAAGAACAAAGCTCGTGCACGGCTTGCAGACAAATATTCTGCCAAACGTGCAAAGCTGAAAGCCCTGGCTAAAGATGAGTCCCTGTCGCTGGAAGAGCGTTTCAAGGCCCGTCTTAAACTTGCCGAGCTTCCACGCAACTCCGCATCCATCCGCATCCGCAATCGTTGCGAAGTGACTGGTCGCCCACGCGGCTACTATCGCAAATTGAAGATGTCCCGTATTTCACTTCGTGAACTGGGTAACGAGGGTCAAATCCCCGGCCTGGTGAAATCGAGCTGGTAAGGAGCGCGGTCCCATGGCAATGACTGATCCCCTTGGGGATATGTTGACCCGCATCCGCAATGCGCAGATGCGTAAAAAAACAAAGGTTTCCACTCCTGCATCAAAATTGCGTCAGCGCGTGCTTGACGTTTTGGCTGCAGAAGGGTACATCCGCGGCTACACCACCGTCGAATTCGAAGGCGGCAAGTCCGAACTTGAGGTCGAACTGAAATACTTCGATGGAGAGCCGGTGATCCGTGAAATCCAACGCGTGTCCAAGCCTGGTCGTCGCGTGTATGCATCGGTCAAGAATATTCCGATCATTCACAACGGTCTGGGCGTGTCGATCGTTTCTACTCCGAAAGGGGTTATGGCCGATCATGACGCTCGCGAGAACAACGTGGGTGGTGAGGTTCTCTGCCGCGTCTTCTGATGCGGCTGCCTCGTTATCTCGGATCAGATTTCGATCTTCTGGTCGAAGTCAGATCAACGGTTTTAAAGCGATCAGTTTGCTTTTAAGGTCGGTAACCTTGAGCAGGCTGATCTCAGATCCGGACAGGTTAGTCTTATGTCACGTATTGGCAAAAAGCCTGTTGCAGTCCCTGCTGGGGTCACTGCGACAATTGATGGCAAGACCGTCAAAGCGAAGGGTCCGAAAGGGGAACTCTCTTTCGTCCTTAACGAAGACGTCGATGCCAAAATGACGGATGATGGCATTCTGGTCGAGCCACGCAGCAAATCCAAAACTGCGCGCTCTCTGTGGGGCATGTCCCGCACCCAGATTCTCAACATCCTCGATGGTGTTTCTGCAGGTTTCGAAAAGAAACTTGAAATCAACGGTGTGGGTTACCGCGCCCAGATGAAGGGCAAGGACCTTCAGCTGGCACTCGGTTTTTCTCACGATGTTGTCTATGAAGTTCCCGAAGGGGTTACGGTTGCTTGTCCAAAGCCAACCGAAATCGTCGTGAGCGGCATTGACAAACAGGCCGTTGGCCAGGTTGCTGCAGAAATCCGCAAGTATCGTGGCCCTGAGCCCTACAAAGGCAAAGGCGTCAAATATAGTGATGAATTTATCTTCCGCAAGGAAGGTAAGAAGAAGTAACGGAAACTTATTATGGCGAAGGCACTATCTCAGTTTGAGCGTCGTCGTGCACGTGTACGTCGCGCCCTGAAAAAGACTGCCAACGGCCGTCCGCGTTTAAGTGTTAACCGGTCTTCCAAGCATATTTACGCACAGATCATCGATGATGAAAAAGGTGTTACGGTTGTAGCAGCTTCCTCCATCGAGAAAGTTCTGCGTGATAAGCTGAAAACCGGCGCGGACAAAGCCGCCGCTTCTGAAGTTGGCAAGCTGATCGCAGAGCGAGCAGTTGCAGCCGGTCTGAAGGACGTGGTCTTTGATCGTGGTGGATATATCTATCACGGACGTATCAAATCGCTCGCAGATGCTGCGCGCGAAGGCGGATTGAATTTCTAACGCGTCGGGGTACCGATTGCTCAGACGAGAGAAGAAAGCTCATGAACAAGAAACCTGATCGTAACGATCGTGAAGAGCGCGAAAGCGAATTCGTCGACCGCCTCGTCCACATCAACCGCGTTGCTAAAGTGGTTAAAGGTGGCCGCCGGTTCGGTTTCGCTGCGCTAGTCGTTATTGGTGACCAGAAAGGCCGCGTCGGCTTTGGTCACGGCAAGGCACGCGAAGTGCCAGAAGCCATTCGCAAGGCATCTGACGCAGCCAAACGGAATATGATCCGTGTACCTCTTCGTGAGGGCCGTACACTGCATCATGACGTTGCTGGTCGCCATGGCGCCGGTAAAGTCACGCTGCGTGCAGCGCCAGCTGGTACCGGTATCATCGCGGGTGGTCCAATGCGTGCCGTGTTTGAAACACTGGGCGTGCAGGACGTTGTTGCCAAGTCTGTTGGCACTTCGAACCCGTACAACATGGTTCGTGCTACCTTTGATGCGCTGAAAGCAGAAGACAGCCCTCGCGGTGTTGCTGCTCGGCGTGGTCTCAAGGTTTCCACGCTCCAGGCTCGTCGTCGTGTCTCTGATGGGGGCCGCTCTGACAGCTAAGCTGGAAGAGTGATGCTTACATCTCTAGATAAAAGAGGAGCCGGACATGGCAACTAAGGAACAGGGTACCGTAACTGTAGAACAGATCGGCAGCCCTCTGCGTCGGCCAAAAGACCAGCAAGCTACGCTGGTCGGTCTTGGCCTTAACAAATTGCATCGTCGTCGTACCCTTCAGGATACGCCTGAAGTTCGCGGCATGATCGCTAAAGTTTCTCACCTTGTTCGCGTTGTGGACGAGGACTGAGAGGCGGGAGAGTATTATGAAGCTCAACGAAATTCGCGATAACGACGGCGCTACGCATTCCCGCAAGCGCGTTGGTCGCGGCATCGGTTCTGGCCTCGGTAAAACCGGTGGTCGCGGTGTCAAGGGTCAGAAGTCTCGCTCGGGTGTTGCTATCAAGGGCTTTGAAGGTGGTCAGATGCCGTTGCATCGCCGTCTGCCAAAGCGCGGGTTCAACAACATCTTTGCCAAGGACTTCAATACCGTTTCCGTTGGACGCATTCAGCAGGCAATTGATGCTGGCAAACTGGATGCTTCCGCTCCGGTTACTGTCGCCAGCCTCAAGGATGCTGGTGTTGTGCGTCGCGTTCGTGACGGTGTTCGCCTGCTTAGCGACGGGGAATTGACTGCAAAGGTCGCCTTCGAGATCGAAGGTGCTTCCAAGGCAGCCATCGCCGCCGTCGAAAAAGCCGGTGGATCTGTCAAGATCATCGGTGCAGAAGAATAAGAAGGGGGCTCATTAGAGCCTTCTTTTGCTTTAAGGGTAGTGATGGGAAGTGATTCCCGTCACACCCTATACATTTGTTATGGCGCCCTTATATTTAGACTATTGTTTTGGATTTTAAGTGAGCGCTACAGCGGAGTAGAGAATGGCTTCGGCAGCAGAACAACTCGCCGCCAATATCAATTTTGGCGCCTTTGCAAAGGCAGAAGAACTGAAAAAACGCATCTGGTTTACGCTGGGTGCTTTGTTGGTCTACCGCCTTGGTACTTATATTCCGCTTCCAGGGATCAACCCTGAAGCCCTGGCTAATGCTTTCAGTAGCCATCAGAATGGCATTCTTGGCCTGTTCAACATGTTCTCAGGTGGCGCAGTTGGTCGTATGGCCATTTTTGCGCTCGGGATCATGCCATATATTTCCGCCTCCATTATCATCCAGTTGATGACCACGGTGTCTCCGACCCTGGAACAGCTGAAGAAGGATGGAGCGCGCGGCCAGAAGACCATCAACCAATATACCCGTTACGGTACCGTTATTCTCGCCACGCTGCAGGCCTATGGTATCAGTGTCGGGCTTGAAGGCTCCAGCAACATCGTGCTGGATCCGGGGCTGTTTTTCCGTTTCTCCACCGTGCTGACCCTTGTTGGTGGCACGATGTTCATGATGTGGCTTGGTGAGCAGATCACCGCACGCGGCATCGGCAACGGCATCTCGCTGATCATCTTTTCCGGTATTGTCGCAAACCTGCCAACCGCGGTTGCCCATACCCTTGAACTGGGTCGGCAGGGGACTTTGTCCACCGCAGTCATTCTCGGTGTGATCGTTGTTGCTGTTGGCGTTATTGCTTTCATCGTCTTCATGGAACGCGCTCAGCGCCGCCTGATCATTCAGTATCCGAAGCGTCAGGTTGGCAACAAGATGTTCCAGGGCGATAGCTCTCATCTGCCGCTCAAGCTGAACACATCCGGTGTTATTCCACCGATCTTTGCCTCATCCCTGCTGCTGTTGCCGACCACCGTGGTGAATTTCATTTCCCGCGACGGTTCCGGGCCTGACTGGCTCAATACGGTGACTGCGCTACTGGGGCATGGTCAACCTCTGTATATGCTGCTATATGCTGCCTTGATTGTCTTCTTCGTTTTCTTCTACACAGCAATTGTGTTCAACCCGCAGGATACTGCGGACAACCTGAAGAAGCATGGCGGCTTTATTCCGGGCATCCGTCCCGGTCAGCGGACTGCGGAGTATATTGACAAGATCCTGACGCGCATTTCTGTGATCGGCGCCATTTATCTGGTTCTCGTTTGTCTCTTGCCCGAGTTTCTTATCTCCGCAACTGGCGTTCCATTCTACTTCGGGGGCACGTCCCTGTTGATTGTGGTCAGCGTAACCATGGATACGGTTTCCCAGATCCAGGGACATTTGCTGGCTCAACAATATGAAGGGCTGGTCAAGAAATCGAAGCTAAGAGGAAAACGTCGATGAGATTGATACTGCTGGGACCTCCGGGTGCGGGTAAGGGAACGCAGGCTGAGCGTTTGGTGAAAGACTTCAACATTCGTCAGCTTTCTACCGGTGAAATGTTGAGGGCAGCAGTCGCGGCCAAGACGCCAGTAGGTTTGAAGGTAGAGAAGATCCTCGAGAGCGGTGAGCTCGTTTCCGACGATGTGGTTTGTGCGATCATTTCCGACCGCATTGAGCAGGCCGATTGCGCCAACGGATTCATTCTGGACGGTTTTCCGCGCACCATTGCTCAGGCCGAAGCCCTGGACAAGCTGCTGGAAGAGAAGGCTCTCAAGCTCGATGCCGTTGTTGAAATCCGTGTAGACGAAGGCATCCTGCTTTCGCGCATCGAGAAGCGTGCGGCGGAAACTGTTGGTGGCGCCCGCGCTGATGACAATGCCGAATCTCTCAAGAAGCGCCTTGCCGTCTATGGCGAGCAGACCGCGCCATTGATTGATTATTATGGCAAGACCGGTTTGCTGAAGACCGTTGACGGTATGCAGGATATCGATTCTGTTGCCGCAAGCATCAAGCAAGCGCTGTCTTGATCGAAATTTGGAAATCCGGTTGGCAATAGGCGGCAACCGGATTTCTTTTTCTCCTTGCCAATGTGCCGTTCGATGACGATCTGCTGGCGATTGCGTAAGGGCATGAATTTTGAAAAAGTCAACTAAATTGACGCATTCTCGCGTTTAGAGGTTGACTTTCTTCAGGTGAATCCGGTACTAACCGGCGCTAATCACGTATTGTTACGTGGCAGTGTTCGGAGGCCCCAAGCTTTCGGGCACATTTTTGCGTTCTGTCAAAAGGCGCAGAATAATAGTTTGAAACCGGCTCTTGAGCGAATAGGTTTCAAACCAACAATAAAGAAAACTGTCTCCTACCATTAAGTCATCTGGCTAAGGATGGGGAGGGGATATCCAATAGTCTGCAGCAAGGCAGGGATCTGCTGCGCTGCTACGAGGAGATTAGACGTGGCCCGTATTGCTGGCGTCAATATACCGACGAACAAGCGTGTTATCATCGCGCTTCAATATATTCATGGCATTGGCCCGAAATTCGCTAAGGAAATTGTTGAACAGGTCAACATTGCTCCCGAGCGTCGTGTCAACGAACTGTCTGATGCTGAAGTCCTGAAAATCCGCGAAGTGATCGATGCCGGTTACACCGTGGAAGGTGATCTGCGTCGTCAGACCTCCATGAATATCAAGCGCCTCATGGATCTGGCTTGCTACCGTGGCCTTCGCCATCGTCGTGGCCTGCCTGTTCGCGGTCAGCGCACACACACCAACGCTCGTACCCGCAAGGGTCCTGCAAAAGCGATCGCTGGTAAAAAGAAATAATCCACGTCCGGTGGAGCCGCTGGTATCACGGCGGTGTAGAGATCGAGGTAAAATATGGCAAAAGATGCCTCGCGCGTTAAGCGTCGCGAACGTAAGAATATTACGTCTGGCGTAGCGCATGTGAATTCAACCTTCAACAACACCATGATCACCATCTCTGATGCGCAGGGGAATACCATCTCCTGGTCTTCAGCTGGTACGATGGGTTTCAAGGGCTCTCGTAAGTCCACCCCGTTTGCCGCTCAGATGGCTGGTGAAGATGCAGGTAAAAAAGCTGCCGAACATGGCATGAAGACTCTCGAAGTTGAAGTTCGCGGTCCTGGTTCAGGTCGTGAATCTGCTCTTCGTGCCCTGCAGGCAGTGGGCTTTACTATTACGTCCATCCGTGACGTGTCCCCAATTCCGCACAATGGTTGTCGTCCGCGCAAGCGTCGTCGCGTCTAAATGAAATTCAGGTTCCCTGCATTCCTCAAGCAGGTTAATGCGGGGTGTCGCCCCGAAACAAGAAAGGGTTGAGACGTGATTCAGAAAAACTGGCAGGAACTCATCAAGCCAACCAAACTCGAAATCACCCCTGGTGACGACGAATTGCGTGTCGCCAAAGTGGTTGCCGAGCCTCTGGAACGTGGCTTTGGCATGACTTTGGGCAATGCCCTGCGTCGTGTTCTGCTTTCATCCTTGCAGGGTGCTGCGGTAACCTCCATCCAGATTGATGGTGTGCTGCATGAATTCTCCTCTATCGCAGGTGTTCGCGAAGACGTGACGGATCTGATCCTGAACGTCAAGGAAATCTCTCTGCGCATGGAAGGGGAAGGTCCGAAACGCATGGTTCTCCGCAAGGAAGGACCGGGTGTTGTTCGGGCTGGCGATATTCAGGTTGTCGGGGACGTCGAAATTCTGAACCCGGAGCTGCCGCTTTGCACGCTTGACGTGGGTGCAGAATTGCGCATGGAATTTACCGTTGATAGCGGTAAGGGCTATGTGACTGCGACTCAGAACCGCCCAGACGATGCTCCTATCGGTCTCATTCCGGTGGACAGCCTCTATTCTCCGGTCAAACGCGTTGCTTACAATGTCGAAAACACCCGTCAGGGTCAGGATCTCGACTTTGACAAGCTGACGATGACGATCGAAACCGATGGCTCGGTCAAGCCTGAAGATGCTGTGGCCTATGCTGCACGTATTCTGCAGGACCAGCTGTCTATCTTCGTCAATTTCGAAGAGCCAGAGAAGGAAGTTGTTCAGGAACAGACTCAGGAGCTGGCATTCAACCCGGCACTTCTCAAGAAAGTGGACGAGTTGGAACTGTCTGTCCGTTCTGCAAACTGCCTGAAAAACGACAACATTGTTTACATCGGCGATCTTATCCAGAAGACGGAAGCGGAAATGCTTCGCACTCCGAACTTTGGGCGCAAGTCGCTTAACGAGATCAAGGAAGTCCTTGCCCAGATGGGTCTGCATCTTGGCATGGAAGTTCAGGCCTGGCCGCCTGAAAATATCGACGATCTCGCAAAGCGCTACGAAGATCAGTATTAATCACCAGCGGTTTGTAACCGTCGGATAGAGTAAAGGAGAGGGCAATGCGCCACGGCAAATCAGGTCGCAAGCTCAATCGCACCGCTTCTCATCGCAAGGCAATGTTCGCCAACATGGCAGCAGCTTTGATCAAGCATGAGCAAATTGTTACCACTCTGCCTAAGGCTAAAGAACTGAAGCCGATTGCAGACAAACTCATCACTCTGGCTAAACGCGGCGATCTTCATGCCCGTCGTCAGGCTATCTCTCAGATTCGCGACAAGGATATGGTCGCAAAGCTGTTTGAAACGCTTGGCCCACGCTATGAAGAGCGCAAGGGTGGCTACACCCGCGTTCTCAAGGCCGGTTTCCGCTATGGCGACAACGCTCCGATGGCTGTCATCGAGCTGGTTGATCGCGATCCGGAAGCTCGCGGCACGGACTCCGGTCCTACCGCTGAGGTTGAAGTGGAAGACGCAGCGTAAGCATTACGCAGTGTTGAAAGAATAAAAGGGTGGCTTCGTGCCGCCCTTTTTTGTGCCATTGGCATCTGGCTCATTCTGGGTGCCAGTGGCGTGATGCGGATCGTCCACAAACTGCGGACTGCGGATCGTGTATAGCTGGATCCATTTGATTAAATCTTCGCAATGATTGAATATAGGCGCATCCAGATCTTATTTCTGCCCGTTGGGATTTCTATCTTTTCGGATAGAGATTTTTCCTTCAGGATGCTGAAGGGCCTATTCCCTGAAAAGATGAGGTTTCATTGTGATTTCGCGAAAAGGATTTGCAGCTCTCGCCGTTGTGCTGATGGCATCGGCTGGAGGCTATATGGCACGGGATTTCGTGCCGGCGTCAAAGGCGGCCGATACTCAAGCCCAGCCTAAACTCACACAGGTCGTTGATCGGGTACCCGCCAGCAAGGTCGAGATGCAGCTCAGTTTCTCCCCTCTGGTAAAGGAAGCCGCGCCTGCGGTGGTCAATGTTTATGCCACGCGCAAGGTGGTGACACGCCAGCGTTCTCCCTTCTTCAATGATCCCTTCTTTGAGCAGTTTTTCGGTCGGGGTGGATTCGGCGCGCCGCGTGAGCGGGTGGAACGCTCGCTCGGTTCCGGGGTGATTGTTGATCATACCGGCGTTATCGTCACCAACCATCACGTCATTGACGGGGCAACGGAAGTGAAGGTCGCTCTGTCTGACCGGACCGAATTTGAAGCTGACGTGGTGCTTGATGACGAGAAAACGGATCTTGCCATTCTGAAGGTTCGGGATCTGGACCGCGATCTGCCGCATCTCGAATTTGCCGATTCCGACGAAGCTCAGGTCGGTGATCTGGTGCTGGCGATCGGCAACCCGTTCGGTGTCGGGCAGACGGTGACCAGCGGCATTGTTTCGGCCGTGGCGCGCACGCAAGTGGGGGCGTCTGACTATAGCTATTTTGTTCAGACCGATGCCGCGATCAATCCGGGTAATTCCGGCGGCGCATTGGTGAATATGCAGGGGCAGCTGGTGGGTATCAACAGCTCGATCTATACCCGTTCGGGCGGCTCCAACGGTATTGGTTTTGCCATTCCGGCCAACATGGTCAAGCTGGTCGCCGATGCAGCCATTTCCGGCAAGGCGGTGCAGCGTGCATGGTTTGGCGGCAGCTTGCAGATGGTCAATTCCGATATTGCTGCCGGGCTGGGGCTCGAACGGCCTCAGGGGGTACTGGTTACCGAGATTTATCCGGCCAGCCCAGCGAAAGCGGCCGGGTTGCAAGTGGGCGATCTGATTTTGAGCGTCAATGGCAAGTCCGTCGACAGCCCGGATGCCTTTGGCTATCGCTTTGCCACGGTATCGCTTGGCTCGGATGTCGCGCTTGAGATTGCCCGTCAGGGCAAAGATCAAACCGTGACGATGAAGGCCGAGGCTGCTCCGGAAAAACCGCCAAGAGACGCCCGCCAGATTTCAGGCTATTCGCCCTTTGAAGGAGCCACGGTGCTTAACCTTTCGCCCCTGGTGGCGCAGGAATTGGGTGTTGACAGTGGCCTCAAAGGTGTAGTCATTTCCGAGGTTAGAAATGGTACGACAGCAGAGCGTCTTGGCCTCAAGACCGGCGATCTCATTCGCAAGGTGAACGGGCAGGCCGTGCGCAATACCAAGGATCTCGAAACATTGTCGAAACAGGAATTCCGCCTGTGGCGACTTGAGATCCAGCGAGACGGCAAGCTCATCAAGACGACAATCAGTTGAGATTGAAGTGAGCAATTTATTTGAAAATGCAGGGCTGGAGGTTTCCGGCTCTGCCAAAAGACATGATGGGACCGGGGAGGGCGCTTCCCGGCCTCTTGCCGATCTGCTGCGGCCTGCAAAACTTGAAGATGTCGTCGGGCAGCAGCATCTGGTCGGGCCGGATGGCACCTTGACCCGCATGCTCAACAGCGGCTCGCTGGGTTGTCTCATCCTCTGGGGGCCCCCGGGCACCGGCAAGACCACGGTGGCGCGGTTGCTGGCGGACGGGACCGATCTGCATTTCGAACAGATTTCAGCTATCTTTTCCGGCGTTGCCGATCTCAAGAAAGTTTTCGAAGCAGCGCGAGACCGGCGCCGGATGGGCAAGACAACCCTGCTGTTTGTCGATGAGATCCATCGCTTCAACAAGGCCCAGCAGGACAGCTTTCTGCCCGTGATGGAAGACGGGACTGTGATTCTGGTCGGGGCGACGACTGAAAATCCTTCCTTTGAACTCAATGCCGCGCTTTTGTCGCGCTCGCAGGTGCTGACTTTCCAGAGCCTTGATGATGAGGCCATCGGGCTGTTGCTCAGCCGCGCCGAAGCGGCGCTTGGCAAGGCGCTGCCACTGGATGAAGAGGCCCGCAAGGCGCTGGTCCGCATGGCTGACGGGGATGGCCGTTCGTCTCTCACTCTGGCGCAGGAAGTCTGGCGAGCCGCTCATGAGGGCGAGATCTTCACTCCCGAGCAGTTGGGCCGCATTCTGCAACGCCGTGCCCCCGTCTATGACAAGTCCGCCGAGGGGCACTATAATCTCATTTCGGCTTTTCATAAGTCCATTCGTGGTTCCGATCCGGATGCCGCGCTCTACTATATGTGTCGCATGCTTGATGCCGGGGAAGATCCGTTATATATCCTCAGGCGCATGACGGTGATGGCTTCGGAAGATATCGGGCTGGCTGATCCGAATGCGCTGGTGCAGGCTCAGGCCGCGCGCGAGGCATTCCAGCTGATCGGTGCTCCTGAAGGCTATTATGCGCTCTCCCAACTGGCGATCTATCTCGCCACGGCACCGAAATCCAACAAGGGCTATCTGGCCTTTGCTGCGGCCATGGATGCCGCCAAACGCGGAGGCTCCCTGCCTCCACCAAAACATATTCTCAATGCCCCGACCAAATTCATGGCGGAGCAGGGCTATGGCGATGGTTATCGCTATGATCATGATGAGCCGGACGCCTTTTCCGGTCAGGACTATTTTCCTGAAGCGATGGGGCGGAAAGTCTTCTATGAGCCGGTGGAACGCGGTTTCGAGCGGGAATTGAGAAAACGTCTGGATTATTGGTCCAGACTGAGAATGGAAAGAAACAAATGAGCCAATTTATTTTTGTTGCCATTGGCGGCGCTTGCGGGGCAAGTCTGCGGCATCTTGTCGGTTTGGCCGCGCTGCGCTCCTTTGGCAGCGGACTGCCTTATGGCACCCTGATTTGCAATGTTGCGGGATCCTTCTTCATGGGGCTGCTCATTCATTTCCTCGCCGTGCGCTTCAGCGCGAGCACGGAATTGCGCCTGTTGCTGACGACGGGGCTGCTGGGGGGCTTTACCACCTTTTCCACCTTTTCCCTCGACATTGTGACAATGACCGAGCGCGGGCAATCCGGTCTGGCGCTGTTTTATATTGCAATCTCGCTGGCGGGCGGTATTGTGGCGCTCTTTGCAGGGCTATCGGCAGCCCGCGCGCTGGTGTGAGAAAGAAAGTTTGATCGAATGGCAACCATTCAGATTCGCGAAGTGACAGGGGATGAGGACGGACTGCGTCTGGACCGTTGGTTCAAGGAGCATTATCCGGGGCTTTCCTTTGGCCAGTTGCAGAAATTGCTGCGCACCGGACAGGTGCGTGTCGATGGCAAGCGGGTGAAAACGAATGCGCGCCTGATGAAGGGGCAGGAGGTGCGCATACCGCCTCTTGCGACGGATGAGAAATCCCAGAGTGCTGCGCCGAAGCGGGCCATGCCGCGCGCATCCGATGATGATGGCGATTTTCTCAAGTCGATCATGCTGTATGAAGACAAGGATCTGTTTGTCATCAACAAGCCAGCCGGGCTGGCTGTGCAGGGCGGTTCGGGCATGAGCCGCCATGTGGATGGCATGCTTGAGGCTCTGCGCGACAAGAATGACCAGAAGCCGCGCCTCGTGCATCGGCTGGACCGGGACACGTCCGGGGTTCTCGTCGTGGCGCGCAAGCGGTCCGTGGCGATGGCGCTGACGAAGGCCTTTCGCGAACGCTCGACGCAGAAAACCTACTGGGCGCTGGTGCGCGGTGTGCCCAAGCCGCATCAGGCGCGGATTTCGACCTATCTGGCCAAATATCAGGCCGAAGACGGCGATCGCATGCGCATTGCCCGCCATGGCGATGATGGCGCACAGCATGCGGTGACCCATTATTCGGTGGTTGAGACATCGGGGCAGAAAATGTCGTGGCTGGTGCTCAAGCCGGTTACCGGACGCACCCATCAGCTGCGTGTGCATACCGCCTATATGGAATGTCCGATCATTGGTGATCCGAAATATTTCAATATCGAGAATTGGGAATTTCCCGGCGGCATCCAGAAGAAACTGCATCTGCATGCCCGCCGCATCCGCATTCCCCATCCCAAGGGGGGCATTCTCGATGTCAGCGCTCCGCTGCCCTCGCATATGCAGCAGAGCTGGAATCTGCTCGGCTTTGACGAAGCGGCCTATGATCCCGAGATCGAGGATGAGCTTGGCGCGGAAGACTGATCGCAGCTCTCTCGTCCAATTTACTATTTCTTTTCTGCTAGCCTGAGGATCCGGTCTCATGAGCCTCAAACTCTTCATCTTTGATTGCGACGGTACGCTGGTGGATAGCCAGCATACGATTGTCGAGGGCATGGATCATGCCTTTGGCAAGCATGACCTGACGCCACCTACGGCAGATGCAACGCGCTCGATCATCGGCCTGTCGCTGCCTGAAGCGGTTCATAAGCTGGCTCCGGAACTCAGCAGCAGCGCCAATGCTGCGGTGGTGGAAAGCTACAAGGATTATGTCATCGCCAAGCGGGCGAGCGGAGAGGCCATCGAACTGCTTTATGATGGCGCGAGGGAAGCGATCGAAGCTTTGGCAAAGCAAAGCGATGTGCTGCTGGGCATTGCCACCGGCAAGGCCTATCGCGGGGTGCTGCATCTGTTTGACTGCTATGGCTGGCATGATCTGTTTGTAACGGTCCAGACCGCAGACAGGGCGCCATCCAAGCCCCATCCGGGCATGATCCTGCAAGCGATGGAACAGACCGGCGTGCAGGCACAAGACACCTATATGATCGGTGATACCAGCTATGACATGGAAATGGCTGCCAATGCCAAGGTCAGAAGCATCGGCGTCAGCTGGGGCTATCATACTTCAGACGTGTTGAGAGATGCCGGTGCTGCGCATATTGTCGATGACTATCCGGCGCTGCATGCCCTGTTGGGTCGGCTTTGACAAACGCAAGATAATGAACGGGACTTTCTGATGGCTGACATGGACAAGGGCAAGGAACCGCGCGAGCAGTTCGGTGCGATCTTTGGTGATTTTGCACCCGGCCAGAAGGATAGCACCGAAAACCCCATGATGCGTTCCAAGGAAGCGGCGAAAACGCCTTTGCCCAAACGCTTCTACAAGGCCGCCAGCCTTGGCGAAGAGACGGGCGACAGGGGCGAGGTGCTGTTTGGCGTGCTGCTGGACGGACGCAAGGTCAAAAGCCCAGCCAAGAAGGCCATCACTGTGCCCAGTCGCGCGCTCGCAGAAGCGCTTGTGGCCGAGTGGGAGGCGCAGGAAAAGGAAATCAATCCTGCGCTTATGCCGCTGACCCGCTTGGTCAATTCCACCATCGATGGCGTTGAGGCATCGCGCGGGGCGATGATCGACGAGATCGTCTCCTATCTCAATAATGATTTCATCTGCTATCCGGCGACCCACCCTGAGCGGCTTGTGCTGCGGCAGAAAGAACATTGGCATCCGGTGCTTGATCGGGCAGAAGAGGCTCTGGGAGGCCGTTTCGTGCAGGCCAGTGGCATTCTGGCTGTCGAGCAGTCTCCGGTGATGGGGGTGAGCCTGAGGCGCCTGTGGGCCGATCTGGATATCTTCCAGCTGGGTGCGGTGCATTCCATCATGACGCTGACCGGCTCGGCGCTGCTGGCCTTCGCGCTCTGGGATGGCTTTCTGGGGCCCGATGCGGTCTGGAATGCCGCCATGGTGGATGAAGACTGGAATATCGAGCTGTGGGGCGAGGATGAAGAGGCAAGCAAGCGGCGGCAATTCCGGCGCGCCGAGTTCGACGCCGCCGTGCTGGTTCTGGCTGCCTTGCGTCACTAGTCTTGCGCCACTCGTCTTGCAGCAATGGCCGTACAGTTGCCTTTGCTGCTTTTCTTGCCAGATTTTCTAGCTGGAATTCCTGCCTGATGCTTGCGAGAGCTTCGGGGAGCATTTCTGCCTGCCTGACGCTGTCTTGTGCTTATCGCCTAAGACTATTCTCTGATCGTTTCATCCGATCTACCAGCTATTTGCCTCAAAATATATGTGTTAGCCCTTAAGCCTGCAGCGCTCGGGCGATATGCCGATGCCTGTCTGATGGTTGGTTATTGTCTGCGCCGTGATTGCATAGCGATCATTCTGGGAGGGGCGCAGCGGTGCCGGGGAACATAACTTTCTGAGGGCTCCTTGTCATGAAAACTGTAATTGCCGAGCTTGAAAAACGCCGCGAACAGGCCCGCTTGGGAGGTGGCCAGGAACGCGTGGATGCGCAGCATGGCCGTGGCAAACTGACAGCGCGCGAACGTATCGAGATCTTTCTGGATGAAGGGTCTTTTGAAGAGTTCGACATGTATGTGCAGCATAAATGCACCGATTTCGGCATGGAAAAGGTCAAGATGCCTGGCGATGGTGTCGTGACCGGCTGGGGCACGGTCAATGGCCGGATCGTTTATATTTTCGCCAAGGATTTCACGGTGCTGGGCGGGTCTCTTTCATGGACCCATGCGCAGAAGATCATCAAGATTCAGGATATGGCCCTGAAAAGCCGGGCGCCGATCATCGGTCTGTTTGATGCTGGCGGGGCGCGCATTCAGGAGGGCGTCGATGCGCTTGGCGGCTATGGCGAGGTTTTCCAGCGCAATGTGATGTCGTCTGGCGTTATTCCGCAGATATCGCTGATCATGGGGCCATGTGCGGGTGGGGATGTTTACTCGCCGGCGATGACCGATTTCATCTTCATGGTGCGGGATCGTTCCTACATGTTCGTGACCGGCCCGGAAGTGGTCAAGACGGTGACGAATGAAGAGGTGACCTCCGAGCAGCTGGGCGGGGCCTCCGTGCATACGACCAAATCATCGATTGCCGATGGTGCCTATGATGATGATGTCGAAGCCCTGTTCCAGATGCGACGGCTGATCGACTTCCTGCCTGCGAACAATTTCTCCGAGCCGCCATTGCTGGATAATTACGATCCATGGGACCGGGAGGAGCCCTCGCTCGATACGCTGGTGCCCAGCAATCCGAACAAGCCATATGACATGAAGGAACTGATCCTGAAAATGGTCGATGAAGGCGACTTTTTCGAGGTTCAGGAAAATTTCGCCCGCAATATCATCGTTGGCTTCGGGCGCATGGAAGGGCGCACGATCGGGATCGTTGCCAACCAGCCGATGGTTCTGGCCGGGGTGCTGGACTGCGATTGCTCGCGCAAGGCTGCGCGTTTCGTGCGCTTCTGCGATGCCTTCGAAATTCCGGTGGTCACGCTGGTTGACGTGCCCGGTTTCCTGCCCGGTACCGATCAGGAATATGGCGGCCTGATCAAGCATGGAGCCAAGCTGCTGTTTGCCTATGCCGAGGCCACGGTGCCCAAGGTGACGGTTATCACCCGCAAGGCCTATGGTGGCGCCTATGATGTGATGGGGTCCAAGCATTTGCGCGGCGATGTGAATTATGCCTGGCCAACGGCCCAGATTGCGGTCATGGGGGCCAAGGGAGCCGTCGAGATCATATTCCGCAAGGATCTCAATGATCCCGAAAAGATCGCCAAGCATACCAAGGATTATGAGGATCGGTTCCTGTCGCCCTTCGTGGCTGCCGAGCGAGGCTTCATCGATGAGGTGATCATGCCCCACCGCACACGGTTGCGGGTGGCCCGGGCGCTGAGGATGCTGCGCAACAAGCGGTTGGAAAATCCATGGAAGAAGCATGACAATATTCCGCTTTGATGCGTGATTTTGTCCGTTGAAATCCGTGCGTTATTGTTTCATGTCGCGCTTCATTTACTGAAGCGCGACTTTTTGTTGCTAGGCTGCCGCAAGGGGGAAAGAGGTGGCTCCGGCATCCGACGGGGATTGAGGGCTACCAGTCTTGAAGGCCTGTAATGAAGGCCAGTCTTGAAGGGGAGAGAAGAATGCTGATCAGTCTTTTGGTTGGATGTCTGGTGATCACCGCCTGCGTCTTCGTGCAGATGCTCGGGCTCATCGAGGTTTTCAACCGGGTGCGCATTCTGGCCCATATCTGGTCGAATATCGCCATTCATTACCGCAAGATGTGGCTGATGGTTGCCACCGTGCTTGGCGTTTTCATCGTCCATGCCTTGCAGATCTGGGTCTGGGCGGTGACATACTGGGCCGTCGGGGCATTGGGAGATTTTGACGAGGCGCTCTATTTCTCCACCGTCACCTTTTCCACCCTTGGCTATGGTGACATCATCCTGTCGGAGCAATGGCGCATTCTGGGCGCTCTGGAAGGCATTGCCGGCTTCATCTATATCGGCTGGTCAACGGCCTATCTCATCGGGGCGAGCAAACGGTATGGACCGTTTGCTGCCAAGCATCATTTCTGATTTTCAGTTCAGTTCTGCCTGTTCAAGCAGGGAGTCGATGACGGTTTGCAGATGCTGTCTCGTCGGCTCGTCGACCAGCTTGCCGTCGGGGAATTTCTGGGCTGCGAAGGTGACGGCAATCTCGGCCAGCGGCAACATCTTGCAGCGCATGGAAGACAGGGTTTCGCGCATCTGATATTGCGCCCTGACACCACCAAGAGGGCCCGGCGCGATGGTGGCAAACAGAACCGGCTTGTTGGTGAAACAACTGGTGAAGGCTGGGCGGGAAAGCCAGTCGAGGGCGTTTTTCAGCACGCCGGGAATACCATGGTTGAATTCGGGCAGGGTGATCAACACTGCGTCGCTTTCAGCAATCAGCTTGCGCCCCTGCAAAACGGCTTCCGGGCCCTTTGCCGTGTCCAGATCCTGATTGTAATGCGGGATGGCTCCGATATCGAGGCTGTTAAACTGGCTACCTTCCGGCAGCAGGCTTGCCATGGTTTCCAGCAGGCTGCGGGAATAGGAACCATCGCGCAAGCTGCCGCAAATACCTGTGATCTTGATTGTTTTTGTCATTTTTTCTGTCCTGTGGGAGATAGGAAACAAAGCATGCCAGACGCCTTGCAGCAGCAGGCATCCGGTTGTCATTGGAAGGGGCGGGAATACTCCGTTTTCCCGATGGGGCAGGGAAGGCGGAAATCTCCGTTATATTACATATTCTTATCAAGTTGGCTGATGCCTGTCACGTCGAGATTTTCCAGCATGGTATCAATCGATACGCCATTGAGCGAAAAATCGGGGGCCAGATCGCGCAAGGGCACCAGCACAAAGGCCCGTTCACTGATATAGGGATGGGGGATTTTCAAATCCTCTTCATCCACCACGGCATCGCCATAGGTCAGCAGGTCAATGTCGATAATACGTGGTCCCCAATGCTCATTTCTGATGCGGCCCATGCTTTTTTCAACGGAAAGGCAAACCGCAAGCAGTGCGGCCGGGCTGAGGCTGGTCCTCAATTTGGCGCAGGCATTGACGAATTCGGCCTGATCGGTTTTGCCCCATGGCGGGGTAATATAGTAAGGCGAGCGAGAGAGGACTCTCACGCCTTTTCGGGAGGAAAGCGTTGCAAGGGCGTCTTCAATGGTGATCGCCGGATCTCCTATATTGCCGCCCAGAGAGATGAAAACCTCTGTTTCCGATGCGCTGCTGTTCATCATGCATAATCCTTGCGGTCTCTGGTAATTTCCACTGCTATGTCTTTGATGATCGCGGGGATGGGGGCTTCCGGTTTTCGTACCTTGATCCTGATATGGTCCAGATCTGCAAAATGGGTCAGCAGATCTTTGGCGACGGCCTCTGCGAGGGCTTCAATCAGCTTGAAGCGCTGGTTCTGAACGATGTTTTCTACGCGCTTGACGATATAGTCATAGCGCACGGTTTTTGTTTCATCGTCGCTTTGGCCGGCGGGTCGGAGATCCAGATAGCAATCCAGATCGAAATAGAATCGCTGCCCGAGGGTGGCTTCTTCTGCAAAAACACCGTGATAGGCAAAGAAGGCGAGGTCTCGGAGGATAATGCGATCCATGGGGTCAGGTCCGTTGTTTCTTGGCTGTTGCGTGGGCTACGGCGAGGGCGTCCTTGTGGGCGGCCACGTCATGCACGCGGAAAATGGCAGCTCCCTTCATCAGGGCAATCACATTCGAGGCGACAGTGCCGAAGACCCGATCCCGTGGTTCCTCCCGACCGGTCAAGCTGCCGATAAATCTCTTGCGTGAAGTGCCTACCAACAATGGATAACCCCAATCGCACAATTGTTCAAGTCTGGCTAAAATATCGATATTTTCTGCTGCGTCCTTGGCGAAGCCGAAACCGGGGTCAAGAATGATCTCGCTTTCCCTGACGCCAGCCTGAAGGGCAATCTCGATGGAACGGTCGAAAAAGCGTTTCATCTGATCGAGAATATCGATGTCGCTTTGCCGTTCCTTTTCCCAGTGATTGATGATGACGGGCGCGCGATGGGCGGCGGCGGCTTTGGCAATGTCCGGTTCCCGTTGCAAGCCCCAGACATCATTGATGATGTGGGCACCGGCCTCAAGGGTCTTCTCTGCGACGCGGGCCTTGTAGGTATCGATCGAAATGGCGCGGCCGAGATTGGCCTGGGCAATGTTCCTGATGGCAGGAACAACACGCTCCAATTCTTCCTCTTCGGAGACAAGGGCTGCGCCGGGGCGGGTGGATTCTCCTCCGATATCGAGAATGTCTGCACCTTCTTCTGCCAGTTGCCTTGCGTGGTTCAATGCATTGTCCTGCGCCAGAAACTGACCACCGTCGGAAAAGGAATCCGGGGTTACATTGATGATGCCCATGATGAGTGGAGCAGCCGAGGGCGTCCAGCTAATCGGGCCCAACTTTATGGGGCTGGTGGTCATTGTCATCTTGTTGGCACCTTTTATGTCGCGCATTCTGATTTGGTTACATGCATATCAATAATCAAATTGCGAGGGAAAGCCATAGGCTTCGTATTTGTACTAAATGGTTGTGTCTTGTTGCTTGCGCATCATTGAAGCTTATCAAATAGTCTCATGAAATTTATTTAACTATCTGAAATGTCGATGTTTTCAAAATATTCCTTCGATGGTCCGAATTGTACTCTGTAGACCTGCGCTTTACAAAATGCCTCTGAGATCTATTCCGCCGGATCGACGCCGACAGAATGACTGTATGGGGGTGATCCAATCCGAATGGTCCATAGCGCTTTTGCCTTGTGGCAGCGTAGGGGAAAAAGGACATTAGCAGGATTGTCATGTTCAAGAAAATACTGATTGCAAATCGTGGTGAAATCGCCTGCCGCGTTATCAAATCGGCGCAGAAAATGGGCATCCAGACCGTGGCCATCTATTCGGAAGCGGACCGGGATGCGATGCATGTGCAGATGGCCGATGAAGCTGTTTGCATCGGACCGCCTCCGGCCAACCAGTCCTATTTGCTGGGGGATCAGATCATCCGGATCTGCAAGGAGACCGGCGCTGAGGCTGTTCATCCCGGTTATGGCTTCCTGTCTGAGAATGCGGCCTTTTGCAAGGCGCTGGGTGAGGCCGGTATCGAGTTTATCGGCCCGCCTGTTGCTGCGATTGAAGCGATGGGCGACAAGATCGAATCCAAGAAATTCGCTCTGGGGGCCAAGGTTTCAACCGTTCCGGGCCATATGGGCGTGATCAAGGATGCCGAAGAAGCGGTGCGCATTGCTGGCGAGATCGGTTATCCGGTGATGATCAAGGCTTCGGCTGGTGGTGGCGGCAAGGGCATGCGCATCGCCTGGAATGAAAAAGAGGCGTCAGAAGGCTTTGAGCGGGCCAAATCGGAAGCCAAATCATCTTTCGGCGATGATCGCTGCTTTATCGAGAAATATGTCGTTGGGCCGCGTCATATCGAGATTCAGGTGCTGGCAGACAAACATGGCAACGCCATCTATCTCAATGAGCGCGAATGCTCCATTCAGCGCCGGAACCAGAAGGTTATCGAGGAGGCTCCGTCTTCCTTCCTTGATCCGGCCACGCGCAAGGCGATGGGCGAACAGGCCGTGGCATTGGCCAAGGCGGTCGGCTATCACTCCGCAGGTACCGTGGAGTTCATTGTCGACAAGGACAAGAATTTCTATTTTCTCGAAATGAATACCCGGCTGCAGGTGGAGCATCCGGTTACCGAACTGATCACCGGGGTGGATCTGGTCGAGCAGATGATTCATATCGCCAATGGAGAGCGGCTGGCGCTGGCGCAGGAGGATGTGACGATCAATGGCTGGGCGATCGAGTCGCGCATCTATGCTGAAGATCCATTGCGCAATTTCCTGCCCTCCATCGGGCGACTGGTCGATTACCGCCCGCCGCTGGAAGGGACCGCTGATGGCCTGACCATTCGCAACGATACCGGCGTGGAAGCCGGATCCGAGATCACCATGTTCTATGATCCGATGATTGCCAAGCTCTGCACCCACGGGCCGGATCGCTTATCGGCAATCGATCACATGTCGCGGGCGCTCGACGCCTTCATCATCGACGGGATCGAACATAATATTCCATTCCTCACAGCGCTGATGGAGCATCCCAAATGGCGCTCCGGTGACATCACTACAGGCTTCATTGCCGAGGAATAT
The DNA here is from genome assembly GCF_963676275.1 of uncultured Cohaesibacter sp. Classification (NCBI taxonomy): domain Bacteria; kingdom Pseudomonadati; phylum Pseudomonadota; class Alphaproteobacteria; order Hyphomicrobiales; family Cohaesibacteraceae; genus Cohaesibacter; species uncultured Cohaesibacter sp. The sequence continues at coordinate 3,039,242 of NZ_OY781091.1, read as the reverse complement.
CCTGATGGTTTCGAAGGTGGGCATTGGGATGAGGAAACTGAACTGGCGCTTGCCTGTGTGGCGACTTCCATGGAAGTGGTCATGCATGACCGGCTGCATCGCTTCAAGGACAAGCGCAAGCTGGACTCGATGAAAATGCATGAGCATTGGGTTGCCGCATTTGACAAGCAGACGCGCTACACCATCCGTTATCGAGGCGGCAAGCCGACGACTCCGATCGACATGGATCTGATATTGCCCAATGATCACGTCGTTTCGGCGCTGTCTGACTGGGCACCGGGCTGGAAGCTCTGGTGTGGTGTGATCGGTGGTCGCGAAATGATCGTGCAGGTGAGGCGAGGATTGAATTCCTATATCCTGACCCACAAGGGCGTGAAGCGGGAAGTGAAGGTCATGCTGCCGCATATTGCCGCTCTGGAGGCCATTCTGCCTGTCCGCATTCCTCCTGACACCTCCAATCTGCTGCTTTGTCCGATGCCGGGCCTCGTGGTCGCCCTCGCTGTCAAGGAAGGGCAGAAGGTGCAGGCCGGAGAGGCACTGGCAACCGTGGAAGCGATGAAGATGGAGAATGTGCTCAGGGCCGAGCGCGATCTGGTCGTATCCAAGATCTGTGTAGCTCCGGGAGACAGTCTGGCCGTCGACACGGTGATGATGGAATTTGAAACGTCGGCGAGTGATGCGGCCTGATTGTTTGGCCAAAGCCCTCACAGGATATCAGCAACCCGGCCCGAGGTCGGGTTGTTTGCGTTTCTATCGGCAGAATTCAGAGTCTGATGTCGGAAATTTCACCGGCGATCTGGCCGAAGGCATCGCTGATTTCTGCAATATATTGCTTGCCGGCAGTAATCCACAAAAGGGCGATCATGGCTGCCAGAACCAGATACTCCAATGTTGCGGCGGCCGTTTCGTCCTGCAGAAAGTGTCTCATCTGATCGTAAGGCATAACGCACCCGCAGTTTGGCTGTGAGTTGTAAGGTGGCTTTAAAACTACCCTAACAAACTCTTAACGCAAACCGTCTGGCGGGATATTTAGCGCGCAGTGGTTAATATCAAAAGGCGCTTTTCTCGAACTTTCTCTTTATGGGTGTGTTCGTGAATTCGGTCCGGTGGGCAGGCTCAGGATGTTACCCCGAAGATGCGCTCGAACTCTTCCCGCAGGGTCATGTCAACGTCAGGCATGGTGATGGGATATCCCAGATCGACGAAACTCGTGACGCCATGCTGGGCAATGCCGCAGGGGACGATGCCGCCATAATGCTCAAGGTCCGGTTCGATATTGAGGCTGATGCCGTGAAAGGTGACCCATTTCCTGACGCGAATGCCGATGGCGGCGATCTTGTCTTCCACGCCGGGGCCTTTTTCCGGACGCGGCACCCAGACGCCGACGCGCTCCTTGCGGCGTTCGCCCTTGATATTATGTTCGGCTAGGGTGTTGATGATCCAGTTTTCAAGGCTTTCGACAAACAGCCGGATGTCCTGCTGGCGACGTTTCAGGTCCAGCATGACATATGCAATACGCTGGCCGGGGCCGTGGTAGGTATATTGGCCACCGCGTCCTGTGGTGAAAACATCGAAACGGTCCGGGGCGACAAGATCGGCGGGATCTGCGCTGGTGCCAGCAGTATAGAGCGGGGGATGCTCCAGCAGCCAGACGCATTCCCGGGCCTTGCCTTCAGCGATTGCCGCAATCCTGTTTTCCATGAAAACCATCGCTTCTGGATAGGGAATCAAGCGCTCCGAAATAATCCAGTCGACAGGCTCGCCGGTTGTTGACATCATGGGGCCAATGGCATCATGGCGATGATCAAGTGAATGCTGGTCCTGATTGCTGCTCTTCATGGTCGTTTGATCTGTGGTCCCTTGTGGTCCGCTTCCGATTTGCGCTTCTTTGTTAATATTTCATTTACCAAAGAAGGTAACACTCTGTTAATGTCTCACATAGTCAATCCGTGGGTAACACGGAAGGGTGCATCGTGGCTAATCTAGATTCCATTACCATTAATATTTCTGTCGTGCTGGGCACAACTGAAATTCCCATTCATCAGCTTTTGCGCATGGGGCGAGGTGCGGTCATCGAGCTGGACGCGCATGAAGAGGATGATTGTCTGATTTTGGCCAATGATATTCCCGTCGCACATGGGCAGGTGATTCTGCGCGGTGAAAAGGTTGGGATTTCCATTACGCGCCTTCTCATGCGCAGTCCGGAATGGCGACCCATCCGCGGTATTCACCGGGTCTCGGGCTGATCTACAGGGTGGTTTTACAGCCTTGATTATTCGCAAAAATTTCGTCCTTGCGAAAAATTCCAAGGGTTTGTCATCAACTTTCCACATTTGTTGTTGATCGCCATCTTAATGGCTTGTGTGGGCAAATCTAATTTGATAGTTACACGCCACCAACAAGGAAATATCCTTGATCAAACACGGTTTGCGGCCGTGGCGGAATTGGTAGACGCGCAGCGTTGAGGTCGCTGTGGGGTAACTCCCGTGGAAGTTCGAGTCTTCTCGGCCGCACCAAGTTTACTCTTGGAAATAGAATTTCCTCCTTGGAAACAAAAGGTTGCTTCGGCAGCCTTTTTTGTTGGCCGCTTTTCTGATCTTGCTTTGCGCTGTGTGATGGTTGGCGTCGCGGTATCCGCTGGCTTAAGCGGGAGTAGGGCTAGCGGGGGAAACTGGCCATGCCCTTGATGGCTTCTCTCATTCCTTGATCATTTCATCGAGCAATGTGGCGACGCTGTCTTGCTTGATCTCGCCCATCATCTTTTCACGAATGATGCCCTTCTTGTCGATGACGAAAGTGGTCGGGAAGAAATGGATCTGATAGCGCGCTGAAGCGACATTGAGTTCATCTATGGCGAACTCGTAGGAAACGCCGGTTTCCGCGATGGCGTTTTGGATAATCTTGGCGCTGCCACCGCTGTTGACGGACAATATCCGGACTCGCTGATCCTTATATTGCTCATGCAGGGCCTGAAGGTGAGGCATCTCCGTAAGACAGGGTATGCAGCCACCTTGCCAGAAATTCAGCACCGTAATTTTACCGCCGAATTCGCCAAGCTGAACACTCTGTCCATCGAGGTCTATGACGCCGAATTCCGGTGCCGTCGCGCCTTTTTCCACCAATGCATTCTCTTTGCAGGCCGTTATGGAAACAAGGGTGCAAAACAGCATGAAAGCTTTGAAATATGGCTCTAAAACTGACATTATGGGGTAACTAACCTTTTGTAATTAATTATAAAACGGATTTCATATGCGATTTTTCCATCAGCTCGGAACTGCCTTGCCAATGTTCATTTCTCTGATCGTTTTGGCGCCAAATGCCCAGTCTGCTGAAATTGATCAGGGGCTGCGCCTCTATGCGGATCGTTGCGCCAATTGCCATGGGACAACGGGCGAAAAGAAGGCTCTTGGCCGGAGTCGAAAATTGCATGACATGACAAGCCAAGAGATTGAAGAAAAGCTCCTGAGCTATCAGTTGGGACAGCCCGCAAAGAGCATGAAAGACCGGATGAAGTCGGGCCTGACGGCCGAGGAAATCGAAGCCATTGCGGCCTTTGCCACGGAAGCGGACAACTAGTCGCTTCCGTTGGCTTGTCAGAGGATGCTTTCCACCTTTTCTGTCAGTTGCGCTTTGGTGAGAGGTCCATAGATGACCTCTTTTAGGATGCCATCCCGATCAATCAGAAAAGATGTCGGGGCAGCGCTCACGCCATAGCGGGCGGCGGAAATCTTGAGCTGGTCGGACAATAGCGGGTAGCTCACATTCAATCTGCGGGCGGTGTTTCGGATCACCTCCGGGTCTTGGCCGAAATTGACCGAGAAAACCGTGAAACCGCGTTCGTCCAGCGCCTTGTAGACCTGATCGATTTCGGGCATCTCTGCCAGACAGGGGCCGCAGCCGGACCACCAGAAATTCACGAACACCACCTTGCCGCTGAAGGACGCCAGATCCACCTTGTCACCGTCAGACGTCATCACCGAAATGTCCGGCGCTTTTGCGCCAACCCGCACGGGTTCCTGATCCTTACATCCGGCCAGCGTCAACAGGCTGGCAAAGAGCATTGCAATGACCCTTTTCATGGCGACCTCAAGCCTCCAGATGACCGTGGCGCAGGCGAATGGTTCTGTCGGCCATGGCACCGATTTCCGGGTTATGGGTGACAAGCGCGATGGTGCGTCCATCCTTGTTGAGGCGTTTGAAAAGGTCGATGATCAGGGCTTCGTTTTCTTCATCAAGGTTGCCGGTCGGTTCGTCCGCAAAGATGATCGCTGGTTCATTGACCAATGCACGGGCCACGCAGACGCGCTGTTGTTCGCCGCCTGAAAGCTGCGATGGCAAATGGCTGGCGCGCTGTCCAAGGCCGACCTTTTCCAATATAGCCTGTGCCTCGTCTGCATCGGCGATGCTGTGATAATGCTGGGCCAGCATGACATTTTCCAGCGCGTTGAGATAGGGGATCAGGTGAAATTGCTGAAAGACAAGGCCGATCTTCTCGCGCCTTGCCACCGCCCGTTCCGCCTCGCTCATGTCGGAGATGTCAGTGCCACCCAGATAGTAGCTGCCCGATGTCGGCACATCGAGGCAGGAGAGGATGTTGAGCAAAGTCGTCTTGCCCGAACCGGATGGTCCCATGATGGAGACAAATTCGCCCTTGGTGATGGAAATATCGATCTGGTCGAGGGCCTTGACGGAGCCGAAATGCTTGCACAGGCCGATTGTGCGGATGACCTGCTCTGAAGAGGTGTCCGCTGTAGCGCTGCCGGATGGCGCGGTGATGGTCTGAAGTGACAATTGGTCCATTCTACTCTCCTTTGAGGACGAGGGCTGGAAGAACCCTGACCGCGCGTCTGATTGGAATGATGGCTGCGATCATGGCGGCCAGCAGAGATACGCCTGCGGTCAGCGGGATTACGACAAAGCGGATTGAAACCCAGGCGTTGAATACCGTTTGCCCCAGAAGCTGGGCGACACCAAAGCCCAGCAACAGACCAAGCAGTATGCCGATAAGGCCGATCAGCAGGGTTTCGGTTACAAATTGGCGAATGATGGCACCGTCATCGGCGCCAAGTGCTTTTTGCAGGCCGATTTCGCGGCTGCGCTCGACCACCATCGCTGACAGGATGGCATTGACGCAGAGGCTGGTAATGATCAGGATGATGCCGGCGACCAGTGCCATGAAGCCTTCGATCTTGTCCAGGATCTTGCCGTCGGACTGGGCGATCTTGCGGATCGGCTTGGCGTCCAACTGAGGATTTGCCTGATTGATGGTTGCTGCCAGATTTTCGGCGTCATGTCCTGTTGCGACGATGCTGAGCATCGCCAGATCGACGGCATCCGGCCTTGCCAGCAGGCGGCGGGCCACGGGAAGATTGACCAGAATCTGGTCGTCCTGTGCTTCGCCGCTTTCTATGATGCCCTTGACACGCAGCGAGATCTGTTCGCCACTGTCGCGCCCGACCACATCGAAACTGCTGCCGACCTCAAGCTCCATGGCGTCGGCCAATGTGCGGCCGATCATGCAGTTGCGGTCATCGAAATCGACATTGATCCAGCTGCCTTCGAGCTGCCAGTTGGGATAGATCTTGCGCAGCCCCTTGAAGTCAACGCCAGCCATAACGGCATCGCCGAGCTTGAGCTTGACAATGCCATAAAGGAACGGACTGGCCCCGGTGAGTTTCTCCGGATCGATGCCGGACAGAACGGCCTCATAGTCCGCGACCGTGATGTGATGCGGCTTGGCCTGATCGCTGGGGCCGAGGAAGAAATTGGCTCCATAGGCGCGCAATTCGTGGCTCATTTTTTCGGAAACGTCGAAATAGAGGCTTGTCAGCGCCGTCACCACCGTGGCGCCAACCATGATAGAGGCGATGGCGACCAGAACCCGCCCCTTGCGCACTGTCAGGGATTTTAGCAGCATCAGCAGGCCAAATCCCAGCCTTGCCTTCTTATTTGCGGCCATAGAGCACCTCCACCGGCATCAGCCGGACAATGGAACGGGATGGAAGGATAGAGCCAACAAAGGCAATGGCCATCGATATCAGCAACACCACGGGAATGATGATCGGATGAAAGGCCAGCGCCGAGCCGAAGACCGTCCAGCCGACTATTTGCGACAGACCAGAGCCGACGACGAGACCGACAATCCCGCCGATCAGGCCGATAATCAGTGCTTCGGACTGAAACAGGATCAGGATTTGCCATTTTGCTGCCCCCAAAGCCTTGAGCAGACCGATCTCGGCAGCGCGCTCCAAGACCGAGGTGTTGATGAGGGAGGAGACCCCCATTGCCGAGGAGACAAAGGCGGCCAATGTGACCACCAGCATGAGCACCTGCAGTTTGTCGATGATGGCACCTTCAGCGTTGGCGACCTGCCAAACCGGACTGGCGGAGGCATCGGGAATGGCTTCGTTGATCTGGTGGGCAATGGAGCTGACAAAGGCGCTGCAATACCAGACGTCATATTCTGCGCTTGAAAGAGAGTCCGAATCCCGCTGCGCCTTGCGGGAAAGATTATTTTCCGGAATGGTCAAGGCGCTGACACTCACCTTCTGCACCTTGCCCTCAAGGCCTGCGAAAGTCTGGACCATCGCCAGCGGGGCGAGGATCGCATCGTCTTCACTCTCTCCGGTCGTCAATATGCCCGATATGGTGACGTCGAGGAGAGGAGCGTCTGTGCTGTCTGCCTGTTCGGAGGCTTGCAATTTCAGATGATCACCGATCGAAAGCTTGAGGGATCTGGCAAGGGAAGCGCCGATCAGAATCTGTGATGAGGAGGAATCGTCGGGCCATTCGCCCCTGACGTCCCAATAGGGGTGGGTCAGCACCGCGCCGGTGTGATAATCCTCGTCACTGGGAAGAGGGAAGGGCTTGTCAAAATAGGTGCCAATCAGCGGCAATGGGGCATCACTCCCCTCCAGCCCTACAGGGATCTGAAGGAAGGGGGTAAAGCCAACGATATTGTTGCTCCAGAAGATATCCTTGATCTTGATGAGATCTTTTTCCTGCAAATAGTCGCGCCCCTTGAGCGGGTTGAAATCGATGCCGCCGATCTTGAGCGGGATGGATTCGCTTTTGGGAACGATGGAAATATTGGAGCCATAGGCTTTTAGCTCTTTTGCCATCTTGTCGCCGACATCGACGGACAGGTCGAGGAGGGTGGTAATCAGGCTGGCAGCGAGCGCGACAGTCACGATCGCAATGATCTTGCGTCTGCGCGCTTCGAAAAAAGACCGGCGGATCATTCTCAGGAACATCTGCGTCTCCTCAATGCTTCTCATGGCCCTGAACGCGCCAGTAACGCGCTTCGACGGCTCCGGCATAGGTCTCGGGCGCTTCGCGGAACCTCTCATAGGAATCTTGCGATCCAAAGAAGAAGGTCTTGCCCTTGAAATCATATTGATAGGGCGCTTCGAGATTGATGAGTGGTTGCTTGGTGACGGGATCGATGACCTCTATGGCGACCACCTCGGAAAAATATTGGGCTCCCTTTTCGAGCTCCGAGGCGGATATGACGATTTCGCCATTTTCCTCGCCATGGAGCAGCGGGATCGGGTTGCAGCCCCCGGCCTTGCCGATTGATGGCACGAAGATCCGCACATTGCAGGCAATGCAGATGACCTCGTTGCCTTTCTGGATATAGCCGGCGTCACCGCAAATCATGCAGGCGTCATAGACAACACCGATTTTCACATGCTTCTCGTCATAGCGGTTTATCAGGAAGAACCGCACGCGATGGCCGTCGTCTGCGATATAGGCATAACGGTGCAGATTGCCATCCTTGACATCCTCAATGGCGATGCGGATTTCGCCGTTGGCGTCAGGCAGTGCCTCGGCTGCCGGGGAAAGCGATGGCGGGCGGGAGGCGTAGAGATCCTGATAAAGCAGGCTGCAAAGGCTGAAAATGATCAGGGCCAGACTGGCATTCAACCAGCGTCTTTCAAACAGCCGCGCAGCTCTCAGCTTGCGGAAATCTGCCTTTGCGATCACCTCACCATTTTCGGCCTTGTCATTTCCTGCGCGCCACTTGCCAAAGAGAAGAGACCCCAATGAGAGGGCCGCCAGCAGGCCAAGAAGCAGATAGGTCTTGTATGGAGCATAGTTGGTCACTTTGGCGACAATGGAGACGCGGGTCGAGGTGACACCCAGAATGCCCATCTGCATGGCACCGAGCATGGCTTCGCACAGCCATATGATTGTAAGCACAAGGGCCACGACAATAAGGATTGGCAAGACCAGCGGTCTCGCGCCGCTTCCCATATGGGCGATGAGGATCGGCAGGATGATCAACAGGCAGGCACCGACCACGACGGCGGCGCTGTTGAGAAAGAGTTCCGTATTGAGGACCGAGGTTGCCGTGAAGATCTGGTCGGCGAGCATGACGCGCAGGTCGAAGCAGCCTTGCAGGGCCAGAATGGCCACCAGATACCAGATGCAGAGCCTTGTGAACAGGTGAAGGCCCTTTTCAGCCTCCCTGACCGGCCTGACTATGATCAGCAGGAAGCATGTCAGCAGGGCGCTGACCCCGAGAAGCCGCAACAGGGTGCGAACCCGCGGTTCGATCCCCAGCGACGCGGCCAGACTGTAAAGCAGATATCCGGCCAGAATGAACAGGGCGGCAAGCCAAAGACTGTCGATTTGCGCTCTTCTGCGTGATGCTGGCTCCAGAAACGAAAAAATCATGGCCGCGACGAAGGCGAGCGGCAGAAAGGCCTGAAGGATGCTGACGATATATAGGGACATGAAATTTCGTACCTGATGGATAGTCCGGCTGGTCTGATGGTCAGTCAAATGACGACAGGGAAGAGGATCAAGATGCGATCCTCTTCCCGTTCTATGTGGGGTGAATTTCACAGGGAAATTCAGAGATTAAGTGGGCTCGTTTGTCTCATGCGAGTAGAGCCCGGTTGTGAGCCAATTTGCGTTTGCGGCTATTTCAGAGGAACAAAGTTGAACTCATAATCCGCATCGAACGGCTGGAACCATTTGCCAACGCCGCTGTCTTCATCGGTGTGGCGACCAAAACCCTGACGGGAAGGGGCATCGATGTGGAAGGTGAGCTTGTAGTTGCCTGCACCGGCCATCTTGATATTGGAGCCGTAATGCGGACCATCGATAGCGACCATCGGCATCAGGTTGCCGGTCAGAACCTTGCCGGTATCGGCATTTTCAAGACGGTAGGAAACGGTGAGATAAGGAACCCATTCACCGGCACCAAAGCCGTTTTCATTGCCCTTGGCTGCATGGATATCAGCTTCGAGATGGATATCTGCCTGCGAAGCCGGCAGGTCGATGCCGCGTGGTTCCATGTCAATCGGGTTAAGATAGACAGCGGCAACTTCCAGGGTATTGACCTCAACGGCCTCACCGATCGGATATTCCTTGAATTCGGCCTTGGCAGGAAGCGTTGCCAGTATGGTCATTGCAGCGGCTGAGGCCAACAGATATGTCTTGTTCATGTTCATTCCTTTGTTCATCGTTGGGTTGGTTCGGTTGGTTCAAAGTTCAAAAGGGGCATTGCCAGATCGGGATCTGGTCTGATGCGCTCTGGTCCTGGCCGAAAGAAAATTCCAACGAGCAGCGCGATTTGCCGGGGTGTTGTGATCCAGTGATGCGATTGGTCGGATCGCAGGACTGGATGTGGTTGATGTTGCTCTCCTCATGCCGTCCCTCATGCGGTCAATGCTTTGGGCGGCTTTCTCGTCATCACCACAATCAGGCCGATGATTGCAGCCACCAGCAGGAAGGCTTGTGGCAATGCGGTCTGCCAATAGGGATAGATGCCCATGAATGAGAATTCGGGAAGCCATGAGACGAGCGTCGGTTCGATGATCTTGCCTTCGACAAGCTCCATCACGCCCTTGCCGGTGAAGACGAAGGCCATGTAATAGAGCAGGGCGCCGGTGAAGATGAAGAAGGGTTTGATCGCCAGCTTCTGGGCCCCCAGACGGAAGGCAACGTAAAGGACACCGAGCAGCAGGCAGCCCAGAACGAAACCGGCGATGATGGCGGGAATGCCGACCGCGTCGCTCGCATCCAGCGCCAGCGCCTGATAGAAGAGCACGGTTTCCGCTCCCTCGCGATAGACCGCAAGGAAACTGGCAAACCACAGGGCTTTCATCGATCCGCTCTCGATGGAGCGATCAACGGTACCCTTGATATATTGCATCCAGCGCTCGGCTTCGGCTTTTGACAGCAACCAGTAGCTCATGAAGAAGAGAACAATGGCCGCCAGCAGCATGGTGGCGCCTTCCAGCAGTTCCTGCTTGTCGGCGGTGACGTTGAAGACCATCTTGAACAGGATGGCTGTGACAACGCTCAAGCCCAGCGCGACAGCGACGGAATTGACGATCACTCCGAGCTTGTCACGGTTGCCGGTCTTGATGAGATATGTGGCGATGGCGGTGACCACCAGCATGGCCTCAAAGCCTTCGCGCAGGATGATGATCAGGGAATAGACAAACAGGGCCCACGGACTGTCGCTGTTGCTGGAGAAGAGTGATACGGCCTTGTCAAAATCGGATCGGGCAGCCGCGATTTCGGCGGTCAGCTCCTCTTTCGAAGCGCCTGCTTTCATCAAGGCAGTCAGCTTGCTGAAATGTCCTTCAAGGGTGGTCTTGAGGCCAGAGTCCCGTGCGCCAACGGTGGTCTCCATGCCGCTTTCCTCGAAAATGTCAAAATAGCTGTTCTGAACGGTCGCTACGCCTTCTGCCAGATCGCCGCTCTCATAAAGGGCGATTGCCCTGTTCATTTCGGCAATCACCTGATCGGAGACAGACGCCCAGTCGCCCTCGATTTCCTCGGTCGCGACCGGGGTGGCTTCGACCATCTTGCTGCCATCGACAACGGGAAGTCCGGGCAGCACATCGGCGATATCCTGATGCAGGACCGTTGCCGAGGCGCGCACCATGCGAGCCGGTTTACCATCCTTGACCAGTCCCATGATGCGGGTGAATTCCGCATTGAGGGCAATGTCCTGAGATTGGCTGACATAGCGGCGGACAACGGTCTCCAGCAGACTGTTCTTGTAGCCGTCCCAGTGAGCCTTGCGGACCAGTTCCTCTGCGCCCTCAGCATCGCCACTCTCATAGATATCGGCGGCTTCATGCAGGATCGAGAGGATATTGTCATTGACCTGAAGCCAGAAGGGGGCTGCTGCCTCGGCGCTATCCGGCTCAGTCGTGGCTTCTGCGACCTTTACCGCATCGGACACTTCGGCCTTGATTACGACCCCGCTTTCCAGTTCGGGCAATGTGGCCCAGATGGCCTTGATATGCTGATCGATGCGGCCGCTGACCGTGGCGATTGGCTCGCCCTTGACGATCAGCTTGCGGATGTCACCGAATTCGGCTTCCAGTTCGTTGCTTTTCGCCGCAGAGATATTGATGCGGATCGGGCCTTCAAGATTTTCAAACAGCTCGAAATAGGCCTTCTGCACATTCGCTTTGGCAAGATCTGCCTGCCCCTGCTGATATTCGGTTTCCGCCTGTCGCAGGACAGTTTCAATTCTCTCCATAAGGCTTTGATAATTGGGCCCTTCTTGGGCCCAGACCGGAAGGGTCATGGTCCATGCAACAAATAGAAAAGCGACGGCTCTGAAAGCATTCCGCATTTGATCAATTCCAATAACTAAAATTGTTCACTCATTCGCCGGGTCAGATAAAGGGCAATATAAGGGGCTCGCTCGGGGAACCGGATTGGGCTTTATCGCGAATGAGTTTCATTCTCAGCGCTAGGGTAGTGCGTCAATGTTGAATTGGAAACTCAAGTAAAATACGGTGTGCCAATATGTCGCACATTGGCTACGAATTGTCGCATAGTGCTAGGTAGTGATCCGTATTTCGGGGGTGGAAAATTGCCTTTTGCGGTGGAATTCTCGCTCTCTCTCCGAGAGAGCAGAGGAGGAGGAAACCCATCCAGACCTTTCTTGGCAGGCAAGAAAACCAATGCCCTTGAGCACGCAGCGGTGGAATCGGGTGGATCTTTTCAGCTTCTTACACGATGGGCGATGGGCGATGGGCGATGGGCGATGGGCGATGGGCGATGGGCGATGGGCGATGGGCGATGGGGCATATGGTGATTTGCAACAGTCATGCTGTCGCGGAGCGCATTGCGGACAGAAATTTCTGTGACCTTGTTGTCGTCATATGAAAATGGGTGCAGGCTGGTTGAGCCTGCACCCTGTTCTTTGCTGGTTTCTGCTTGCTTGATCGGACCTTTTACAGTCTCTTCTCCACCTCCTCAACGATGGCTTGTGGGGTGATGTTGAAATGGCGATAGAGATCGGCGGTATCGCCTGAAGCGCCGAAGCCCTTCATGCCGACGAAGCCGCCTTTCTCGCCGATATAATGATCCCAGCCGAGGCGCACGGCCGCTTCCACGGCGACGCGGGCGGTGTCTCTGCCAAGGATCCTTTCGCGATAGGCTTCATCCTGTTTTTCAAACAGTTCCCAGCTTGGCATGGAGATGACGGCTGTCGGGATGCCCTTGGCCTGAAGCAGTTTGCGGGCCTCTATCGCAATGGCGACTTCGGAGCCGGTGCCAAACAGGGTTGCCTTGCGTTCGCCACCTTCGGCATCTGCCAGAATATAGGCGCCTTTGGAGACGAGATTCTCATCCGAGTAGCTTTTGCGCAGGGGCGTGAGGGGTTGGCGAGAACAGATGATCGAGGTTGGGCCATTCCTGTGTTGCAGGGCCAGTTGCCATGCTTCGGCCATTTCCACGGCATCTGCCGGGCGGATGGTCCACATGTTGGGATAGGCGCGCAGGGAGGCGAGGATTTCGACCGGCTGATGAGTCGGTCCATTCTTGCCGATGCCGATGGAATCGTGGCTGAAGACGAAAATGCTGGGGATCTCCATCATCGATGCCATGCGCAGGGTGTGGCGCATATAGTCGGAAAAGACGAGGAAGGTGGTGCCGACAGCAACGACCCCCTTATGCACTGTCATGCCATTCATGATGGCACCCATGGCATGTTCACGCACACCATAATGGATGTAGCGGCCAGAACGATCCTTGCTGGTGAAGGGGGAAAGCTGGCGTTTGTGCTGGGTTGCTGCTTCCAGATCCGGTGCGCCACTGATCAGTTCGGGGATGGCGTCGGCGGCCGCTGCCAGCATTTCGCCTGACGCCCGAATACCTGCATTTTCCTCAGGCTTTTCAACAAACTGGCGCTTTTTCTCAAGTATGGCCTTCTCCCAGCCTTCGGGCAGTGCGCCAGCCATCAGGCGCTGGAATTCCTTTTGCTTGGCTTCCGGCAAAGCATCAAAGCGCTTTTGCCATGCGCGGCGGGCTTCAGCTCCCTTTTCGCCCGCAACTTTCCACGCAGCATTGATCTCTGGCGGAATGACAAACGGGTCATGGTGCCAGTTGAGATTTTCGCGCGCGGCGTCGGTGTCTTCCTTGGTGATCTTGCCGCCATGGGCTGCGCGGTCATTCTGGATGCGCGGAATGCCAAAGCCGATGAGGGTGCGGCAGGCGATCATGGAGGGGCGCTTGTCCTGTTTGGTAAGGGCAATGGCCGCTGCCACTGCTTCGGGGTCGTGGCCATCGACCTGCTGCACATGCCAGCCGTTATTCTCGAAGCGAATGAGCTGGTTTTCCGATACGGCCTGTTCTGTGACGCCGTCATCGGTCATGCGGTTGTCGTCCCACAGGAAAGTCAGCTTGCCAAGGCCGAGATGGCCAGCAAGGGCGACGACTTCTGCCGAAATGCCTTCCATCAGACAGCCATCGCCGACATAGGCATAGGTGCGATGGTTGACGATGTCATCACCGAACCGTGCGTTGAGGATGGTCTCCGCAATGGCCATGCCGACCGCATTGCCGATGCCCTGTCCGAGCGGGCCGGTGGTCGTCTCGATGCCAAGTTCCGGTTCATATTCGGGATGGCCGGGAGTATTGGAGCCCAGCACGCGGAAATTCTTGATCTGCTCAATGCCAAAGGCTTCATAGCCTGCCAGATTGAGAAGGGAATAGAGCAACATCGAGCCATGGCCTGCGGAATGGACGAAGCGATCACGGTCGGGCCATGTGGGGACTTTTGGGTCGAATGACAGATGGCGGGTGAAGAGCGCCGTTGCGATATCGGCGCCGCCCAGAGGTGTGCCGGGATGGCCATCATTGGCCCTGACGATGGCATCCATCGACAGAAAACGGATGGCGTGCGCCATGGTGCGCATATCGATCACTTTGTCTGTGGCTGTCTGAATATTCATCATGCTAATCCTTGATCCTCGGTCATTCGACGATGTTGCTTGGCTCGCCGCGAACGAAATTTTCGATATTGTCGATCATCTGGTCGACCAGCGTCTGCTGGGCTTCCTGGCTGGCCCAGGCCGTATGGGGGGTCAGAATGAAATTGGGATAGTCAAGCAGGCGCATCAGCGGGGACTCAACAGGCGGCGGCTCGGAGGCGGCAACATCAAAGCCCGCGCCAGCTATCAGCCCCTGCTTCAGGGCCTGCTCGAGATCTTCCTCGACCACCAGTCTGCCGCGTGCGGTGTTGACGATGATCGGCTGGCGTTTCATCTGCCGGAACTCCTTCATGCCGATCATCCACTCGGTGGCAGGCATCAGGGGGCAGTGAATGGAAATGACATCGGCCAGTGCAAGGGCTTCTTCCCACGGGGTGTAGAGTGGTCCCAGACCGGTTGATCCCTTATGGGCGGCAAACATCACATTCATGCCGAAGGCGCGTCCGAGCGCGGCGACGCTCTGGCCGATCGAGCCTTCGCCTATGATGACCAGATTGCTGCCAGCCAGATCGCGAATCGGGTGGTTGAAAAAGCAGAATTGATCCGCCTTGACCCATGCGCCATCGCGTACATCCTGCCGGTAGGGCACGAGGCTGCGGCGCAAGGCAAGGATCAGGGCAAAGGCATGTTCCGGAACCGTGTGGGTGGCATAGCCGCGAATGTTCGCGACGGCTATTCCGAATTCGCGGCAGGCGGCAAGGTCAACGCAGTCATAGCCGGTCGCCGCAATGGCTATCAACCGCAGCTTGGGAAGCGCTGCGAGGGTTTCCCTTCTCAAAGGCACCTTGTTGTTGATGGCGATTGTCGCGTCCCTGAGCCGGTCGGCAGCGTCGGCAGCACCGGTGCGGTCATATTCGGTCCAGTCGTGGGCGAAATCCGGACGGCGGATGGTGATCTGTGGTGCCACCGTATCCCTGTCCAGAAAAACAATATTCTCCATAGGCTCCTCCCTGCAGAGACCAGAGCATGGAGGTCCGGTCTCGATTTTTCAGCAAGGGTGGGCCAATCGCCTTACGGCTTCAATGTCGAAAACTTAACATCCTTTTTAGTTCAGCTTAACATTGCTGAAAGTCGTTAAGCACGGCTACACAATTATTTAATTTTTCCTAACGGACAGCCATCAGGCCGAATGCTACCGTTTTTGCAACCAATGCGAAAAGCAAGGCGGAGGAGGTCGTCATGGATCAACCGGATCTGGTTGAGAGCCTGCCCAATATGTCATTGGCGCAACGCGCCTGGAATATACGCCGCAAGGCACTGCTGATGGGGCAGGTGCAGGGTCAAGGATATATTGGACAGGCACTCGGCATCGCGGATGTGCTGGCAGCAGTCTATTTTCACGCTCTGGAATATCGCTCCGAAGAGCCTGAGTGGGAGGGGCGGGATCGCTTCCTGCTGTCCATCGGGCATTATGCCATCGCTCTTTATGCTGCGATGATGGAAGCGGAAATCCTGCCCGAAGAGGAGCTGGAGACCTATGGCATGGATGACAGCCGCATGCCAATGTCCGGCATGGCATCCTATACACCCGGTATGGAGATTACCGGCGGATCTCTGGGCCATGGTCTCGGCATCGGGGTAGGCATGGCGCTCGGGCTGAAGCGCAAGGAGAGCGCGGCGCTCGTCTATAATCTCATGTCCGACGGTGAATTGGGCGAGGGGTCAACCTGGGAAGCGGCCATGGCTGGTGCCCATTACGGGCTCGACAATCTGATTTGCCTCGTCGATTTCAACAATCAGCAGGCTGATGGCAAATCCACCGCGATGATGTGTTCCGAGCCACTGGACAAGAAGTGGGAAGCGTTCGGCTGGCACTGTCAGCGCGTTGACGGCAACGATCTGGACGCAGTCGTCAAGGCCCTTGATGCGGCGCGCGCTCATCCGGGACGCCAGCCGCGCGTCATCATCTTTGACAGCAAGATGTGCAAGGGGGTTCCGTTTCTCGAGGAGCGGGAAATGTCGCATTTCGTCCGGGTCGAGCCGGAGGAATGGTCCAAGGCTCTTGCCGTTCTGGAAGAAGGAAGACCGCTATGACTCTCGCATCGATGGCACGCAAATATGAGCCGCGTTCGGTTCCCAAGACGGATAGTGGAGAGACCCTGACAACCTCGGCAATGATCGCTTCGCTGGAGGCGGAAGGCTATGACACGGTTGCCGCTCCCTTTGGCAATGCGCTTGTGGAGCTGGCTGGCAAGAATGAAAAGATCGTCGGTCTCACCGCTGATCTCAGCAAATATACCGATTTGCATATCTTCGCCCAGGCACTGCCGGATCGTTTCTACCAGATGGGAATGGCCGAACAGAGCCTCATGATGACGGCTGCCGGGCTGGCGCGCGAGGGCTTTGTTCCCTTCGCCACGACCTATGCGGTTTTCGCTTCGCGCCGGGCCTATGATTTCATTGCGATGGCCATCGCCGAGGAGAATCTGCCGGTCAAGATCGTCTGTGCCCTGCCGGGGCTTACGACAGGCTATGGTCCCAGCCATCAGGCAACCGAGGATCTGGCGATCTTTCGCGGCCTGCCCAACATGACGATCATTGATCCCTGCGATGCCGATGACATTTCCGGTATGGTTCCGGCGATGGCTGCCCATGATGGGCCGGTCTATGCGCGCCTGTTGCGCGGGCAGGTGCCCTCGGTGCTGACGCGCCACAATCCCGATTACCGGTTCAGGCTGGGCAAGGCCCAGATCATTCGCGATGGCAAGGATGTGCTGGTCATTTCCTGCGGTCTGATGACCATGCGGGCGCTTGATGCTGCTGAACGGCTGGCCAAAGAGGGCATTGATGTTGCCGTGCTGCATTCGCCGACGATCAAGCCGCTGGATGAAGAAACCATCCTTGCTGAAGCGGGCAAGGGCGGGCGGCTCGTCGTCACCGCCGAGAATCACACGGTCAATGGCGGTCTTGGCGAGGCGGTGGCCCGCACGCTGCTGACAAATGCTGTTACCCCGACCTTCCGGATGATCGGATTGCCGGACGCTTTTCTTGAGGCGGGCGCTTTGCCGACCCTTCATGACATGTATGGCCTGTCTGTGGGGAAAATCGTCGAAAAGATAAAAAACTGGATGTAACACTTTGCAATTTTTGCAATTTTAAGATTGGGAGAAAGGGAAGAAGATGGGTTTGCTGGAGGGAAGATTTGCCATTGTTACGGGCGCGGCCTCGCCGCGTGGGCTTGGCAAAGCGACGGCCCGGATGTTTGCCGAACAGGGTGCGACAGTGGCGATTACCGATCTGGATGAAGATCTGGCAAGGGAAGCGGCGGCGGACCTTGGACCGCAACATATCGGAATGGCCTGCGATGTGACGGACAAGGAGGCTTGCCTCAAAACCGTCGAGGCCTTGCTGGCGCAATGGGGCCAAATCGATATTCTCGTGAATAATGCCGGCATTACCCAGCCTCTCAAGATCATGGATATCGGCCCGCAGAATTATGAAGCCGTGACCGATGTCAGCTTGCGCGGAACCCTTTATATGAGTCAGGCCGTCATCCCGCATATGCGGGCGCGCAAGAGCGGTTCGATCATCAACCTCTCCTCGGTTTCCGCCCAGCGTGGCGGCGGGATATTCGGCGGGCCGCATTATTCCGCAGCCAAGGCCGGTGTGCTTGGCCTTACAAAGGCGATGGCGCGCGAACTGGCGCCGGACAATATCCGCTCGAATGCCATTTGTCCGGGTTTCATTGCAACTGATATCACAGCTGGTAAACTGACCGAGGAAATGCGGGCAAGCGTTCTTGCCGGTATCCCGATGGGACGCGCCGGTACGGCTGAAGATGTTGCAGGCTGCGCCTTGTTCCTTGCTTCGGATCTCTCTGCCTATTGCACCGGGACCGAGGTCGACGTCAATGGAGGTTCACTCATTCACTGATTAAAGAAAGACCAAACTGATCGGTTTAGGCCGATTCCCATCTCACTTTATCATCACAGGGAGGAGAATGATGAAGATGAAACTGCTGGTATTCCTTGCCACTACAACTTTGCTTGCCGGGGGAGCTCAGGCTGCCGAGGTGATTTTTGCGCACGGGGCCAACCCGGGCAATCCCCGTTTCATTGCTGCTGAAAAATGGGCCGAAGAATATACCGCCTGCCGCGGTGGTGCAGATACGGTCAATGTTGCCCCTTCGGCAACCATGGGCAATGACGTGGAAATGCTGACTTCGGCAACAGCTGGCGTGATCCAGTTGAGCGCCAACAGTCAGGGGCCAATGGCACAGATCGTGCCCGAGTTTGGCCTTCTGGGCTTGCCATTCCTGTTTGCCGACCTTCCTGCTGCATGGAAAATGCTGGATGGCGAAATCGGCGCGATGCTGGATGAGCGGGCGCAGAAAGTCGGCCTGAAAGTGGTCGGATTCTGGGATAACGGAATTCGTAACATTACACATGTTTCGAAAATCATCTCAGAGCCTGCCGACATCAAGGGCATGAAGATCAGAACCCCGCCAGACCAGATGACGGTCGATATCTTTGAAGCGCTTGGTGCTGCGCCTGCGCCTTTGGCCTGGTCCGAATTGCCAAGTGCCTTGCAGGCCGGTGTCTTTGATGGACAGGAAAATCCCCTGACCAACATCTATTCGGCCAAATTGCACAAGATCACGCCTTTTGTGACCATGAGTGGACACAAATATGAAACGACCCCGATCGTGGCCGGGCTTGGCTGGTGGGAATCCATCGACAAGGAAACGCAGAATTGCGTTATCAAGGCCACCAAGGAAGCAGGCAAGCTGCAACGCCAGCTCTCCTATGAAGGCGATCAGACCCTGCGGCCAAAGATGGAAGAGGAAGGGGCAACCTTTGCTGACGTCGACAAGAAGGCTTTTCAGGAAGCAACGGCATCTGTCTATGACAAATATGCCGAGAAATTCCCTGAATTTGTAAAAGCTCTCAAGGCAGCAGCAGGTCAATAATGATGGCCACAGAACCTGGCGTATCCTGCCAGGGGAGGGAGGGGCCCGTTCCCTTCCTCCGTTTCTTCGATCTGCTGATCGAGGGACTTGCAGGAAGCGGGAAGGTCATCGCATTCATCTGTCTGACCTTCATGTTTATTGCGCTACTCGTCAATGTCGTCCTTCGCTATGCCTTTGGGGCAGGGATAGCCTGGGCCTATGAAATTCACGCCCTGCTGCTGCCCTGGCTCGTTGCAGGGGGTATCGTTGTTGCCTCGGCCAGAGGTGGTCATATCGCGATTCGTCTGTTGCCTGAAATGCTGGATGAACGGCCCAAGCGTCTTCTTCTCATCATCATCCAGCTTGTCCTGATCATCGTTGCTCTGGGAATTCTCTATTCGAGCCCACCCATTCTGCGGGCCGCGCAATATCAGTCGCTCTCCACGCTGGGTATCAAGCAATTCTGGGGCTATCTGGGCCTGATCTATGCTTTTGCCTGCATGGCCATCATCGCATTGTGCGAGATCGTCCGCCTGATCGGGGGGGTGAAAATTTCCACTCCGCCACCGGACACACAAAGTCTAAGCTGAAGGAGAAAGTGAATGTCTATTATCATGATATGGGGCTTTCTCCTGCTGCTGGCCATTGCCGTGCCGGTGGGGTGCGCAATGTTGGGCGGGGTTGGTTTTGCCCTCATCATGGAGGGGAAACCGCTGGCTGTCATCCTGCAGCGGCTCTACACGCCGACGCAGAGTTTCCCGATGCTGGCCATTCCCTTTTTCATCATGGCTGGCAGCCTGATGATGTCGGGTCGATTCGGGGTCTATCTGGTCAATATCGCCCGCTTGCTTGTCGGGCGTTTCAAGGGCGGAATGGGACAGGTTTCCATCATCGGTTCGGTGATGTTCGGTGGCGTTTCCGGCTCGGCTGTGGCTGATGCGACTGCGCTTGGCAATGCACTCATTCCCGTTCAGTTGAAAGAAGGATATCCGCGCGGATTTGCAGCGGCGATCAACTCCTCCTCTTCGACCGTTTCCGTGCTCATTCCGCCCTCCATCCCGTTGATCCTTTACGGGCTGGTGTCCAACGTTTCCATCATCGATCTGTTCATTGCCGGTATTCTTCCCGGCTTGATGCTTGGCGTCAGCATGTTCATTGCGGTGTGGCTTGTTGCCCGTCACCGGGATTTGCCCAGAGCGCCGCTCGAAGGCGGTTTCCGTGCCTTCAAGGGGCAGGTCATGATTGCCATTCCGGCGCTGCTTATGCCGCTTTTCGTTATCGGCACCTTGCGTTTCGGCATTGCGACGCCGACGGAAGTCAGCGTCATGGCGGTGGCCTATGCATTGCTGGTGAGCGGCTTGATCTATCGCGATCTCAACTGGTCGGTCCTGTGGCGGGCGATGATCGATACGGCGATGATGACCGGTGCTGTGATGCTGATCATCATGGCGTCTTCGGTCATGCAATGGCTGCTGACTGCCGAGCGGGTGCCGCAGAATCTGGCGATATGGGTCACATCCTTCTTTTCCGAGCCATGGATGATCATCATGGCGATGAATGTGGTGATGCTGATTGTCGGGGCATTTCTCGATCTGCCTGCCGCAGTATTGCTGCTGGGGCCGCTATTTGTGGTTCTCGCCCAACATATCGGTCTGGATCCGGTGCAACTGGGGCTGATGATGGTGGTCAATCTGTCGATCGGGCTCTACACTCCGCCGGTCGGGACGACGCTGTTCATCTCGGCGGCAATCGCCAAAACCGGCATCAGCTCGGTGGTCTGGTCGTTGCTGCCCTTCTATCTGGTGGCGCTGGCAGTGTTGCTGATGATTTCCTACATTCCGGCACTGACGATCTACTGATCGCATTGCAGAGCGTTGCTTCTAGCGACTGTCGGGACTGCCTGCCTGTACGAGGCCTTCGCTGGTCTCTTTGAGGAAGCTGCATTGGCAATTTTCGAGAAACTGACGAGTCGCGTCCTCATGGTCGCGGCTCTCTTGTATCAGCCAGTCGGAGAAATGCTTGACGATGCGGCGATTGAAATGCCGTGAGGGGCAGACGAACCAGTAGGCGGGATATTCAATCACCGGAAAGGTCGGGCTGAAGGGGACCAGATTGCCGTTGAGCAGATCGGGCAGGCAAAGGGCGGCATTTTCAAGCGCCAGTCCACCGCCCTGTTTGGCCATCTCGATCGACATCGAAGAGCGGTCAAAGCGCAGCTGATAATGCAGGTTGGGAATTTCGATATTGTTCGCGGCCAGCCACAGATCCCAGCGCAACAGCGCCTTGGCACTATGGATCTTGCGGGCATGGCGCAATTGTTCGCGAGGATCTGCGGAATGCGCTTGCAGCTCCTTGAGATAGTCCGGGCTGCACATGGGCAGCACCAGATCGCTCATGATGGAATTTTCCACCAGTCCTGCCCAGCCGCCCAGTCCGTAGCGTATGTCGAAGTCGACGGCCTCGGTCTCGAAAGAGGAATAGTCCGGCGTAGCATCCACATGCAGGCTCCATTCCTGATGCTTGGCCAGAAAGCCATAGACACGCGGGCCGAGCCAGCGTACGCCAAAGCTGGGGCTGACGCGCAAGGTGAGGCCGCGCAGTTCCCTCTGGCGGGTGATGGCATTGCGGGCGTTGCGAATGGCGCTGAAGGCCTGTGTCGTGGTCTGGAACAGGCGGTCCCCCTCCTGGGTGAGCACCAGCTTGCGCTTTTCCCGGCGGAACAGATTGACACCAAACTGGGTTTCCAGCAGCCGGATCTGTTGCGAGACGGCCGAAGGCGACACGCCAAGCTCTCCTGCAGCCTTGGTCACGGAACCAAGCCGGGCGACAGATTCAAAATATTCGGTTGCCTTGATATTGATGTCACGCATGAGGCGATTAAAGGGCAAGGAAGGGGGGAATGCAACTTGCTTGTTATTCTTCTCCTTATTCTTCTTTCTCTCCTACTTCTCCTTCCCTGTGCTTATGGCTATTCTTCCGCCGACGATTTGGCGCCGCCCTTATCCGGGCCGCCCATGAAGAAGTCTCGGTGCAACATGCGCGCTGCGCCAATGGCGGGGGCCTCCACGCCCATATTGGAGCGTTTGATCTGGGGTTCCTTGGACTTGGGCATCAAATGATCGCGCATGCTCTTGAGCACATCCTGTTCGGACAGGGGATAGAGCCGCGCCACCGCCCCACCAAGAATGATGCATTCTGGATTGAGCATGCTGGTCAGTGTCGCAATGCCACGACCAAGATAGTAAGACCAGTCCTTCAGAGTGGCCCGGGCGGCCTCTGAACCTTCATTCAGATCCTTGATGAAGTCCGAAATGGACGCCGCCGATCCGCCAAGACTGCGATACCGCGCAAGAACCGCCTGACGGGCGACAAAGCTCTCCAGCGTTCCCTTGACGGAGGTGGGAGAAAAATAGCCTTCCTCTCCCACGATGATATGGCCGATTTCTCCGGCATAGCCATTGAAGCCCCTCAGAATCTCGCCGTTGCAGACCAGACAGCCGCCGACACCGTCATCAATGAAAACATAAATTGCCTCACGCAGTTCCGAGCGCTTGCCCAGATAGAGTTCTTCGAATGCGAAAGCATTGGCATCATTATCGAGAGCCGAAACCTCGATTTCCGGCAAGGCTGCCTGAATGAGAGGGCGGAAGGAGATGTCTTTCCAGCCCAGCATCGGTGCGCGGATGATGGTGCCTTCCAGATCCACCAGTCCCGGGACAGCGATATTGAGACCGTTGATCCTGTCGGGTGAGGGCAGGCGGGCGATGAAGGTCCTGATGCGTGCGGCCATCAGCTTTGCGACATGGGCGGCGTCGGCCAGACGGGGTTCGTAATCCATGACATCGACGGCAATGACATTGGCCACAAGGTCTACGGCGGCGAGCGTTATTCTGCCCACGGTCATATAGGCACCCAGAAAAATGGCGTGCTGGGGCTTGAGCGCAACTCTGGTGCTTGGGCGGCCGGTCCGGTTGGGGCGCTCTTCGCCAGAATCACTGTCTTCGAACAGAAAGCCCCCCTCGACCAGCGAGGCCACGAGGCTGCTTGCCGTGGCACGGGTCACGTCAAGCGCTCTGGCTAAGTCGGCCCGGCTCATGGGGCCATGTTTCAAAAGTGCTTCAAGCGTTCGTATCTCGTTTGTATGGCGAACTGTCTTGGGCATCGTCATGTGTTTTTCCTTTGGTCATTGCGAGATACGCGCAAGGGCAAGCCCCACGCAGAAAGCCCGACGCATCGGGCTGGTCCGGAAGAAGTCTTCTATCACCGCGTGTGAGCTGTTTGCAAAATTTATCCCGCCTTGACAGTAAAACAGATATATGTTTGTTTAGCAAACAAACAAATGGCATGTGGAGGAAATTTAGGTATGCCGCTTGTTTGAGATGAACCCTTCGCCTTGCTCACAGACGGGGGCGTTTCATCAGTTTCCCGTTTGCAAGCGGGATCATGTGGAGGAGAAATTTCATGAATAAATTGATGGCAGGCAGCGTTGGTGCGCTCTTTGCGACTTTGGCCCTTTCTTCAAGTGCCCTGGCCAGTGATGTTGAAGTGCTTCACTGGTGGACAGCCGGGGGAGAGGCTGCTGCATTGAATGTGCTCAAGGAGGATTTGAAGGCCAAGGGAATCGGCTGGCAGGACATGCCGGTTGCCGGTGGTGCCGGAGAGGCGGCCTCGACAACATTGAAGGCGCGCGTTGCTTCGGGTAATCCACCCGCCGCGGCTCAATTGCTGGGTATGGCTGTGCGCGAATGGGCGCAAGAAGGCTCTCTGGGCGATATTTCATCGGTTGCCGAGAAGGAAAATTGGGAACAATTGTTGCCCGGCTCCGTCAAGCAGTTTGCCAAATATGATGGCAAATGGGTTGCCGCTCCGGTTGAAATCCATCGTCCGAACTGGCTCTGGATCAATGCCAAGATCTTCAAGGATAACGGGCTGACGCCACCAAAGACATGGGAAGAATTCAACAAGGTGGCCCAGACGCTGAAAGACAAGGGTATCACGCCACTGGCTCATGGTGGACAGGCCTGGCAGGATACCACCATTTTTGATGACGTGGTTCTTGGGCTCGGTGGCGCCGAATTCTACCGCAAGGCCATTCATGAGCTGGATCCGGACGCGCTGGGATCAGAAACCATGAAGAAGGTCTTTGACGAAATGCGCATCATTCGCGGCTTTGTTGATGACAATTTCTCCGGACGCGACTGGAATCTGGCGACCGCGATGCTCATCAATGGGGAAGCCGCCATGCAGCTGATGGGGGATTGGGCCAAGGGTGAGATCGTTCGGGCCAAGGTCATTCCCGGCGAGGATATCCTGTGCGTACCGGCTCCCGATACCGAGGGATCGTTCCTCTGGATTGCCGACTTCTTTGCCGGATATGACGTCAATGAGGAAAAGAAAGACGCTCAGTTGCAGCTTGCTTCTTCCATCATGACAAAAGATTTCCAGCTGGCTTTCTCGCTAGTCAAGGGGTCGATCCCTGCACGCAACGATATTGGCGATGAAGAGTTTGACGCTTGCGGCAAGCGCTCCATGAAGGATATCGCCGAGGCGGACAAGAACAACACGCTTGTCGGTTCTCTGGCGCATGGAACCGCACAGACTGCCGCGGTGCAACGTGCAATCTTTGATGTCGTCACCGAGCATTTCAATTCCGACATGAGCTCTGAAGATGCCGTAGAGGAACTGCTTAGTGCAGTTGAGGCGGCAAGCCTCTGATGTGAAAAATTCCGCTTGTGGCCATTGCCTGTGCGCATGGCCACAAGTGCCGAATTCGGCGTTTTTCCGCAATTTTCATTTCGGGCATGGCAATGATCTTCGCCTTCTTTAAGGGCGGGTGGTTTTGTCATGGCCGGGCGGGGAAGCTTCCAACCTTGCGTCCAGGAAATTCTCACCGGGAAAGGGGCATAATCTTGGCCTATACCGTCCAGAGAGATGTTCGTGACCAGCTTCGCGCATGGCTGCCCAAGATCGTTCTCAGTCCGACGATCGCCATACTGGCGATCTTCGTCTATGGCTTCATCCTGTTCACGACCTATCTGTCTTTCTCCAATTCGCGCATGTTTCCGCGCTATGATCTGGTGGGATGGCAGAATTACGAGAAGCTGTTCAATCTGCGGGCCTGGGATATTGCCACGACCAACCTGATGATTTTCGGCGGGCTCTATATCGGAATCTGCTGCATTCTGGGGCTGTTTCTGGCGATCTTGCTGGATCAGCGCATTCGGCATGAAGGTTTCATCCGCACGATCTATCTTTATCCGATGGCGCTCAGTTTCATTGTCACCGGTATCGCATGGAAATGGTTTCTGGATCCGGGCATCGGACTGGAGGCGGTGGTTCACAGCTGGGGCTGGGAAAGCTTCCGCTTCAACTGGATCAAGGACCGCAACATGGCGGTCTATACCATCGTCATTGCTGCCGTCTGGCAGACATCCGGTTTTGTCATGGCGACCTTTCTGGCCGGTTTGCGCGGCATCGATACGGAAATCATGCGCGCGGCCGAAGTGGATGGCGCCTCCACCTTTGCTCTTTATCGCCGCATCGTGATCCCCCAGCTTCGCCCGGCCTTCATGTCGGCTTTTGTGGTACTCGCCCATATGGCGATCAAATCCTATGACCTTGTGGTGGCGCTGACCAATGGCGGGCCGGGGACATCGACCGAGATGCCGGCAACCTTCATGTATTCCTACACCTTCACGCGCAATCTGATGGGCATCGGGGCGGCCTCGGCCGAAATCATGCTGCTGACGATCGCTGCGATCATTGTGCCCTATCTGTGGTCTGAACTGAGGGAGAAAAAGGCATGATGACGCCTCGTTCCAACAAGATCGGCCGCATGGCGCTCTATTGCGTCCTGATTGTCTTCTGCATCTATTATCTGCTGCCGCTTTATGTGATGCTTTCCAATTCTTTCAAACCGCTTGATGAAGTGACTTCTGGCGGCATGATGGCGCTTCCGCAGCAATGGACGCTGATGCCCTGGCTGAGTGCCTGGTCCGAGGCGCAGGTTGGAGTGGAGGCGACAGGCCTGCGACCCTATTTCCTCAATTCAATTGTCATGGTTGTGCCTGCGGTGCTGATCACCACGGTGTTGGGCGCGCTCAATGGCTATGTTCTGACCAAATGGACCTTCAAGGGCGCAACGCTGCTGTTCGGCTTCATCCTGTTCGGGTGTTTCATCCCCTTCCAGACCGTTCTCATTCCAATGGCGCGGGCGCTTGGCCTCTTGGGACTGGCCGGAACGGTGCCCGGTCTGGTCTTTGTTCATGTGGTTTATGGCATAAGCTTTTCGACCCTTTATTTTCGCAATTATTACGCGGCCTTCCCGACAGAGCTGGTGCGGGCCGCCCAGATTGACGGAGCGGGCTTCTTCACCATTTTCCTGCGCATTCTGCTGCCGTCTTCGGGGCCGATTGCCGTGGTCTGCATCATCTGGCTGTTCACCAATATCTGGAATGATTTCCTGTTTGGCGCGTCTTTCTCTGACTTTGACAGCCAGCCGATGACCGTGGCGCTCAACAATCTGGTCCAGTCATCCACGGGCGTGAAGGAATATAACGTCCATTTCGCAGGCGCCATCATGGCCGCTCTTCCCACCCTGTTCGTCTACATCGTCGCTGGCCGCTATTTCGTTCGCGGTCTGATGTCCGGTTCTGTGAAAGGATAATCCGATGGGATTTCTCGATATCGACAATGTAACAAAATCCTACGGTTCCGTTCAGGTGCTCAAGGAAACCGATATTTCTGTAGAGGAGGGCGAGTTTCTCGTGCTGGTCGGCCCGTCCGGTTGTGGCAAGTCAACCCTGCTCAACATGATCGCCGGGCTGGATAGCGTGACATCGGGTGAAATCCGCATCAAGGGCAGGCGGGTCAATGAAGATCGTCCCTCTGAGCGCAATATCGCAATGGTGTTCCAGTCCTACGCCCTTTATCCCAACATGACGGTGCGGGGCAATATTTCCTTCGGCATGGAGATGCATGGAGTTCCCAAGGCGGAACGCGAACGCAAGATCGAGGCAGTGGCCGAACTCTTGCAGATTTCGCAGTTGCTTGACCGCAAACCGGGCCAGCTTTCCGGTGGACAGCGCCAGCGCGTTGCCATGGGGCGTGCGCTGACCCGAGATCCTGATGTCTTTCTGTTTGATGAGCCGCTTTCGAACCTTGATGCGAAGCTGCGCGTGGATATGCGCACCGAGATCAAGAAGCTGCATCACAAGCTGGGCACGACCATCATTTATGTGACCCACGATCAGATCGAGGCCCTGACATTGTCAACGCGCATCGCGGTGATGTTCGGGGGCTATTTGCAGCAATTGGGCACCCCGCAGGAAATCTATGACAATCCGGCCAACATGTTCGTTGCCGGTTTCATGGGGTCGCCATCGATGAATCTTTTTCCCGCAGTTTTCCGCAAGAGGGATGGAGTCATGACCGTAGAGATCCAGAAAAAGGATGGTGATGTCTTTCATCTGCCGTTTGAACGCGAAGGTCTTGGAGACGATCTGGATGGGAGGGACATTATTCTGGGCATTCGTCCCGAAGCGATAACGGATCCGGAAAGTGCCGACCCGACCGGTAAGTGCATTCATGTGGTCGATATCGCCGTTGAAATTACAGAGCCGGCCGGGTCTGACACCTTCGTCATGACCCAGCTTGGCGGCAAGGATGTCGTTGGCCGCTTTCGGGCGCATACCAAGGCGCGGCGGGGAGAGGATTTCTCTTTTGCCTTCAACATGGACAAGGCCGTTGCCTTTGATCCCGAGACAGAAAAGCGGCTGGGCTGAGAAGTGGCAGCGAATTGGATTGAGGGAAACAGGGCCATGTCTGCGACATCCAGAATAGTCACCTTGCAGGAAGCTGCCGATATCCTTCTGGCGAGGGCGGAGGCTCAAGACCGTCTTCTGGTCGCCATCGTTGGCGCGCCGGGGTCTGGCAAGAGCACGTTGGCGCAAAGCCTTGCCGCGATGCTTTCTGCGGGCGGTGGAGGAGCTGCAGCCATCTTGCCGATGGACGGGTATCATTTTGACGACATCATCCTCAATGAACGCGGTATCCGGCAGCGCAAAGGAGCATCTGACACCTTCGATGTGGGCGGACTTGCGCACATGCTTAAAAGGCTACGGGACAATCGCGAAGCAGAAATCTATGTGCCGGTCTTTGATCGCACGCTGGAAATTGCGCGCGCGGCGGCGCGGGTGATCCGGTCCGAAGAAGGCATCATTCTGGTGGAAGGCAATTATCTGCTGCTTGATGAACATCCCTGGAATGACCTTGCACCATTGTTCGATGTCTCGATCATGATCCGGGTGGCAGAGGATGAGCTGCGCCGTCGGCTGACCCGTCGCTGGCAGAAATACGGCATTTCCGAACCGGAAATCCCCCTCAAGGTTGAGCAGAATGACCTGCCCAATGGCCGTTTTGTATATGAAAAAAGCAGTCCCGCGGATTTGGTAATTGAAAACTGAGGTCCGTCTCTATCTCTGCCACTATAGGTGGCGATTTTGAATAAGGAGCCAAGAAATGTCTGGATTTGATAAAGGTCCCATCCTGGTAACCGGAGCAAGCGGAGGAATTGGTACTGCCACCGTTCGCCAACTCGTAGCCGCCGGGGCTGACGTGATCGCCAGCGGGCGCAATGAAAAGGTGCTGGCAGATCTGGCCGGGGATACCGGCTGCCGGACATTGCCTTTCGAATTGTCTTCCGAAGAGAGCATTCGCGAGGCGCTGGAAGGCCTTGATCTCTGGGGCGTCGTCAATTGCGGCGGTTTCGGTGGCGAGATCGCAACGCCAATGGAAACGGATATCGATGTGTTTGACAAGGTGATCAGTATCAATGCTCGAGGCGCGTTGCTGGTGACCAAATATGCTTCCCAGTCGATGATCCGGCTGGGCAAGGGCGGGGCCATCGTCAATGTTTCCAGTCAGGCTTCGCTCGTTGCCCTCAAGGGGCATATTTCCTACGGTTCTTCCAAGGCGGCCCTTGATAACATCACGCGCGTATCCGCCATGGAGCTGGGGCAATATGGTATCCGGGTGAACAGCGTCAACCCGACCGTCGTCATGACGCCCATGTCTGCATGGTATTGGGGGCGGGAGGATATCGAGGGGCCATTCCTCAAGCAAATGCCGCTGGGGCGCTGGGCAACCGAAGACGAGATTGCTGCACCAATCGTCTTCTTGCTCAGTGATGGCGCATCGATGATTTCCGGTGTTTCACTGCCAATTGATGGCGGCTTTACGGCTTGCTGAGGCTCTTTGCCGCGCGAAGCGTGGGGCGATATTGTTTCCCTTCGCTTCGCATCCTCCCTTCATTTCTGTCTCATCGATAATCTGCGTGGTGTGACCATGTCCATTGCTCTCAATTCCAAGGTACTCAATCAGCTTGAGGCTGTTTCCAGTCTACCAACCTTCGACCGCAGCCGGGTCAGTCCGGGCATTCTGCATATCGGCATCGGCAATTTTCATCGCGCCCATATGGGGGTCTATCTCAATAATCTGATGAATATGGGCGAAGCGCTTGATTGGGGCATTGTCGGCGCGGGCATCCGGCCTGCGGACCAGAAGATGCGGGCCGGGCTGGAACAACAGGATTGGCTGACGACCGTGGTGGAGCTTGATCCGTCCGGTCTTTCGGCCCAGATAACCGGTGCAATGATCGATTTTCTGCCCGTTGACCCGGATGCCATTGTGACCGGCATGATGGATCCGCGCATCCGGATCGTTTCCATGACGATCACGGAAGGCGGCTATTATATCGATGCTTCAAGCGGAGGGCTGGATATCCTTCATCCCGACATTGTGGCAGATCGCACCGAGCCGGACAAGCCGCGCACCGTCTTCGGCATGATCATCAAGGCCCTGCGTTTGCGCCGCGAAAACTCGATAGCGCCATTCACTATTCTGTCTTGCGACAATCTGCCCGGAAATGGCAAGGTTGCCCATCAGACTGTGGTGGGGCTGGCGCGGCTGATTGATCTGGAAATGGCCGACTGGATTGACACAGAGGTGAGCTTTCCCAATTGCATGGTCGACCGGATCACGCCGTCAACGACGGATCGGGAGCGCAAGATCGTCAGGGACAGATTTGGTATCGATGATGCCGCCCCCGTTGTTTGCGAGCCATTCATTCAATGGGTGATTGAAGACAAATTCCCGCAGGGGCGCCCGCCGCTAGAGAAGGTGGGCGTAGAATTCGTCTCCGATGTAGCCTTGCATGAATTGATGAAGCTGCGCATTCTCAATGCCGGACATGCCAGCACCTGCTATGCGGCGGCGCTGCTGGGCTATCATTATGTGCATGATGCCATGGCTGACAAGGACATCCAGAATTGGGTGCGGGCCTTGCAGGAACGGGAAGCCATACCCACGCTTCCGGCCATCGCGGGCGTTGATTATCACGACTATCTGGAAAGCGTCATTCGGCGGTTTTCCAATCCGGAAATCGGAGACACCATTCCGCGCAATGTTGCTGATGGTTCCGATCGGCAACCGAAATTCATTCTGCCAACCTTGCGAGACAGGCTGGCAATGGCGGGTGATGTAAGGGGGCTGGCGCTGGAGATTGCGCTTTGGTGCCGCTACTGTCTGGGCGTGATGGAGAATGGCGAGGTGCGGGAGATTCAGGATCCTCTGGCCGACAAATTGCAGGCATGTGCCCAGTTGGCAAAAGAGCGTCCCGGTGCTTTTCTGGAGATTCATGAGGTGTTTGGCGATCTGGCCGCAGCAGCGCCCTTCGCTGATGCCTTCTCGCAATGGTATCAAATGCTGCTCAAGGATGGTGTCCGGGCCAGCTTGCGGCATTATGTCCAAAGAGCCTGAGGGCGTTTTCGGATAGAGAATCAGATCGTTTCATTGCAAGGGAGATGATTGCTTCCTTCCTCGCCTGAAATGAGAGAGGCGGAAGATATCAGCTTTGTGAGACGCCATGAGAGGGCGCGGCAAACCGTCGATTGGCGAAAGCTGCAAAATGCCGATACGCGCTTTTCAGCGCATCTTGGTCGGGCTGGATATGGCTTGCAAGGCAGGAGGGGAGAGTGGGGAAATCAGATGATATGTCGGGGTGCGGGAATAGCTGCGCGATGGCAATTGCTTTCTGATTCCCTGTCTCTGAAATGTGATGCGAAGCTTTTGCTTCTTGTTTTAGTGCTTTGATATGATGGCACATTCAAGCTTTGGATGCTTCTCTTGCCAATCTCTGCGCCTTGAGGCGGGCGTTTTTTTCTCTGACATTTTTTGTTTGCTCTTCATAGGCGCTCAGCTCGCTATCCTGCGACTTTTCGCCCATGGAAAACAGCTTCTCAGCTGCCAGACGGTCTTTTCTGTTCACGTTTTACCCCCACATAGTGAACGAGGCCAGCTTTGAATGCTGGCCTTGATCAAAATTAGTCAACCAGCTGCAGGTTTACAGCGGATTCTTTACCGTTACGGCCGGTTTCGAGTTCGTAAGAAACCTTCTGACCTTCGGAAAGGGTGGAAAGACCGGATCTTTCAACTGCAGAGATATGAACGAAAGCGTCTTTGCCGCCTTCTTCCGGCTCGATGAAGCCGTAACCTTTGGTGGTGTTGAAGAATTTTACGGTACCAGTAGACATGGAAATCAGTTCCTTGAAGTAGTATCATCGCCCGCGACATGCGGCGACACGGCAGCATTAACATCGAATGCTGGTCGGGAAGGAACAGTATTACGAAATCAATTAGCTGGCCCTTTATAAGGCTGAATGCTTGAAAAATCCAGTTTATTTTTTTGCTATTCAAGCCCTGGCTCACTGTTATCAAGCTCTTTTCTGTTTTTTCCTCACAAGAAATGAGCAAGACCAGATAACAATGCACAAATAGCGACCAGTGGGTCGCTATTTGCTTCAGATATATTGTGAATTAATACATCAGGCAATTGCCGCAGCGCGAGAGCGGGCGCTTTTGCCTTCCGCGTTGCTGCGTTTCTTGCCCGAACCGTTGCCGCGAGAGCGGCTCATATAGCCGTTGGCTTTTGTGCTGCCACGCGAATTTTTTTTGCCATTGGCGGATTTACCCACAGGCTGGTTGTCCTCAAGAGGCGACCATGACTGGTTTGATCTCGCCTTTCTGGCCTTTTTTGCACCGTTTGATTTCGGCTTCTGACCCGTCCGGGCGCTGCTGTTCGCTTGCGCAGGGTTATCCGAAGGGGCTGCGCCTCTTCTTCTGTTCCGGCTTTTGGGAGGCGTGTCGGGAATTTCCAGATCGAGCGGAGAATAGTTTTCGCTTTTCTCGGCTGGCAGGGCGTTTCCGATCAGCTTTTCAATTTCGCGCAGCAGCTTCACTTCTGACGGATCACAAAGGGAAATGGCTGTGCCCTTCTTGCCGGCGCGGGCGGTACGCCCGATCCGGTGGACATAGGCTTCTGGCACTTCGGGCAGTTCGAAGTTGATGACGTGGGAGACGTCGTCAATGTCGATGCCGCGTGCTGCGATGTCCGTTGCCACCATGATATTGATTTCACCGGACTTGAAGCTGGCAAGTGCTCTGACGCGCTGCCCCTGGCTCTTGTTGCCATGGATCGCGGTTGCCTGAAGGCCAGCTTTCTGCAAATGCTGGCTGACCCGGTCGGCGCCGCGCTTGGTGCGGGTGAAGACAATGGCGCGTTCGACATCCTGCTCGGAGAGAATGCTGGTCAGGGCCGTGCGCTTGGAGGCCTGATCGAGCAGTTGAACGCTCTGCGAAATCCGCTCGATCGGCTTGGAAACGGTTGCCACGGCGATTTCGGTCGGCCTGTTCTGGAAATCCTGTCCCAGTGCCTTGATCTGATTTGGCATGGTGGCAGAGAAGAGCAGGGTCTGACGCTTCTTGGGCAGTTGCTTCATGATGCGGCGAATGTCGGGAATGAAGCCCAGATCAAGCATGTGATCGGCTTCATCAAGCACCACATAATTGGTGTTGCTCAGGGTCAGATGACCGTTATTGATATGATCGAGCAGGCGACCGGGCGTTGCCACAACGATGTGACTGCCGCTTGCCAGCTTGCGGATCTGGGGGGAGGGCTTGACGCCACCGACCACGATGGAAACCGATACGCGCATATTTTTGCTATAGGCGCGGATATTTTCGGCAATCTGGGCAACCAGTTCACGGGTTGGTGCCAGAATGAGGGCTTCGGTTGCCTTTGGTGTTGGCCGTTTGTCATTGCGCGCCAGCCTGTCGAGGATGGGCAGAACGAAAGATGCCGTTTTGCCGGTGCCGGTCTGGGCAATGCCGAGAATATCCTTGCCCTTGAGGGCAACGGGGATGCCTTGGGACTGGATTGGTGTGGGTTCGGCATAGCCTTGCGCTTCAAGGGCGCTAAGGATGGGCTCGGCGAGGCCGAGGTCACTGAAATGTTTCAAAAAGATATGTCCATATGCCACTGCTTGTTCGCGCAAACATGCTGCGAGCAATGACGGTCGTCTTGTAAAAGGGGGAAGCTTGCGCAGAAAAGCTGCCTATGGGGTCTGAACTTCCAAGAGTTCCTCCCGGCAACAATCGTCTCGATTGTTTGCAAGAAACCTTGCTCCGCTGATATTGTGATAATCGTCCACGCTCGGGCAAGAGAGGGCTGTCTACAGCAAAATGACAACCGGTTCAAGCTTTTTTGCAAGGGAGGGAAGCTTTTTGCTTTTCCCATTTGCCTGATGCAGGCAATTAAGCTCTGGTAGAAAAGGCATGAGAAAAGCGCGAGTGACGGGGAGGGACTGTTCGGTTGGCGGTCAACCGTCGGTCTGATTGCCAGACTTTTTTGCCGTCTCATGAATGCTGCGCGAAGCCCTTGGGAATTCTACCTAGAGTCTTGTCCGGCTGCCGACCCGCGCGGTGAAAGCGGTAAGCCAGCGGCTTGTTTATTCACCGGGCGGAGCCGCAAAAGGCCATAAACATTTCGGCTAATATCTATATAATTCAATATCTTGTGAAATATTTGTGATTGGCTATCACTATTTGTTATTTCTGCGCGTTGACGCCATAACCCTTTTTTTACATATTACGCCGCGAGACAAAGGTTCCGACGATCCATTCGGATGAAAAGGGAACACGGTGAGGCTTTTGCTGAGACCGTGGCTGCCCCCGCAACTGTGAGCGGAAAGCTGACATTTAAAGATCCACTGACTGGCACCATGCCGTTGGGAAGGGGAATGTTCAGCGAGGACCCGCGAAGCCAGGAGACCTGCCCTTGTCTGTCACCCGACCTTGGATACGGGGTGTGTCTGGGTGCGGCCTTCCGTTGCGGTGACATCATAGAAAAGAAAATTGTTTCCGGGATCATTATCGGCGGCTTTCAGGCGCGTCGTTCGGTGGTCTGGATACAGTGATATTGACCATGTCTGAAACGCGGGAGCCACGAGTTTCTGTGGTGTTTTTGCTCGGTTTCAGCGTTGTTGGGAGTTTATCCAATGTCGGGAAAAATGGGTGTCACCAGCCTTGTTGCCCTTGGCCTGCTCGGAACCACAGCGGCCTATGCTGAAGATCTCAATCTGGACGAGGTGGTTGTTTCCGCCGGTCTTACGCCGGTTGATGAGGAAAAGGTCGGTCGGGCCTATAGTGTGGTCACGGGCGAGGAACTGGAGAAAGGCCAGATCAAATATGTCGCCGATGCGCTGCGCTCGGTGCCCGGTGTGATCGTCAACCGCACCGGTTCCTACGGTGGCTTGACCAGCATTCGCATCCGTGGTTCGGAAACCAACCATGTTCTGGTGCTGATTGATGATATCGAGGCGACCGAAAATGCCAACGGGTCCTTTGACTTCGGTGGTTTACAGGTTGCCGATATCGAGCGCATCGAGGTGCTGCGCGGTCCGCAGAGTGCGCTTTATGGGTCTGATGCGGTTGCCGGTGTGGTTCATATCATCACCAAGTCCGGCAGACGGGATGGCAATCACGCCTCCATCAAAACCGAGACCGGCACAGACGGAACGGCTCTGCTCGATCTTGGCATGTCGGGCGGTCATGATCGCTTTGATTATGCCTTTTCGGGTGCTTTCCGCAGAACGGATGGCTTCAATATTTCCGATGACGGATCAGAGGATGATGGTGATCGCAACGTGACGCTGAATGGTCGCATCAATGCCGATCTCTCCGACAATGTGAAATTCAGCGGGTCTGCGCGATATGTTGATCGCAAGTCGGAAGTGGATGACACCAATTATACCACCGGCAAGGCGACCGATGCTGCGGGCCTCTACAGCAAGACCAAGGAATTCTACACCGGCGCGGGCCTGACATGGTCTCTGATGGATGACCGTTTTGTTCAGAAGCTCAAGGGCGAATATACCAATGTGGAGAGCGACCAGAATGCCGGTGGCCTTTATGTCGCCAAGACCGAACGGACACATCTGAGCTATCAGGGCACGCTCTTTTTCGATTCTCCGAATTTTGCAGATGCCAAGCATAGTCTCACCGGTGAAACCGAATGGGAAAATGAGAGCTTTGAAGACAGCTATCTGAATAACGGCACTCAGGAACGCAATCTGTATGGATTTGTGGCCGAGTATCAGGGTCAATATTGGGACAAGCTGTTTCTCAATACCGCTGTGCGCTATGATATCAATGACGATTTCAAGAATGCCTTCACCTACAGCACCAGTGCGGCCTACCAGATCAACGAGACCAATTCGCGGCTGCATGCCTCGGTGGGCAAGGGCGTGAAAAATCCCAGCTTCTATGATCAGTTCGGCAGCTATTCCAGCTTTGTTGGCAACCCGGATCTGAAACCGGAAAGCAGCATCGGCTGGGATTTCGGCATCAAGCAGGCGATGTTTGATGATCGTTTCTCGGTTGATGTAACCTATTTCAACCAGACCCTGACCGACGCGATTGTGAGCTGCAGCGCAGGGGCTTCCACCAGCCTTTGCAACTCCGAAGGCGAGACCAGAAAACAGGGGATCGAAGTGGCCGCTGATCTGGCTGTGACCGACACCCTGCATGTGAAGGCTTCCTACAGTTACCTTCATACCCAGTCCGGCACGACAATCTATCGCGCGCCGCGTCATAGCGGCTCGGTGCAGGTCACCCAGTCCCTGCTTGATGGCAAGGCCCATGTCTTCGCTGATGCCGTGTTCAACGGATCCATGACCGACAATGTATGGACGCTGACGCCCTCCTGGTCCTATGTCTCGTCTCCCATCACGCTGGCCGATTATGCCGTGGTCAATGTCGGGGCCGATTATCAGATCAATGATCAGGTACAGCTTTATGGTCGCGTCGAGAATTTGCTCGATGCCGACTATCAGGAAGTCTATGGTTACAATACCGCTGGCATCACCGGCTATATCGGTATGAAGGCCGACTTCTGATTTTCATCTTGCGAGGGGTCACGCAGGAAACTGCGCGGCCCTTTCTCCAATTCAGGGACTGACCCAATGGCCCGGATGTTGCTTTCACTCTGTATACTCTTCCTTTTTGGATTTGCGCCCGAGCGGAGCATTGCCCGTCCCCAGCGTGTCGTCTCGTTGAATCTTTGTACGGATCAGCTGGCCTTGCTGATTGCCGATCCGGAGCAGTTGCTTTCTGTTTCCAGACTTGCCGTTGATCCCAATACTTCGGTCATGATTGAGAAGGCCCGCGGCTTCAAGATCAATCACGGCAAAGCCGAAGAGATCATTCGGCTTCAGCCTGATCTGGTGCTGGCTGGCCCCTATCTTTCGGTCAACACGATCAACCTGCTCAAGCAGTTCAATGTGCGGGTGGAGCAATTTTCTCCCGTTAGCGGCTTTGACGGCATTCGGGACAATATCAGGCGGCTGGGCCAGTTGCTGGGGCAGCAGGAGCGCGCGGCCCATATGCTGACCGATTTTGACAACAAGCTCGCAGACCTGAAGAAAAATGCGCCCAGAGAACATAAGGTGCTGGCTTCTTATGAGCCGAGCAGCTACACCGGCGGTGCCGGAACGCTGACCAATGAAATGATCAAGGCGACGGGCCTGCATAATATGGGTGAGGATCTTGGCTTTTACGGCAGTACCGTGAAATTTCCTCTTGAGGCGCTCATTCGCCAAAATCCCGATTATGTCATGAGCTGGACCCAGTGGACTGGTGGACCGGCGCGGGCGACACAGGTCTTGAGCCATCCGGTTTTGATGGACTGGTTCGGTCCGAATCGCCGCATAACGGTGGATACGCGCTACTGGATTTGCGGCGGGCCATTCTCGGTGGATGCGGTGGCTGATTTGCAGAGGAAGATAATGCAGAAGGAAAAAGGTAATTAGCCGATGCTTCGTCCCTCTTTCTCGCTCCTGATTGCGTTGTTGCTGGGGCTGGTCGTCTTTCTCTTTTGTCTCTCCCTTGCCGTTGGGCAAGTCTGGATCAATCCGCTTGGCGGTCTCTTTGCTGGAAGTGACGAGATTGCGCGGGCTGATCATGTCATTCTGCTGGAGATCAGGCTGCCGCGCGCCATTCTCGCCCTTTCCGTCGGCGCGACACTGGGGCTTTGCGGCGCTGTGCTGCAAGGGTTGTTGCGCAATCCTCTGGCTGAGCCCGGTGTCATGGGCGTTTCGGCCTCGGCATCGCTTGGGGCGATTGTGGCCATTTTTTCCGGTCTGACAACCTCGTTCCCTTATGCCCTTCCTGTTGCGGCCCTAGCCGGTGCGTTGCTGGGGGTGTTGCTGCTGCTTGTCCTTGCCGGGCGCAGTTCGGATATTCTGACCCTTATCCTGTCGGGAATGGCGATTACCTCTTTTGCCAATGCGCTGTCCTCGCTGGTGCTCAATCTGTCTTCCAATCCCTTTGCCTCGCTGGAAATTGTCTTCTGGTTGCTGGGGTCGCTGGCCGACCGCAGCATGGTGCATGTTGTGCTGTCGGTTCCGTTCATGGCGGCCGGAGCGGCGATGCTGCTCTCGACCGGCCGGGCGCTGGATGCGCTCAGTCTGGGGCCGGATGTGGCACGATCGCTGGGGGTTGATACAAGGCGAACCCGGACACTGGCCATTCTTGGCACCGCAATTGGCGTGGGGGCTGCCACGGCCGTTACCGGCATGATCGGCTTTGTCGGGCTTATCGTGCCGCATCTGCTGCGGCCGCTTGTCGGCGCCAAGCCGAGCCGTCTGCTGCCGGTGAGCGCGCTTGGCGGGGCGGCCTTCCTGCTGCTGGCCGATCTTCTCGTGCGTGTGGTTCTGCCGGAAAAGGACCTCAAGCTGGGCGTCGTCACCGCGATCATCGGGGCTCCCTTCTTCCTGTGGCTTCTGCACAAGATCAGAAGGAGGATTGTCTGATGTCCATTCAATGCACTGGTGTTGGCGTTTCGCTCGGAAAATCAACGGCGCTCAAGCATGTCACCTTCTCATCGCACAAAGCCGAGCTGATCGGGCTGATCGGGCCAAACGGGGCTGGCAAATCGACGCTGATGCGGGCGCTGGTCGGGCTGGTGCGTTTCCATGGCGAAATCCTGATCGACAATCTGCCCAGCTATGACATGAGCGCCATGGAGCTGGCGCGCAGGGTGGCCTTTTTGCCGCAAGAGCGTGTGGTTCACTGGCCGCTGATGGTGCGCGATGTGGTCATGCTCGGGCGCATGCCCTATCAGACGGCATTTGGCCGGGTTTCGCCAGCGGATGAAGAAGCGGTGGACCGGGCGATCCGCATGATGGGGCTGGGGCCACTGGTCAACCGCACCTTTGATCAACTTTCCGGCGGCGAGCAGGCGCGGGTTCTCATTGCGCGACTGGTGGCACAGGAAGCCAATACCATCATCGCAGACGAGCCGGTAAACGGACTTGATCCGGCCCATCAGATCGGCCTGATGCGGATGCTGCGGCATCTGGTCGGGCAGGGCAAGACGGTGGTTGTTTCCCTGCATGATCTGTCATTGGCCAGCCAGTGGTGCGAGCGCATTCTCATTCTCAATGATGGCGTTTTGCTCGATGACGGTCTGGCCAAGGATGTGATGACGGCACGCCGGATGCAGGAAGTCTATGGCGTGCGCATCAAGAATGTCGAATCGGGTGAGCGGTCATTCATAGTTCCAACCGAATTGGTCGAAGGCGGACAGCACGACCCCCTTTTCCTGCAAGGAGAAGAGCCTCATGGCTTTTAAACAGCAGTTGCTTGAACTCTGGTCGCTTCTCATTGAAATGGGAGGCTGGACACTTGTCGCTCTGGCGGGCCTGTCGATATTGACGGTCGCGACCGCGCTTGTTTCTGCGGTGCAGATCGCCCTGTTGCAGCCATTCTCCTATCGCAGCGGTGCCGCTCAGGATCTGCGCTATCATATTGAGAAACGCAAGAAGGCGGGTGCCAATCGCGAACAGATCGAGGAAAGCGTGACATTGGTCGTCAGAGGCTTTCTCAGGCAGGCTCGCACGGGATTTCGTTTGCTGGAGCTGATTGTCACTGCGGCTCCCTTGTTGGGGTTGCTGGGCACGGTGCTGGGCATGATTGATGCCTTTCAGGCGATGCAGGCATCGGGCGATGCAGTCAATCCTTCCGATCTTGCAGGAGGGATCTGGGTGGCGCTAATCACGACTGCGGCCGGTATGGTCATTGCGCTATGCGCCATGGTGGTGCACGCGCTGCTGGACAGTCTGGTCGAAAGCCTGCGCTATCGGCTGGAATGTGTGGCCACAGATGCCTTGTTCGGCAATTTGAGAGAGAATGGGCCAGCCCCTTCGTCAGCGATGGCGCAAGAGGATGCGCTGAGTGCCGGAGCTGAATGATGGCGTTTGATTTTTCAGAAGAAAGAAGACGGCGACCGAAAGTCAGCCTGACATCGCTGATTGATGTGATCTTTATTCTGATTGTCTTTTTCATGCTGGTTTCCTCCTTCAGCCACTATCGTGTGATCGATCTGGTCAAGGGCGGAACAGGGGCAGGAGGGGGCACCCTCGCGCTGCATCTGTCACTTAGCGCGGAGGGCGTGCTTTCGACCGGCAATGGCACGCCCGTTGAAGAGGCCTTGGCGCTTGCGGTCAGCAAGGATCAGCCGGTGTCTGTCTATCTGGCGCAGGCCGTGCCGATTCAGCAAGGGGTTGATGCTCTGGATCGGCTCAAGGCAATGGGCGTGAAGGCGGTTACTCTGGTTCCGGAGGCGCGCGATGAAGTTCGATGAGCCGGAACGGCCGGAATTTGGCGAGACCATTCTGCCGATGATCAATGTGGTTTTCCTGCTGCTGATCTTCCTGATGCTGATGGGACATGTTGCCGAGCGACCCCGTCTGGATATCACTCCGGCTCAAAGCGCCGCCAGCGAGGAGAAGGGGGCAGCGCTGCTGCTCTTTGTCGATGCCAAGGGCGCGGTGCAGTTCCGCTCGCATCTTGAGCGCGAAGAAGCTCTTGCTGCGCTCAAGGCGGCCTTGCTGGAAGATGAAGAGGGGCGCGATCTGGTGATACGTGCCGATGCCGGGGCTGACTTTGCCCAAGTGCTCGATCTTGCCCAAAGCCTTCGCTCCTACAGCAAGGGGACTGTCAAGCTGGAGGTGCGCCAGCGGTGAAGAGATTGGCCTTGTGGAGCGTCGGTATAAGCGTTGGTGTGCTGCTGCATCTGGCGATTGCCCTTGCCTATTGGGGAGAGCTGGATGGCGAGTCGCGCTATGATCTGGGCGGTGCATTTGCAGGCGATATGCTTGTCTCGATCATGCCCGATATGGGGCAGGGCATTGCCGGTGGACCAACAGAGAATCTGACCAATGGCGAGAATGACGAGCCGCTGATCGCGGGCGCTCAGGGGGAAGTATCCTCGCAGATGCAACAGCCTGATGCCGGGGCGGCGGAAGAATTTATCGAAAAGTCTGAAGACCCGGTTTCGGCGCATGATGTTTCTCAGAATGATAATCTTTCCAATGAAATGGACGTCAATACCAAAGCTGCGCATGAAGACCTAGACATCAGGGAAGAGCCTCAGGCCACCATTGCGCCGGAAGAGGAAAAGGAAGCAGCTTCTGTGCCTCCGTTGCAAGAGCTGGCAGAAGAGACGCAGGTTGTTGAAACCGAGCCTGCTGTTATGCCCGATGTCGCTCCAGATGTTGCCCCTGAAGTGACCCCGGATGTGATCTCTGAGAATGTTGCGCCATCGCAAGAGAAAGCAGAAACCTCTCTGCCAGATGAGACTGCACCTGTTGTCGCTGAAACCGAAAAGCCGCCAGTGCCAGCCGTGGAAATTGCGCGGCCAGCGAAGGCGGAAGAACCCGAAAAGTCCGAAGAGCCTGTCAAGAAGGAAGCACCGGCAGGCAAGGTTTCTCTGCTGGAGGGGGATGCCTTAACGCAGTTGCCGATTGTGGCGCCAAGGGCAAAAATCACGCCTCAGCCAAAGCGGACCGAACTGGCCAAGGCCGATGGTGACAAGGGGGCTATCAGCCGGACGGTTTCCTCCCATGACAGGCGCATGGCTGGAGGCGCAAAAGCCGGGGCTGCTAAAGCCTCTGGCAAAGTCTCTGGCAAAGTCTCTGGCCAAGACTCGGGCAAGGCCTCGGCCAGAGGCGACGGGGGCTCATCGAACAAGGCGGCCGGGCCGGGATCGAAAGGCGTGCGGGCGAGCTATTCCACCTTGCTGCGGCGCTGGATCGAAAGAAACAAGCGTTATCCGCGCTCTGCTAAAATGCGTGGTGTTCGCGGCAGCGGCGTGGTACGGATTGTCATTGATCGTTCCGGACGCGTTTTGACCGCAACACTGGTTAAAAGCGCGGGCGACCGGGCGCTTGATGACGAGATCCGTCGATTGCCCCTCAGAGCGTCTCCGGCCCCCAAGCCGCCGGAAGAATTTTCCGGGGCAAGACATAGTTTGACCTTGCCTGTGAGATTCTCAAGATAAATGTCTTTTACCTGCAAGATTGATCATGATGGCCTCTGGCTTTCGGTCGCCTTTTCGAGGCCGCTTCAGATTGCAAGCTGGGCGGTACACCGGCCCGGTCTGGTAGAGGCTGGCCAGATTCTTTGGCGCAAGGTGAACAATAGCGATCTGCCCCTTGATGTCGACCCGCAGGTCTGGCTTGTAAAGGAGCTTTCCCAGCGCGGTGCCTTGGATGCCGTAACCATGCTCACATCTTGTGATATTGGCAATTATCGTGTCTGCGAGGCGCAGGTTGAAGAGGCGCATGTGACGGCGATTTGCACCGCCGGGCTTTCCAATGCCGAGCGCGTGGGGGCTCGTCTGGACTGGGGTAAGGATGGCTGGGGCACGATCAATCTGGCTGTGATCATCGAGCAGGGCTTGCAGCAATGGGCTTTGTTCGAGGCTATGTCCATTGCAAGCGAAGCCCGGACTGCGGCGGTCTATGATGCCGATTTGAAGATTGCCACGGGCAGGGCAACGGGAACCGGCACGGATTGCATCGCGCTGGCTGCGCCGCAGGGTGACGCAAGTTATGCCGGTCTGCATACCGCCTTGGGAGAGGCTATCGGCAAGGCTGTCTATCAGGCGACATCTCAAGCGGTAGTGCTTTGGAAACAATCAAAATTCGGGCAGGCATTCTGAGCTGGATGCAAAGCGCCCCGACTGGTCGGCCTTCGCCTCACAAGCAGTCGCCCCCCTTGCTGGACACCATTGCTTGCCTGCGATCAAAGTCTAGTAGAAAAGTATAACTCTTCTAAGTGGACGCAATGGGCCTTCATGCGTTAGCCATAGTTATATAGTCAGATAATCGGAATATCCGTGTTTGAAAAGAAACAGGGCTTGAAGTCTGATGGCGCTTTGCGGCAGAACAGACTAGATTCCTTTCGTATCGGAATGTGGTTCGCAATCAAGAGGTGTTCAGGTGCAATTCGAAGATATCAATCAGGATGGCGCCTCTGTCTTGCAACAGGTGCGCGATGAGAGCGGGATGATTTCCCAGGAGCTGTTCCAGCTCATCGAAGATGCCATTGAAGAGCGCAATTCCGAGCTTCTCGTCAGCCTGACCCAGGATCTGCACGAGGCCGACCTCGGCGACATCATTGAGGCTCTCAATCCGAAAGACCGGTCCGACTTCATCGAGCTGCTGGGCGATTCCTTCGACTATACCGCACTGGTCGAGTTGGATGATTCCCTGCGTTCCAAGATCGTCGAATTATTGCCCAATGAACTGGTCGCCGAGGGGATCAGTGAGCTGGATTCGGACGATGCCATCGTCATTCTGGAAGATCTGGAAGAAGAGGATCAGGCCGAGATTCTGGCGGCCTTGCCGGCAATCGACAGATTGCAGCTCAAGCGTTCGCTGGATTATCCCGAGGATTCCGCCGGTCGTCTGATGCAGACGGATTTCATTGCGGTGGCGCCTTTCTGGTCGGTTGGTCAGACCATCGACTATCTGCGCGAAACGGCTGATCTGCCCGATGATTTTCATCAGATCTTTGTGATTGATCCCGGCCACAGGCTGCTGGGTACCGTTTCTCTCGATACGCTCTTGCGTTCGCGCAGACCGACGCGCATTTCCGAGATCCAGAATGAAGCGCGCCATTTTGTTATGGTGGATCAGGATCAGGAAGATGTGTCCCGCCAGTTTGAACGCTATGACCTTTTGTCGATCGCCGTGCTTGATGAAGGCGAGCGTCTGGTCGGTGTTATCACCATTGACGACGTGGTTGACGTCATCCACGAAGAAGCGGCGGAAGATATCAAGCGACTGGGTGGTGTTGGTGACGAAGAAATCACCGATACCGTGGTGGAGACGGTGCGTTCGCGCATGCCCTGGCTGATTGTCAATCTGGCAACGGCGGTTGTGGCTTCCAAGGTGATTGCCCTTTTCGACGCGACGATTGCCCAGATGGTGGCGCTGGCCGTCCTGATGCCCATTGTTGCCTCGATGGGGGGCAATGCGGCAACCCAGACCATGACGGTGGCGGTGCGGGCGCTTGCCACGCAGGATCTGGACAAATTCAACATGCTGCGCGTGGTCACGCGTGAGATCATGGTCTCGATTGTCAATGGCATTGCCTTTGCGCTGATACTGGGCGTTATTGCGGCGCTCTGGTTCTCCAATATTCAGCTTGGTTATGTCATGGGCGTGGCGCTCATCGTCAATCTTTTCTGTGCCGGGCTGTCCGGCATTCTCATTCCTGTCGGCTTGCAGAAGGCGGGGATAGATCCGGCGATCGCGTCATCGGTCTTCATTACGACGGTGACGGATGTGGTCGGCTTTTTCGCCTTTCTCGGTCTTGCTGGCTGGTGGTTCGGACTGCTTTGATCAAGTCTTGAAGGGGGAGAGGCATGGTCGCGAAAATCACTTCCATTCTGGAAACGCCGGTCTATGTCGATGACCTTGATACGGCTTATCAATTCTATCATGATCTGCTCGGTCTCAGGCGCATGGTCAAGGGCGAGCGCATTGATGCCTATGATGTGGCGCCCGGTCAGGTTCTGATTGCCTGTCTGCTTGGTGCCTGCGAGCAGGATGCCGTGATCGATGGACAAAGGGTGCCGGGGCACCATGCCAGAGGGCCAGCCCATTTTGCCTTTCGCATCGAGTGGCAGGATCTGGAGGACT
The DNA here is from genome assembly GCF_963676275.1 of uncultured Cohaesibacter sp. Classification (NCBI taxonomy): domain Bacteria; kingdom Pseudomonadati; phylum Pseudomonadota; class Alphaproteobacteria; order Hyphomicrobiales; family Cohaesibacteraceae; genus Cohaesibacter; species uncultured Cohaesibacter sp. The sequence continues at coordinate 2,994,714 of NZ_OY781091.1, read as the reverse complement.
GGATTGACAAGTTGGCCGAAAGCGGTGTCGCCATTGAAAGTGCGGTGACATGGCCTCTTGGTGGCAGCAGCATCTATTTTCGCGACCCGTTCGAGAATGTGGTCGAACTCGCAACCGCCGGGGTGTGGCCCAACGATCCCTTGCGCTGATTGTCCATTGTCTGATTTTTTGCCAGAAATGTCTTGCTGATGCCTTGTGTCGCTTCATAAAGTGGCCTTGTTCCGAGGGCAGGTTGGAGCGAACTGAAAGACGGAGAAAGACATCATGAAATTTGAAACAAGGGCGCTTTCCTGCGCGCTTTTGCTGGCAGCAGCAATGGTTCTGAGCCCGGATGCCAGCATGGCCAAGGGGGCGCAGAGCCCTTATGATTCGATCTATGTCGTGCTCAAGGACACCTATTTGCGGGCCGCTCCGGAGGAAAATTCGGCGCGGAAATATCCTCTGGCAAAAGGAACCGAAGGTGTGATGTTGCGTTGGTGTCGCGGTGAATTCAGTTTTCGCGACTGGGCTTATGGAACCCTTTCCCAGCGGCGCAAGATGCTGAAGAGCCGCGTCTGCGAAGTGCAGATCAATGGCAAGGTCGGTTTCGTCGATGCCAAATTTCTGGATCTGATGTAACGGGCAAGGGTGGTCTTCCTGCCCGGGACAATCATTTTTCCTTTGGCGAGGTGCGGGCCACCATCAGTCCGGCAAGGATCAGCATCAGCGCGACCCATGTGGTCAGGGCAACCTTTTCCGAGAGAAGAAGCGCACCTAGGATGACGCCGAAAACCGGGATCAGATTCATGCCCAGTGAAAAGAAGCTGGCGCCGACAGCCCAGATCAGACGATAGCGCAGTATCGTTGCCAGTCCGGTCGGAAGCAGACCCAGAAAGATGAGGCTTATCCATGCCTTGTCTGAAATGCTGCCCAGTGGTGGCAAGCCTTGCAGCAGCCCCAGCCCGATCAGCTCCATGGAGGCAAAGCCGAGAATGAGCGTTGCAAGGCGGGTGGGGGGCACATCCTTGACCTTGCGGATCATCGCGCCGGAAATGGCATAGCAGAGCGAGGCCCCCAGAACCGCAATCATTGCGATGACGGAGCCGTTTCCGACCGACTGAAGTGCTTCATGACCGACTACCAGCGTGATGCCAGAGAAGCCCAGAATGATGCCTATAACCTTGAAGCGGTTGAATTTGTCATCATGGGTTGTCAGGTGGCTTAGAATGAGCGACAGCAGAGGGCCTGTGCCGAGCAAAAGCGAGGCGATACCGGCTGAAATGGTTAGCTCGGCCCAAGAGATCAGCATGAATGGCACGGATACATTGAGCAGCGAAATGATCAGCATGTTGATCCAGCTTGCAGCCGATCTGGGCAAGAGGATGCCGCGATAGAGCGTCCAGGGCAGCAATACGACAAAGCCGATGCAGACGCGAATGGCGGCCAGCCAGACAGGGCCGGTTTCTGGAACGGCCACCTTGATGGCGATGAAGGACGAAGCCCAGACCAGCGTCAGGAACAGCATCAGGAACAGGTCGAGCGGTGTCGGTTTGCGGATCGTGTGGTTCGCCATCGGGAAGAATCTGCAGATCGTTGAGACGTTCGAGAGGTAGGATGCTACCCCTTTGACCCAAATAGATGCAAGAGGCAACAGGCCGGGGGCGCTTGTCCCTGGCTTTCTGCTGCCTCTTTGCGCCTTTCGGGGGCTAGAGATTGTGTTTGGCAATCACCTGCGGGCGAGAGAAAAACTGTCGCCGCAAAAGCACGAAGGCGACAAGAGTGGCGCCTGCAATCATCAATGCGGGATGAATGAACCAGCCGAATACCGGTGCGGAAAAGAAGAAACCGCGCAAGCCGAGGGTGAAATGATGACCCGCCAGCGTGTTCATTTCGGCGGCCTGTTCAATCGCTTCCTCGATCTCTTCCTTGCTGGCATCAGCCTCATAGGGGAAGGCCCCGATCAGGATCGATGTATAGTTGAACAGGCGATAGGCCCAACCGAATTTGAAAAAGGCATAGACATAGATTGCCGTAAGGCACAGGGCCTTGATTTCCCACAGTTCGGGGGAGGTTTCCACTGGCAGGGCCAGATCCCGGGTGACCTTCATGGCAATGTCGGTTGCATTCAGCATGGCGAAGCCCGCGCCAATGGCCAAAAGCGAAGTGGAGGCAAAGAAGGCAGTGCCATTTTGCAGGCCATTGAGGATGCCCGTGTCGATCATGCGGAATTCCCGTTTCGACAGAGCGCGCATCCAGCGGCGCCTGTGGGCTGCCATCGATACCGAGATATTGCGGTCCTTAAGGGGGGAATAATCGACAATATAGGTAAAGCCGAGCCAGATCACGAGATACCAAGCGAGGGCTACGATATCCAGGGTGGAGAATGGAATCATGGGACTTGTCCTGCCAATTGAGCGGTGTCAGCTGCTTTTTCTGGATAATCGGTCATGTTGTGTCGGATTGAAACACGAATTTGCCACATTACGCACAAATTTCTTACTTGTTAGCTATTTGATTCTTCAGCGACTTTTGACTTCACTAGCTGCCTTGCAGCGGACGCATGCCTTAATGGTTGCCAATTCCTTGCCGAGACGTTAACAAGAGGACCTCCGCGCTCATCCCATGAGTGTGCGGTATCATATAGTCGTGATAGCTGAGGTTACATGGACAACGAAGTCAACGTTTCTTGTTGGGGCGTCACAATGAAAGCGGTTCTGGCACTTGGTGCCATTCTTGCCATTGTGTATTTCTTCGGAGCATTTGATACGGTAGCAATCGCTGCTGGTTAAGCGCACAAAAGAGAGTTGTGCGGAGGATCCGAAAAAAAGAGCGTGGGTAGAGCCCACGCTTTTTTCATTTTCAGGGTCTGCTTTTCAGCAGGATAACAGCTTGGCAGCTGCCTTAGCGGCCAAAAAGCTTTGACAGCCCGCTCTTGGTTTCCACTCCCATGCGCGAGAGAGCGTGAACGCCACCAGTCAGCATGTAGGCGTCGCAGTCGACGCAAGCGGCCAGTTGGCGGGCATAGCCGTTTGTGCGTGCCCCTGAAGCGCAAAAGAAAATGGCTGCCGGAGCGCCATTGGTGTCTATGGGGCCGTTGAGCGAGGAAAGGGGATGATGCAGGGCGGTGGGTACTTCCTTCATCATCAGTTCCATCTTCTCGCGAACATCAATCAGAATGGCCCCCTTGTTCAGCAGGGCTTTCGCTTCATCATGGTTGATCTGTCTGACAATTTGCTTTTTAGCCATTTCGTGCGGGCTTTCCTTGAAAATCACTCGGCCTTTGCCTGAGAATCGTCGTTGTTTTCATTTGAGCAGTAGAGATCCTTGAGGACACTCAGCAACAGCTCGGCATTTCCATCTGATATGGAGTAATAAATCGTTTGAGCGTCGCGGCGGCCTGAAATCAGGCCATCTTCGCGCATTTTGGCAAGATGCTGGGAAAGGGCGCTCTGGCTTATATTGAGACGATCGGCAAGGCAATTGACCGATTTGTCTTCGCCATCCGTGAGTTGACAAAGGATCCTCAAGCGATTGCCGTTGCCGAGCAGTTTCAGAAGTCGCGCGACTTCGTCTGCCTGATCCGCCAAAGCTTCGATTGAAGAATCCTCTGCCATTCCCGGTCCTGCTTTGAAATCAATCAGCGCGGCAAACCCGCGCTTGGGGGACGTGCGTCGGGTCTGCTTGGCGCTGGTCAAAGTATCATTAGATTTTGCTAATTTAGTATATTCGAATATTAAGTCAAGGAAAAATATGACGCACGGGCTATGGAATAAGGTGGTAGAGGGCGGGGATTTTCGCAGAATGCAGGCAACGAAAAAGCCGAAGGATGGCCATCATCCTTCGGCCGAAAATGCACATAAAAGGTGGCCAGGGAGCGGTGCGCTCCTGTCAACAAACCTTGTGGCTGAAGAAATTTCAGCGATCCTCCAGTAGGCTCTCCTGCACCAGCTTTTCGATGGTGTCATATTGAGGGGCCCAGCCCAGCAACTGGCGGGCGCGGTCGGAAGACATGCGTTGCGAGCGGGCATGGGCGGACGCCCAACTGCCAAGGCGTTCCTGAGCTTCTTCAATGGAGATGACGCTGGCCTGATAGGGCAGCTTGCAATTCTGGGCAACCAGCTTCCCAATTTCTCCGGCTGTGGCGCTTTTTATGGCGCTGGCGTTGAGCAGCAATCCGTCGCCCCGATTGTCAAGGGCGCTCACATAGAGCTGTGCCAGATCATCCGCATGGACGATGGGGAAATGGGTTTCGGTGGAATCGACGATGGTGATTTCACCATTTTCCCTTAAGTCGCGGGCATAATTGGCGATGAAGCCGCGCCCCTTGTCGATGACAAGGCCGGGATGGATGACAGTCAGCAGGAAGTTCGGGCATTCGTTGAGCTGCTCTATGCTGTCCAGCATCCACTCGAATTCCTGCATTGGCTCAAGCATGTGGCGTTCCGAAATGGGGATGACCGGCTCTTCGGGATATAGCCAGCAGCCTCCGGTATAGAGGAACGGAATTTGATGCTCTTCGGGAAGGCTTTGGGCCTGCTCCAGAAGGGCGCGCACCAGATTGTGATCAACGCTGCCCATGTCGTTGTCGAAGGTCGCAGCGGCGTGGATGAAAGCTTCATGTTCGAGAGCGAGATTGACCCAGTCGCCCGGATCGGTCAGGCTGCCACGGATCGGAGTTGCGCCCAATTCTCTTTGAATATCAGCACTTTTGTCAGAACGGGCTAAAGTGGTGACGTCATCACCCCTTTTGAGAAATGCTTTGACAATGGCTCGGCCAACCAGACCGGTGCCGCCTGTAACAAATATTCGCATCGAGTCTTTCCCTGTCTGAAGTGGCGAATTCAGAAAATTCGCTTTTTATAACTTATAGCAAAATGTGCATAAATCCATGACCAAGTTTAGGCGATCCGTTCTTATCTTTATAGCGTATGAACTGCGTGATAAGGAACCGGCATGACTGTTCATATTGTAAAATTGTGCGTTGGCGTCGACAGCGTTGATGATCTGGAACACTGGATCGAGCATAGGCAGCATCTGCTTGCTCTGGCAGGAGAGCCGCAGGAGCATATTCACACGACGCGCATGACACCGAAGCGACGCGAGGAACTGCTCGACGGTGGATCGCTTTACTGGGTTATCAAGGGCATGATTCTGGCGCGTCAGCCAATCATCGATCTCAGGCAGATTGTCAGTGAGGACGGCATTTCCAGATGTCAGATCGTCATGGAGCCGACATTGATCCGCACCGAGTCCCAGCCCAAACGGGCCTTTCAGGGCTGGCGCTATCTCAAGGATAATGAAGCCCCCAAAGATATCGACCCGCTGCGACAGGATGACGATTTGCCCGCCGATTTTCGACGCGAACTTGCGGAACTTGGCCTGCTTTGAGGCAATTGGGGATTGGCGCTCGGCGCGAGCCGGACAATGAGGCGTGCGCTTTGTTTCTAGCCCCTGTGGCTTGCGAAACCATTTGAGTGGTTGGCTTTTTTCGATACATGACTACATAGTGAAAGGAATATCTTTCAACAAAGCCAATGCCAGTCGTGCCCGGGAGGACAGACCATAATGGTCGAGAAAAAAGATCAATTGGTTGAGAGAACAGAGCAATCGGCTCCATCCGTGCGTTCGGACAAAGGCGAGGTGGCGGCATTTCTTTCCAAGGCGAAGCTGGTGCGCAAGGCGCAGGAAGCGCAGGGGCTGAAACCGGCAAGCGGCAATCTGATCTTTGCCCTTGATGCGACCATGTCGCGTCAACCGACATGGGATGTTGCCTGTTCGCTGCAAAGCGAGATGTTTGACGTCGCCCAGAAGCATGGCGGGCTGGCCACCCAACTGGTCTATTTTCGCGGAACGAACGAATGCCGCGCCAGTCGCTGGACCCTGTCATCGGCCGACATGATCGGATGGATGGAGCGGTTTGACTGTCGGGCAGGGCGCACACAGTTGGGCCGCATTCTCCAACATGTGAAAAATGAGGCCAGAAAAACGCGCATCGATGCGGTTGTCTATGTTGGTGATTGTCTGGAAGAGGATCCCGACGTCATTGTCGGGCTGGCCGGTGACGTTGCCTTGAGGGGTGTTCCGGTTTTTGTCTTTCAGGAAGGGACCGATGCCATGGCGGCCCATGTCTTCAAGGCAATTGCGCGATTGACTGGCGGCGCCTATGGTCAGTTTGACAAAGGGGCCAAATTCAAGCTGTCCGATTATCTCAAAGGTATTGCGGCCTATGCGGCATCGGGGCGCGATGTGACCCGTTTGCCGCAGGATTTGCAGAAGCAATTGCCCAAACTGCCCTCAAAAAAGTAAGGATGAGCATCCAACATGATTTATCTGCTGGCCGGTTTTCTCCTTTTCGTCGGCGTTCTTCTGATCGTGCGCTGGGCAGCTTATGCGCCGCCGGGCGATGTGGTTTCGCTGCTCTACAAGCTGGGCGGGGTTGTCTGTCTGATGCTGGCGGGCTTTTTCCTGATCCGGCGGCAATGGGTCGTGGCCATGCCGCTGGCGGTGTTTGCCTGGTCTCTGTTGCGCAAGAAAAGCTATCTGGCCGGGGCAGATCAGGAGAGCGGGAGGGGATCGACCGTCCGAACTGCGGCGCTGGAAATGACGCTTGATCATGATACGGGCATCATAATCGGTCAGGTGCTGGCGGGGAGCTTCGAGGGGCGGGAGCTGGACAGTTTGGCCGAGGCAGAACTGGGCAGCCTCTGGCACGAAGTTGGTGGCGACAAGGAAAGCCGCGATCTACTTGAAGCTTATCTTGATGGCCGGTACCCCGACTGGCGAGAAAGCTTCGATATTGACCCGGCAGCGCGGGAAGGACGCGCGTCTGACTCTGGCCCCATGACCCAGGAGGAAGCCTATCAGGTGCTTGGGCTTGCGGCGGGTGCCAGCGAGGCGGAAATTGTTGACGCTCATAGGCGCCTGATGAAGCGGCTCCACCCGGACCACGGGGGCTCCACTTTTCTCGCCTCCAAGATCAACGCTGCCAAATCCGTCTTGCTCGGAAAACATGACTGATCTCCTGTTACTCAATTACTCTTAGGGATTCAGTGCCAAACAGGCAAATTTCTGTTTCTTCAAGGTGCTGCAGGCGTCTCGTGCGGCAGATTTGCTCGGGAAGCCGGCGAAACGGGCTCGATAAAGGGTGCTGTTGCCTTTCTGAACCGTTTCGGTGTGATTGACGCGGCCTTTGAGCAGGCTCTTGTTGCTTGCACGGGCCTTGTCAAGAATGTCATTTGCAGCCTCCAGAGAAGGGGTGGCGCTAAGCTGGATCTGCCAGCCGGACGGTACCGTCTCGCGGATCGGCGCGGCTTCAGGCAGTGCTGCGGCATGGGTCGAGAGATCGCCAATGGCATCGTTGGCCGGGCGCGGTAGTGGTGGAATGGCCAGCGCGGCGGTCGTAAGCGACGCTGTTGTCAGCTCTGCACGCGGTGCTGGCAGGGTATCGACGCTTGCTGCCACGGCCTGACGTACTGCTGACGTGGTGCCCATGCTGCTTGCCCTTGGCAGAATGTCGAGCTGTACGGCTTCGGTTTCCAGCGCATTCTCGCTCTCCATCGGCGACTGCTCGATAGCAGCCGGGCTGATGGTGGACGCCTTGGGCAGAGCCGGGGCTGCAGAAGCAACAAGCATGGTGCCTGCCGGTGCAATGGTTTTCGCTTTTGGCAGAGGAACCGTTTCTGCCAGTTGGACGTAGCTGCGCTTGGCTGGCGTTCCGACCAGCGCAGTCATGCGTCGTCCGGTCTTGGCCTTGGGCAGATAGTCCTTGATCAGTTTGCGCATCTGGGCGTCGCGGCTGGCGCCGGTCCGTCCACCCATGACAACGGCAACAATGTGACGGTCTCCGGTTTTCACGTTGGTGACCAGGTTGAAGCCGGATGCGTTGGTATAGCCGGTCTTGATGCCGTCAACACCCTTGACTCGGCCCAGAAGCTTGTTGTGGTTGCCGTAGCGTGCCTTGCCATACTGGAAGACGCGGGTGTTGAAATATTTGTAATAGGTCGGAAAACGGTCCTGCAAAGCCTGTCCCAGCAGCGCCATGTCGGCGGCTGTCGTTCGCTGTTGCGAGTTGGGCAGGCCCGAAGCATTCTTGAAGGTGGTCCGGGACATGCCGATGGAGCGGGCCGTTGATGTCATCATGCTGGCGAATTTGGATTCACTTCCGCCGATATTTTCCGCAATCACGGCGGCAACATCGTTGGCTGACTTGGTAACCAGCGCAAGGATGGCATCCTTGACACTGATGGTGCTGCCCGGTTTCAGGCCCAGCTTGGAAGGTGCCTGTCCGGCTGCATGCCTTGAAACCTTGAGACGGCTGCTCAGGGACAATTCGCCCTGCTCGAGTTTCTCGAACACCATATAGAGCGTCATCATCTTGGTCAGCGAGGCTGGATAACGCAGGGAATTGGCGCTGTTGGAATAAAGCACCTTGCCGCTTTTGACGTCTATGACATAGCCAGCATATTTGGAATTGGCCTGGGCGGAAGAGGGGGCCAGCGCAGCAATCGCCATAAAAAAGGCTGCGGCGATCATAATTGCTGGGCGCGCAATCGGGGCGCGCCGTGTGGCTCTGAACGCTACTCTAAACACTTGACGTCCTTTGAATGTTTGTCATAACTGACGGATTTTTCCGCTTTTGGGTTTTGTTGCTTTTTGCGACGCTGACGAGCAAAATGCCTGTCCGTCGCATTCCTTTTCAAAGGGTATGGAATCTCGGTTAGGAAAAGGTAAAAAATGTGGGCCGCACAGCATATTGCGAAAAATTTTTATTGGCCGATTTTTGCTGTAATTGGATTATGTATCTGATTTCGTTTGGTAATTTGTGAAAATAAGTTCTGTTTTGCTATGGAAGCATATACCCTTACAATGGAAGGAGAGCGTGCTTACATTATTTTGTGGCATCTGGGGTTTTTTGTGTGTCAAACTCATATCTATGGGGGCTCGACTCATGAGGACCCAAGGGGCCTGTTGTGGCAATCTGTTGGGGATAAAATGAGCCCAGCCAAAAGAATAACCCGGCATCCGGCCGGGGAGAATATGTGGAGACAACTCAAACAATGAGTAAGGATATTCGTCGCCTGGATGAAGATGAAGACCTTGGGGTCACAACAAAATCGAAACCCAAGACCAAGCGTCCTAATATGTATAGGGTCCTGCTGTTGAATGATGACTTCACGCCAATGGAGTTTGTCGTTCACGTTCTGGAAGCGTTTTTCAACAAGGGCCGAGAAGATGCAACCCGTATCATGCTTCACGTTCACCATCATGGTGTTGGGGAGTGTGGTGTCTTTACCTATGAGGTGGCGGAGACGAAGGTGAGCCAGGTCATGGATTTCGCACATCAACACCAGCACCCGCTGCAATGCATCATGGAAAAAAAGTGAGGATAGCAAGTGCCATCATTTTCTAACAGTCTGGAAGCTGCTTTGCACAAGGCTCTGATGACCGCGAATGAGCGGTTTCAGGAGTTTGCAACACTCGAACATCTGCTGTTCGCATTGATTGATGACAGCGATGCGGCGGCAGTGATGCGCGCCTGTGGAGTGGATTTGGATCTGTTGGAAAAGAATCTGCTCGACTATATCGACAATGAGCTTTCCAATCTGGTGATGGACAAGGGGCAGGATTCCAAGCCGACAGCCGGTTTCCAGCGCGTTATCCAGCGCGCGGTCATTCATGTGCAGTCCTCGGGCCGCGAAGAGGTTACCGGAGCCAATGTTCTGGTTGCCATTTTTGCCGAACGGGAGAGCCATGCCGCCTATTTCCTGCATGATCAGGACATGACCCGCTATGATGCGGTCAATTATATTTCCCATGGTATCGCAAAGGCGCCCGGTTTTTCCGATGGCGTGCCGCCTTCTGGCGCGGATGATGACATGGAAGACGATTTCGATTTCGATGATGACGAGGAAGAGGGCGGCGGCAAGACAGAAGCGCTCAAGGCCTATGCCGTCAATCTGAATGACAAGGCTCGGGACGGCAAGATTGATATCCTGATCGGGCGCGACGCCGAAATCCACCGCACCATTCAGGTGCTTTGCCGCCGGTCCAAGAATAACCCCCTGTTTGTCGGTGACCCCGGCGTTGGCAAGACGGCGATTGCTGAAGGTCTGGCCAAACGGATCGTTGACGACAAGGTGCCTGATGTTCTCAAGGGGGCTACCATTTTCTCGCTCGATATGGGCACCCTGCTGGCAGGGACCCGCTATCGCGGTGATTTTGAAGAGCGCCTCAAACGCGTCATCAAGGAAATCGAGGAATTTGACGGGGCGATCCTGTTCATTGACGAGATTCATACGGTGATCGGAGCGGGTGCCACGTCTGGCGGCGCCATGGATGCTTCCAACCTGCTCAAGCCATCCCTTGCCGCGGGCAATCTTAGATGCATGGGGTCGACCACCTACAAGGAATATCGCCAGTTCTTCGAGAAGGACCGCGCCCTTGTGCGCCGTTTCCAGAAAATCGATGTCAATGAGCCATCTATTCCCGATGCGATTGATATCCTCAAGGGGCTGAAGCCTTATTTCGAGGATTATCACAGCGTCAAATTCTCCAATGACGCCATCAAATCGGCGGTGGAGCTTTCGGCGCGCTATATTCATGACAGGAAATTACCGGACAAGGCGATTGACGTGATCGACGAGACGGGGGCTGCTCAGCAGTTGCTGCCTGCCTCGCGTCGGCGCAAGAGCATTTCGGTAAAGGAAGTGGAAGCCACGGTTGCCACCATGGCCCGCATTCCGCCAAAGACCGTTTCCAAGGACGACAGGGAAGTGCTGTCCAATCTGGAAGTCAATCTCAAGCGGATGGTCTATGGTCAGGATCAGGCCATTGATGCCCTGACCAGCCAGATCAAGCTGGCCCGGGCCGGTTTGCGCGAGCCGGAAAAGCCCATCGGCAGCTATCTCTTCTCTGGCCCCACCGGGGTTGGCAAGACCGAGGTGACGCGGCAACTGGCCGATCTGATGGGCGTGGAACTGCTGCGCTTTGACATGTCCGAATATATGGAGAAGCACACCATCTCCCGCCTGATCGGCGCGCCTCCGGGCTATGTCGGCTTTGATCAGGGTGGCCTGCTGACCGATGGCGTTGACCAGCATCCCCATTGTGTGCTGCTGCTCGACGAAATCGAGAAGGCGCATCCGGATCTCTATAATATCCTGTTGCAGGTGATGGATCATGGCAAGCTCACCGACCATAACGGCAAGCAGGTTGACTTCCGCAATGTCATTCTGGTGATGACGACGAATGCCGGTGCAGCCGAAATGGACAAGCCCGCGATCGGCTTTACCCAGAGCGAGCGCTCTGGCGATGACGAGGAAGCGATCAACAAGCTGTTCACGCCGGAATTCCGCAACCGTCTGGATGCTGTCATTCCGTTTGCTGCCCTGCCGACGGACGTCATTCATCAGGTGGTGCGCAAATTCGTTATGCAGCTGGAAGCCCAGTTGGCTGACCGTGGCGTGACCTTCGAATTGACCGACGCGGCCACCGCCTGGCTTGCCAAGAAGGGTTATGATCCGAAGATGGGTGCCCGTCCGCTCGGGCGCGTCATTCAGGAACATATCAAACGGCCATTGGCCGAGGAGATCCTGTTTGGCAAGCTGATCAAGGGTGGCACGGTGCGCGTCGATATCGATCTGGACAATATGGAAAAGCTGTTCCTGACCGTGATCGACGACGAAGAGCCGGTCAAGGCCGAGGCGAACCCGATCACGAAGGCCAAGCCGAAAGGCACCGCCAAAGCTGCCGCCAAACCCGAAGAGAAAAAGGGTGGACGCCGCACGTCTTCCAAAAAGAAGGCTTCGGTTCCCAGCGTTGCCAAGCTTGACAAGAAATGATGACAAGGAGCGCCAGCGGTAACGCTGGCGCTTTTGCATGATGTTTCCCCAAATGCCCGGATGGTTGCGGATTTTGCTGCTTTTCTTCGCCTTTGCGCTGGTGTCCCTGATGGGGGCGAGCGCGATCATGCGGGCCGCTTTTCCCAACGGGATATTTGGCAGTCTGATCGATCCGGAGACCGGAATGGCCAGTGGTGTGGAGCTGATCAAGAATATTCTGACGCTTGCCGCCGGGCTGTTTCTGGCTCTGACGCTTTTGTATCAACGGTTTTTTGGCGGTGATTGATGGCCGCTTTGCCGACAAATGGGCTTGCCTTGCCGATCAATTGGCTATACATGCTTGAAACATGAACCAGATGTGCACCCAGTATCAGTCGATTATTCTCACCATTCTTTGAATGGTGGGCTTTCGTGTGTGCATATCGCTTATCGGAACCCGCCTGAGGCGGGTTTTTTATTGCCGTCTCGCGGGGTGTAACCAGACAGGAGACGGAAATGACCCATCAAGCATTACGATCAGTGATAAAGGCTGCAGACCGGGCAATCTCGGCTGAGGATTTTGACAGCCTGATGGATTTTTATGCCGAAGACGCGACGCTGGTCGTCAAGCCCGGCAAGACAGTGCAGGGCAAAGCGCGCATCAGGGAGGCTTTCGAAGCCATCGCCGAGCATTTCAAGCATCGTCTGACCGTACGGCAGGGGGAAATGGAAGTCATGGAAGGGGCGGACACCGCGCTGGTGATCATGAAGAGCTTCCTTGATACGGTGGATGCCGATGGTTGGGATCTGACGCTGGTGCGTCGCGCCAGCTATGTCTTCAAGCGTTCCGAGGGCGGCAGATGGCTCTGCACCGTTGACAATTCCTATGGCACGGACCTGCTTGATGCATGAGCAAAGGGCCTTGTGCCCGCCTGCGGGAAACGGAGCGCGGCAAGCCGCATTGAACACTTTGCAACAGCGCAAGGGCGGAGTAAGCTTGCCGCCATTGCGCGACGAAAGTGATTGCATGGCGGCTGCCATGCAAGAGAGCGTGCAGGAGAGAGGGCCTTTTTTCTCAATCCTCATGCTTGCGCTTGACCCGGAGCTGGTTTGGTGGATAAACAATCCAGATGGTTCCGCAATGAAGAGGTGACCCCGTGCTTTCAGCACTCGGGATATTGATTGCCGCATTGGGCGGGATGATGTTCTTTCCCGCAATTGTCGATTTGGCATATCAGAGCAACGACTGGCACGCCTTTCTTGGTGGCGGCTCCATATCCGTCGGATTTGGTGTGGCGCTGTTTCTGGCCATGCGCGGGCAGGAAGGCGAATGGAGCATTCGCAGCTCTATCCTGTTTGTGAATGGCAGCTGGTTCGTACTCAGTGCCTTTGCCGCCTTGCCGCTCTATTTCTCCTCGCTTGGCATCAGCTATGCGGACGCCTATTTCGAATCGGCATCGGGCTTCACCACCACCGGCTCTACCGTGTTGAGTGGGCTGGACAGCATGGCGCCGGGGCTGCTTTTCTGGCGCTCGCTGATGCAGTGGCTGGGGGGCTTGGGCATCGTTGCCATCGGCATCACCATTCTGCCGATGCTCGGTTCGGGTGGGCAGAAGCTGTTTTTTCTGGAATCCTCCGAGCAGAGCGATAATCCCTATCCGCGTATTCGGGAATTCGCGGTCAAGATCGCCTTTGTCTATATGTTCCTGACGGCGGCCTGTGCCTTCTCCTATTTCGCGCTTGGCATGACCTTCTTTGAGGCGGTCAACCATGCGATGACGACCCTGTCGACGGGGGGATATTCCACCTCCGATGGGTCGATGGCGCATTTCGAAAGTGTGGGGATCTATTTTGCCGGTTCGCTCTTCATGTTTTTTGGTGGCTTGCCCTTCCTTTACATGATCCGCTTCTTCTCGGAAGACCGGGCAAGAGATCCGCAAATCGGGCTCTATCTCAAGGGTGTGCTGATTGCTGCCGTGATCATCTTCTTCGCCAAGCAATGGCTCTCGCCCGGTCCGGTGATCGAGGATTTCGCCATCGCGCTGTTTGACGTCATCTCGATTGTGACGACCACGGGCTATGGTGCGGGAGACTATCAGGAATGGGGCGCACTGTTTGTGGTGCTGTTTCTCATCCTGACCTTCTTTGGTGCCTGTTCTGGCTCGACGGCTGGCGGTATCAAGCAGTTCCGCTTCGTGATCGCATGGCTGATCATCAAGAATGCGGTTGCCAAGCTCATTCATCCCAACCGTATCGTACCGATGCGCTATGGCACGAAGGTGGTGGATGACGAGATGGCTGCGTCCACGCTCAGCTTCATCTTTCTGTTTTTTCTAACCTTCATGGTGTTTGCGATTGCGTTGCAGCTCTGCGGTCTGGACTTTGTGACCGCGATGAGCGCTTCGGCCACGGCGCTGGCGAATGTGGGCCCCGGCCTTGGCCCGATCATTGGCCCTGCGGGCAATTTCAGCAGTCTGCCTGATATCGCCAAATGGCTGTTGAGCATCGAGATGATACTCGGGCGACTGGAAATCCTGTCCGCTCTGACCATTCTGATGCCTGCATTCTGGCGCTGGTAAATGTCTAAATTTGCACAATTCTCTTTTGAATTAAGATAGATACTGCCGGACTGGCAGGTTGAATGGTGCTTGGAACTGTGTCAGATTTGGAACTCTTCCTGTTTCCCTTCCTTGCCCGATGGGTCTTATGTCCTCAATGAAAATTCCCGATGAGACGAAGCTTGCGGCGTCTGATGAGCAGCTTTCCGGTTTTTACTGGTATCGCCGCGGCATGCGCAATCTGCTTTCGACGCCTGCCATCGTGCTCTATTTCTCCTATCTCGGTTTTGGCAGCTTCACCTATGAGAGTGGGGTCGATCTGTATCTGGCGATGTTCATGACCCTGACAGCATGGGCCATTCCAAGCAATGTGATCCTGATCGGCGGCATTCTTTCAGGCACCAGCCTGCTGGCCATCTTCGTGGCTGTTGCCATGGCATCGGTGCGGATGATGCCGATGGTGGTTTCTTTCGTGCCGGAGGTGAGAGATGCCGGCACCCGTCGCTGGCAGCTGCTGCTGGTGGCTCATTTCACCGCCATCACCGCTTGGGTGTTCGGCATGAAGGAGCTGCCCGCCCTGCCGCGCTATGCGCGGATGCCCTTCTTTGCCGGTTTTGCTGTCTCTCTGGCGGTGATCAGTACCGGTATTGTGGCTCTGGGGCATGGCATCGCGGGGGCCGTGCCGCCGGTGATCGCTGCGGCGCTTTTCCTGATGACACCGCTTTATTTCATTCTCACACTGCCAAGTGCGGCGCGGTTGCTGTCGGACAAGCTGGCGCTTGTTTTCGGCTTTTTGCTGGGGCCGCTCTTTGCCCTTCTGGTGCCCGAGATGGGGCTGGTGCTGACCGGGCTTGTCGGCGGGCTGGCCGCCTATGGGATCGGCTATTGGAGGCGGCATCAATGACGCTTTTCTATGACAGTCTTGACGCCTTCTGGTGGCCCTATCTGTTTGTTCTGCTGGGGGCTGCGCTGCCAACGGACATGTGGCGCTGGCTCGGGGTGGCCTTTGCCGGACGTTTGAGGGATAACAGCGAATGGATATTGCTGGCGCGCGCTGTTGCCAATGCGCTGGTGGCCGGTGTCATCACACGGCTGATCCTGTTTCCGACCGGCGCTCTGACTTCGATCCCCGTCTGGATAAGGCTTGTGGCTGTGGCCGTTGCCGTGGCCTTCTATTTCGGGGTGATGCGCAACCTGTTTGTTGGCGTACTGCTCGGAGCGGTCAGCCTTGTCGGGCTGGCGCTTCTTTGCGGCGGTGCCATGATATGAAAAAGAGGCCGCCGGGCCTCTTTGTTTTTTGTTCTATCTTCAATCCGCCTTGGTGCTTGAAAATCAGAGATTTTCCAGAGCTTTGCGATAGTTCTCCGCATGGCCTGCGAGGAGGTCATTGTCTGCCATCTTGCCGGTTTGCGGCCGCAGGGCAACGCCTTCAAGGCGTGGTACGACATGGAAATGCAGATGGAACACTTCCTGCCCGCCAGCGCCCTCGTTATTCTGCTGCACGGTAACCCCGTCGGCCTCAAAGGCGACCATGGCGGCCTTGGCCAGCTTCTGTGTCGTGGCGATGACCGCATCAAGGTCACTTTTTGCCGTGTCGAAAATATTGCGGGAGGGATTTTTCGGCAGCACGAGGGCATGGCCGTCAGCCTTGGGCATCACATCCAGAAAGGCGATGGTTAGATCGTCTTCGTAAATCTTGTGGCAAGGAATTTCGCCACGCAGGATTTTCGCAAAGATATTGTCATTGTCATAGGCTGGGCTGCTCATGAGTCGAATCCATTGATTGGTTGAAAAGGTTGGGGCGAGACTAGCAGCGCAGGGGCGGGAAATCCATCCACCCGCTTTCAGCTGTCGCCCTTTTTGAACGGGGTCAGGCTGTTGAGCAAGTCCTGCTCGGCTTTGGCGGCCCGTCGCTCCCGGTTGAGATAATCCTCGATGGCTTCCCTGAAGGCGGGATGATCGATCCAGTGGGCCGACCATGTGGTCTTGGGCACATAGCCACGGGCGATCTTGTGTTCCCCTTGCGCTCCGGCTTCCACGCACATCATATTATGCGCGATGGCCCATTCTATGGCCTGATGGTAACAAAGCTCGAAATGCAGGCAGGGATAATCGCCGATCGTGCCCCAATAGCGGCCATAAAGGGTATCGCCGCCGATGAAATTGAGCGCACCGGCAACCGCGGTTTCGCCTTCATAGGCCAGAACCAGAAGGATCCGCTCGGCCATGGTTTCGGCGATCATGGCGAAGAATGCGCGGTTGAGATAAGGCCGCCCCCATTTGCGCGATCCGGTATCCATATAGAAATCAAAAAAGGCATCCCAGTCGGCTTCGGTGATTTCATCGCCCTGTTTGGCGCGGATGGCGAGGCCGTGGCTCTGGGCGGTCTTTCTTTCCTTGCGGATATTCTTGCGCTTGCGCGAGGAGAGCTGGGCGAGAAAATCCTCGAAATTCTCATAATCCTGATTGATCCAGTGGAACTGCTGATCGCGCCGCACCAGAAAGCCCTGCGTCTCGAATGCGTCTTTCTGTCCTTCCGGCAGAAAGGTCAGATGGGCAGAGGAGATGGGATAACGCTCGCAAAGCTGCTTCATGCCGCTAGCCATGGCGGCCACCGCGACGGCTTCATTGACGCCCTTGCGGGTGAGCACCTTGGGGGCGTTGACCGGTGTGAAGGGAATGGCGCTTTGCAGCTTTGGATAATATTGCCCGCCTGCGCGTTCCAGCGCATCGGCCCAGCCATGGTCGAAAACATATTCGCCCTGACTGTGGGATTTGAGATAGAGGGGCAGGGCGGCCAGCACAGCGCCTTCGCCATCCTTGAGGACCAGATGATGGGGCATCCAGCCGGTTTCCTCGCTGGCGCAGCCCGAGCGCTCCAGCGCATCGAGAAAGGCGAAGGAGAGGAATGGATTGGATTTGGTCTTGCTGAGGGTGTCGTCAAGACAGGCCGTCCATTGCTCCTGACCGATTTCCCGCATGGAATGGACGACATGGAGCTGGTAATCGGCCTGCTCAGGCTGGGCAGCAGACTCGGAGTCGGGCTGGGAATCGGGCGGGGTGTCGGGCATGGTGTCGAGCAGGAGCCTCTGGCAAAAATCAGACTATAGTCCAGATTTAGGTGTCTTTGGAAGGATTGTAACCCTCAAAGAGGCTGCGAGCGGAAATATTTGCGTGATGGGCAGGCGAGGCCGGGCCAATGGCAGGGATTTCCGCCATTGGTCGATTTGGTAATGAAAGATGCTATTCGGCCAGCTCAACGATGGCTTCTACCTCAACGGCAACGCCAAAGGGCAGGGAGGCGGCGGAAACAGCAGAGCGCGCATGGCGGCCCTTGTCGCCAAAGACGTCAACCATGAAGTTGGAGGCGCCATTGATGACGGCAGGCTGATCGCCAAAATCCTGGGTCGAGTTGACAAAACCAACCAGTTTGACCACGCGCGCCACCTTGTCCAGATCGCCGGTAGCCGCTTTCATCTGGGCGATGAGGCTGATGGCGCAAAGCTTGGCGGCTTCCTGCCCGGCTTCGGTTTGCATGGTGTCGCCCAGTTTGCCGATGACCTTTTCGCCAGAGGCAGAAAGAGGGATCTGGCCTGAAATGAACAGCTGATTGCCGCTTTTGACAAAGGGAACATAATTGGCTGCCGGAGCGGCTGCTTCTGGAAGGGTGATACCGAGTTCTGCAAGTTTGGCTTCGATTGCGCCTGACATTGTCGTCTCCATTGAAAGGTCTGGTTATTGTGATTTTACGGCCCTCAGCGCAAGGGAATGCAATATGGCCGTGAACATGACCCAACATTTAGGTGAGCCAGAGCGGCAATGAAAGCAAAAGCTTGTCTGGCACACGAATTTTTACATATTCGGCTCGATTGGCAGCTTGAACTGCCTGTTGCCGCAAAGGCAGGAGCAGGAGCCGGAGCAGGCGCAGGAGCGTCAGTCCAAACCGCTATCCTTGTCCGGCTTCTGGGCCGAATGGATTGCGTTGCGCGCGGATGGGCCGTCCTTCTCGCGGGCCAGTTTGCCCTTCAGCGTCAGGCCCAGTTCGACTATCTTGCCGCCGAATTTGCTGCTGAGCAGATCCATGGCCTTCTCGGCGCTGGCTCTCTTGCCGGCCTGAATGTCGACCAGATCGGGCGGATCGGCAAATTTGCCCGGATGCAATTCGCTGATGCCGATGCCGAGGAGGCGATAGGCGGCCTGCCGATTGACAAGCTCCTTGAGCAGCAGATCCTTGCCGATATTGTAGATCCTGTCTGACAGCTGGGTCGGGTCAGACAGGGAGCGGCTGCGGGTGATGCTCTTGAAATGGTTGTCCTTGAGCTTGAGGGTGACGGTCCTGCCTGCCAGATCGGCCTTCTTGGAGCGGTTTGAGGTATCTTCGCTGAGGCGCCTCAATATGGGCAGCAGATCCTCGGCGCTGGACAGATCCTTGCTGAAGGTGGTCTCGGCGCTGATGCTTTTGGTCTCAGATTCCGGATTGACGGTGCGTGCGTCTTCGCCATTTGCCAGTTTGACAAGACGCAGCCCCAGAACCCCGTAGCGCTTGGCGAGCCTGCTGGCATCGGCGGTCTGTAGCTGGCCGATGGTGTGATAGCCGTCTTCGGCCAGATTGCGCTGGGAAACCTTGCCAACGCCCCAGATCATGGAAACGGGCTTGTCCTTGAGGAATTCTCGGGTCTCGGCCTTGCCGATGATGGAGAAGCCGCGCGGCTTTTCCAGATCCGATGCGACCTTGGCAAGGAACTTGTTATGGCTGAGGCCAACCGAGACGGTGATGCCGATGCTGGTTTCGATCTCCCTGGCAAAGCGGGCCAGCGTCAGAGCCGGATAGGCATGGTGCAGGCGTTCGGTGCCGGACAGATCGAGAAAGGCCTCATCGATGGAAAGCGGTTCCACAAGGGGGGTAAGCGCTTGCATTCTTGCGCGAATTTCTTTTCCTACCGCGCTGTATTTCTTCATGTTTGGGCGAATGATGACCGCGTCCGGGCAGAGCTTTCTGGCCTGAAACATCGGCATGGCGGATTTGACCCCGCGTATGCGGGCGATATAGCAGGCTGTTGCCACAACGCCACGTTCTCCGCCGCCGATGATCACTGCCTTGTCCCTGATTTCGGGATTGTCGCGCTTTTCAACGGAGGCATAGAAGGAGTCGCAGTCGATATGGGCAATCGACAGCTGACGCAGCTCCTGATGCCGGATCATCCGGGGCGAGCCACAGTGTGGGCATCTTTTTGGCGCGCCGTCTCCCTCTTCAAGGCAGTCGCGGCACAGAAAATGGACGTTTGGTGTCATCGCTCTGACTGGGTTGTTTCAACGATCAAAGGGCATGGCCTTACAGCGATCCCGTTGTCGCCATGCTCATGGGATCGAGGCGGAATTTCGCCGTGACCACCTCTTCGGGCGCGAGGGCATTGTTGTTGGCGAATGTCAGGATCAGCGAATCGTCCGAGAGCAGGAAGTCCAGCACGGCTGCCAGAAAGCTTGGCTCGGATGCGACATCGCGGATGGCGCTTGGGTCAAGCCCGGAGAGGGCCAGAAAGCGTCCTAAAAGCTCGGAATCGCTTGATAAAAAAACAAGAGCCTGAATGCCGATGGCCTCTGCTGCTTCCATGGTGAGACCAGATTGTTTTTTTTGCATGATGTGGTGTTTGCCCTTTCGAAAGGTTTATTCTGTATATACGATAAGTGAAATAATAAAGCATCTGATACGGAAACCCGAGATCTGTTTGATCAGGGTTTGGGGTCTGTGCACCACATGCGAGCTGCGGACTGAATTATGGCCAAGAAGATTCTCATCGTCGAAGACAATGAACTGAACATGAAATTGTTTCTCGACCTGCTGGAAGCCTATGGTTACGAGACGGTGGGGACGCGCAACGGGCTGGATGCCCTGAAACTCGCCAGAGAGCATATGCCGGACCTGATCCTGATGGATATCCAGTTGCCCGAAGTATCGGGACTGGAAGTTACCAAGTGGCTGAAGGAAGACGATGATCTCAGACCCATTCCCGTTGTGGCCGTAACGGCCTTTGCAATGAAGGGGGATGAGGAACGGATCCGTCAGGGCGGATGTGAAGCCTATTTGTCAAAACCTATTTCTGTGGCGAAATTCATTGAGACTGTGCGCACCTACGCTGGTGATGCTTAGCCTGGAGTTGATATCTGATGTCCGCCCGCGTTCTTGTCGTTGATGACATTCCTGCCAATGTCAAGCTGCTTGAAGCTCGTCTGTCCGCCGAATATTTCGATGTGCTTTGTGCCTATAGCGGCCCGGAGGCGCTGGAAATCCTGACGGGGAATACCGTTGATATCGTTCTGCTTGATGTGATGATGCCGCAGATGGATGGCTTTGAAGTCTGCCGCCGGATCAAGGCCAATCCCCAGACGATGCATATTCCGGTGATCATGGTCACCGCGCTTGATCAGATCAAGGATCGGGTGACCGGGCTGGAAGCGGGAGCGGATGATTTTCTCACCAAGCCGGTCAATGATCTGGCGCTGATCGCCCGGGTCAAGAATCTGGTCCGCGTCAAGACGATGACCGATGAGCTGCGTTCGCGCGCCAATACCACCGAGCAAATGGGCTTTGACAGTGGCGATCTGATGAAGCAGTTGAAGGGTCATGAAGGTGGCCGAATCCTGCTGGTGGATGACGCCCGCTCCAGCGCAGACCGGATCCGCAAGCAATTGATGGGGCGGTTTGACCTGTATCTCGAAAATGATTCCACGGCAGCGATGAAGCTCTGCTCGGATCAGGAATTCGACTGCCTGCTGATCAATCTTGACATGAGAACCTTTGATCCTCTGCGCCTTTGCGCCCAGCTGCGCTCGCTGGAAGCTGCGCGTCTCGTGCCGATTTTGGTGTTGGCGCAAGAGTCAGACCAAAAGCGTATCATGCGTGCCTTCGAGCTTGGCGTGAATGACTATATCTGCCAGCCGATCGACCGCAACGAATTGCTGGCCCGCCTGCATACGCAAGTGTTGCGCAAGCGATATGATGATGCATTGCGCGACTCCATCCAGCATACGATGGAACTGGCCATCATGGATGGGCTGACCAAGCTCTATAATCGCCGCTATATGACGACGCATCTGAGTTCTCTGCTTGCATCAGCACGTGAGAAAGAGAAGCCGCTTTCGGTTCTGTTGATGGATATCGATTTCTTTAAATCGGTCAATGACACCCACGGCCATGATGCGGGCGATGAGGTGTTGGAGGAATTCTCCCAGCGCATGCGCAAGAATACCAGAGGGATCGATCTGGTCTGTCGCTATGGCGGGGAGGAGTTTGTCGTCATCATGCCAGACACCGATCATTCGCTGGCTATGGTTGTTGCCGAGCGCATTCGCAAGAAGGTATCCGAGAAGCCCTTTATCATTCACAAGGGCAGACAGATGATTGATGTGACCGTGTCGATCGGTCTGGCATCGAGCTGTCGCGGAGAAGAGCAGCAGGACGAATTGCTCAAGCGGGCTGACGATGCCCTTTATCAGGCCAAGCATGAAGGGCGCAACCGCGTTGTCGTTGCTCAAATCAAGGCTTCATAGTATAAATACTTAATTTGCTATAGTATTTGGTTAGTTTTCTATTTCTTAATATTTTGAAACAGACTATTTGA
This sequence comes from uncultured Cohaesibacter sp., assembly GCF_963676275.1. Lineage (NCBI taxonomy): Bacteria > Pseudomonadati > Pseudomonadota > Alphaproteobacteria > Hyphomicrobiales > Cohaesibacteraceae > Cohaesibacter > uncultured Cohaesibacter sp. The sequence continues at coordinate 2,972,739 of NZ_OY781091.1, read as the reverse complement.
AGCTTGGTGTGGATGGCGCGTGTCTTGGTCTTGTAGCTATCCTGTATTTTATCTGCTTAATATATCTAAGGTTGCAATTGTTTCCAATCTATTCTGATGGTCGTATTTTCCCTACTGGATTTCTCACCATTGACAGTGGAAACCGGTTGAGCGTGTCAAAATCTGACAGCGATTCTTAAAGCGCAGCCTGTTTTTGGCACTTTGGGATGGGGAAATGATGCCTTTTGGCGGCGTTTCGGAGGGATGTAATCGGTAAATAATCGAAAAAACTCTGGGTATTTACGTTAATTCTTTATCAATCACTAAGATTTTCTCGAATTTGGTAAACAATTCGTTGAAATTATCGCTTTTTTTGTTAGGCTTGGAGCAGATCTGAACGGGATGGGGGACGCCGTTTGTTTGCTTGGCAGCTTGACTGCGGGCTTTGTCACATATGCGCATCCCCATTTTCGTATGTAGTTTCCCTACGGACATCCAGGTCCGCCGCATCTCCTGGGACCGTGGGGCTTTGGTCGGTTCAGTAGCAGCAAGAGTGGCCTCCTCAAGTGGTCTGCGCCTGAACCGGCCATCCTTTATTCTCCAAACAGTGATGGATACGCTCCGACTGACAAGAGCCGATGCTTTTTTTGTCGGTCTCTGCTCTGTGGCGTCTCGCTGACCTCGTGTGATAGCCTGATGGCGTGGCGAGGCGGGGAGCCATTTTGCGCATTCCCCTCTGTGTGCTTTTCGGGGGCTTGGCGAGAAGACAGGAGAAGCGTTTCCCTGATGCGTTTCCCTGATGTGGCTTTTCTGTGGGACTATCTTTTCAGGCAGAATAACAAAAAACCCGCTTGCCTGAGGCAAGCGGGTTTTTGACTGTCGCCAGTAAAGATGCCTTACTTGATTTTGGCTTCTTTGAATTCGACATGCTTTTTAGCCACCGGATCATATTTCCGCTTGACCATTTTTTCGGTCATGGTGCGGGAATTCTTCTTGGTGACGTAAAAGTAACCCGTGTCAGCGGTGCTGACCAGACGGATTTTGATTGTTGTTGCCTTAGCCATGAGTCTTTTCCGTCCTTTGGGCCCGCCATGGATGCGTGTGCCGGATGGCATCGCGCTTCTTTCTTCGGTCGGACCTAAGATGCGCTGAGCGGAAAAGGGACCGGCTCAGCAAAAACCTGTTTCGAAGCGCCAAACTACGCAAAGTTGGCCTATTGTCAAGAGGATGGAGCAATTTATCGACGCCATTCTTTGAAAAATGACACGGAAAGTCTGATCTCGGCACTTTGGATTGGCAGAATTCTGCGGTTCTTCAACCTGATTGCAGGAATCAGATTTCTGCTCGCATCATGGATTTTCCCCGCATGAAAAAGAAGGGAGTCGGGCATTCGGGGGACAGCTCCGGATCCCGCTTCAGTCTTTCTTCCAGCTCGTGGAGAATCTCTTTGGTGATGCGCGGCAGGTCCAGATCGTGCGCATCGGCGATGGTGAGCCAATGGAGATCTTCCAGCTCGCCAGAAGGGCCTGTGCCTTCCTTGAGGCGTTCGGCAATATGTTTGGCACTGACGGCGAAGAAACGGGTGTCGAAGCGCCTTGTGCGGCCCGGAGGCGTAATGGCGCGGCCGATCAAGCGGAGCGGGGCGAGATCGGGCAGCAGGTCTCTTTGCCGGAAGGCTTCCCAGTCCGCCCCCTTGAGCTTGCCTGTCTGGCTTTTCTCGGTTCGGTGCGCGCCGATAAACAGGCCAGCCTCTTCATAGGTCTCGCGAATGGCGCACACCGCCAGACCACGCATGCGTTTGTCGCTGGAGCCGTTTCTGGCCTCGCAGCGCAGCTTTTCCATCACGCCGGGATGCAGGTCACTGGCCAGCGGCACATGCCGGTCCGAAGCGTCCAGACGGCCGCCGGGAAAGTCGAATTTGCCCGGCATGAAGCGATGGCGCATATGGCGACGCCCCATCAGCAATTTGGGAATTCGATGGTCGAAATCGAGAATGATTAGGGTGGCCGCATCCTTGGGGCGAACCTTGGGCAGGGAGCCATCATAGAGCCGTGTGGCATTGGCTGTCAGTTCGGCATGCACTTCGATATTCTCGACATGTCTGATCATGGTCACCCTGTCCGGCTTCGCCTTGCGGCGCGGCATTTATGAAAAACCGAATTGCTGGCAATCAGCGTTTGCGCCCCTTCTTGCCCCTTGGCTTGACGCTTCTGGGCCGTGTTGTGCCCGGTTTTTTACGTCCTTGTGCGGTGAAGGAGCCTTTGCCACGGCCTTTGCGCACCATATGGGCGGGGGCCTTTCCCTTCGGATGTTTGCGCCCTTCGGTGAGCATTTCAAAGCGCAGGGCACCGGCAAGGGGGGCTGCCTCGACCAGTTTGACATCGACCACATCGCCCAGACGGAAGGTCTCGCCGGTGGCTTCTCCGACAAGCTGATGGTTGGCCTCGTCGAAGTGATAATAGTCATAGCCCAGCGTCGATGCCGGGATGAAGCCATCTGCTCCGGTGTCGGAAAGCTGCACGAACAGACCGACCCGTGTGACACCGGAAATCTTGCCGGTGAAGCGTGCGCCGACCCGATCCGAGAGGAAGGCGGCAATGAGCCGGTCCTTGGTGTCGCGCTCTGCGGCCATGGCGCGCCGTTCGGTGGTTGAAATATGAGCGGCGATATCGGCCAGCTTGCCGTCAAAGCCCGAGGGCAGGCCGTCATCACCCAGCTTCAGGGCGGCGATCAGTGCGCGGTGGACGACAAGGTCGGCATAACGGCGGATCGGCGAGGTGAAATGGGCATATTTGAGCAGGTTGAGACCGAAATGGCCGATATTATCGGGGTTATATTCCGCCTGAGCCTGCGAGCGCAAAATGACCTGACTGACCAGCGGGGCATGTTCGGTTTCTGCCGTGCGCTTGAGAATGGCATTGAACATGGAAGGGCGCAGATTGCCGCCCTTGGGGAAGCTCAGATCCATGGAATGCAGAAATTCCCTAAGGCCTTCGAGCTTTTCCGGCGAGGGATTGTCATGGATGCGGTAGATCAGGCGCTGCTTGTGCTTTTCCAGCGTTTCGGCGGCTGCGACGTTGGCCTGAATCATGAATTCCTCGACCAGCTTGTGCGCGTCGAGGCGTGGCGGAACGAAGACACGGTCGATGGTGCCATCGGGCTTGAGCAGCAGCTTGCGCTCCGGAATGTCGAGCTCCAGTGGCTCGCGGGCGTCGCGGCCAGCCTTGAGGGTCTCATATCCGGCCCAGAGTGGCTTCAGGATCGATTCAAGGATCGGGCCGGTCACTTCATCGGGCTGTCCGTCAATCGCGCCCTGCGCCTGATTATAGGATATACCGGCGGCCACCCTGATCATCACGCGATGGAAGCTGTGGCGCTTTTTCTTGCCCGTTTTGTCAAACACCATGCGAACGGCCATCGAGGGGCGATCTTCCCCTTCCTTGAGCGAGCAGAGATCGTTTGAGATGCGCTCGGGCAGCATGGGGACGACGTGGTCGGGAAAATAGACCGAGTTGCCGCGCTTGATGGCTTCGCGATCGATATTGCCATCCATGCGGACATGATGGGCAACATCGGCGATGGCAACATAGGCGATCACGCCGCCTTCATTGGCCGGATCCTCATCCGGCTCGGCATAGATGGCGTCGTCGTGATCCTTGGCATCGGCCGGATCGATGGTGATGAGCGGAAGGTCGCGCCAGTCTTCCCGGCCCTTGAGATCGGGCTGGATGGCGCGTTCGGCCTCTGCCATCACCGCATCGGGGAAAATGTAGGGAATGCCCAGAGCATGAATAGCAATCATGCTGACGGCCTGTTCCGAGGCCATCGGGCCGATCACTTCGCGCACATGGGCGCGGGGTGTTCTGGAGCGGCCGGAACGGGTGATCGAGACGGCAACCAGATCGCCTTCGACCGCATCGCCTTTGGATGCGTCATCGATGGAGAGTTCCTGCGTCTTCTTGTCGATGGGGACCAACCTGCCGCCGCCATTGATCGGATCGCGACGATAGATGCCGAGAATGGAATCTTCCCGCTTGGGCAGAATCTTGATGACACGAACTGCCTGCCGAATGCCGGGCAGTTCATAATGATCAAGGCTTTTGTCGATCAGTTTGGCGAGAACACGATCACCGATGCCGGGTACGGCTTTCGATTTCTTGTCCGGCTCGATCAGAACTCGGGGAGGGGCACCATTTTCCTCCGCTTCCCATTTGACGGGAAGGCCGATCAGGTCGCCGTCGCCATCGCGTTCGACAATGCGATAGACGCCGACGGCGGGCAGTTCGCCGGACTTGACCAGCCGCTTGCGGTTTTTCTCGATGTGACCGTCTTCGGTCAGTTCCTTGAGGATGCGTTTGAGGCCGATGCGCGCCCCGCCGGTTATGCCAAAGGCACGCGCAATTTCGCGCTTGCCGGCCTGACCGGGATTTTCCGCTATGAAAGCGAGGATTTCGTCTTTCGAGGGAAGGCCGTCCTCTGTTGTGGGTCTGCGTTTGCGTATCACCTAGGGCGTCCTTCTCATTAGGGGCAACATGACCTTGCCTCCACTGCGTACCACTCGTCTGTGGATGCGCGATTGGAAGCGGTCATTATGGCACAATATGGCCAAATGCTCAGTTATCCTCTTTTTCCTCGGCGGCTTCCGCCTTGTCGTCGGCCGCAGCCTTCTTCTTGGCGGTTGTTTTCTTGGTGGTCGCCTTCTTGGCGGCTGTCTTTTTCGTGGCGGCCTTCTTGGTAGTCGTTTTCTTCGCTGTCGTCTTTTTGGCAGCGGTCTTTTTGGCCGGGCTCTTCTCGGCCTTGGCGGCGATCAGCTCGAGGGCCTGCTCAAGGGTCACCTCTTCGGGCTTCATGTCCTTGGGCAGGGTTGCATTGATCTTGCCATGATTGACATAGGGGCCATAGCGACCGGCCTTGACGGTGATGGCTCCGCCATCGGGATGTTCTCCCAGTTCCTTGAGGGACTGGGCGGTGCGGCGGCGTCCGCCGTTGGCGCGTTTCTCGGCCAGCAGGCTGACCGCATGATTGAGACCGACGGTGAAGATGTCATCCACGCCGGGCAGGTTGGCATAGGTGCCATCATGCAGGACAAAGGGACCATAGCGGCCAAGACCGGCGGTGATCATCTTGCCATCCTCGGGATGCTCGCCGACGTCACGCGGCAGGGAAAGCAGTTGCAGTGCTTTCTCCAGATCAATCGTCTCGATGTCCCAACCCTTGGGGATGGAGGAACGCGGCGGCTTTGCTTCCTCGCCCAACTGCACATAGGGGCCAAAGCGGCCCGAGCGCAGGGTTACATCCAGCCCGGTGTCGGGGTCGGTGCCGAGCAACTTGGTGCCATTCTCGCCGACCTGCTGGGCTTCTCCGTCACCATCATTGGAAAGCTGGCGGGTATAGCCGCATTCGGGATAGTTGGAGCAACCGACAAAGGCACCGTAACGGCTGGTCTTCAGGCTCAGGCGGCCATCGTCGCAGGACGGGCAGGCGCGTGGATCCTTGCCATCCTCGCGCGGCGGGAAGGCATAGGAGGCAAGCACCTCGTTGAGCGTATCCAGAACCTGACTGACGCGCAGCTCTTTGGTGCCATCGACATGGGAGGAAAATTCCTTCCAAAAGTCGCGCAGCACGTCCTTCCAGTCCAACTCGCCGTTGGAGATCAGATCAAGCTTCTCTTCAAGGTCCGCGGTGAAATCATATTGCACATAGCGTTCGAAGAAATTGGACAGGAAGCCTGTCACCAGCCGGCCCTTGGATTCGGGGATCAGGCGCTTCTTGTCGAGAAGCACATAGCCGCGATCCCGCAGCACCGAAAGGGTGGCGGTGTAGGTGGAGGGGCGGCCGATGCCGAGTTCTTCCATGCGCTTGATGAGGGTCGCCTCGGTATAGCGCGGTGGTGGTTCGGTATGATGCTGGTTGGCGCTGACAGCTTTCTGCTTGACCGCTTCGCCTTCGCTCATTGGCGGCAGGCGATTGCCGTCCTCATCATCCTCATCATCCTTGGATTCGGTATAAAGGGTCAGAAAACCATCAAAGCGGACAACCTGACCGGTGGCACGAAGCTCGGCGTTGCGTGAGCCATGGCTGGCGGTGATATCCACCGTGGTGCGCTCGAGCTGGGCTGATTCCATCTGGCTGGCCAGCGTGCGGCGCCAGATCAGGGTATAGAGCTTGAGCTGTTCTTCATCGAGATATTTCGCCATCTGCTTGGGATGACGGGTGATGTTTGTCGGGCGGATGGCCTCGTGGGCCTCCTGCGCATTCTTGGCCTTGACCGTATAGTGGCGTGGCTTTTCAGGCAGATAATCCTTGCCATATTCGCTCTCGATCATGTTGCGGATCGGGCCGATGGCCTCAGGCGCAATATCCACGCCGTCAGTACGCATATAGGTGATCAGGCCGGTGGTTTCTCCGCCGAGCGAGACGCCTTCATAAAGGCGCTGGGCAATCTGCATGGTGCGGGCTGCGGCGAATCCCAGCTTGCGCGAGGCTTCCTGCTGCAATGTCGAGGTGGTGAAGGGGGCAAAAGGATTGCGGCGAACCGGCTTGGCCTCCACCGAGCGCACTTTCAGGCTGGCCTGTTCGACAAGCTGCTTGATGTCGGCCGCTTCGGCTTCGGTCGCAATGTCCAGACGGGTTTTCTTGACCCCGTCAACCGCAGTGATGCGCGCCTGGAAATCTGCGCCGGCTGCTGTCTGCAAATCTGCAAGGATCGACCAATATTCCTGCGGGACGAAGGCTTCGATTTCCTCTTCGCGCTGGCAGACAAGGCGCAGGGCCACGGACTGGACGCGCCCGGCAGAACGCGCACCGGGCAGTTTGCGCCAGAGGACCGGAGACAGAGTAAAGCCCACCAGATAGTCAAGGGCGCGGCGGGCCAGATAGGCGTCAACCAATGGCGTGTCGATGGTGCGCGGATGCTCCATGGCATGGAGAATGGATTCCTTGGTGATGGCGTTGAACACAACCCGCTGAACGGGTTGGTCCTTCAAGACACCACGGCGCTTTTTCAACACCTCAAGAACATGCCATGAGATCGCTTCACCCTCTCTATCAGGGTCAGTCGCCAGGATCAGTCGGTCGGAATTCTTGACCGCTTCGGCGATTTCCGAGAGGCGTTTCTTGGATTTGGCATCGGCCTCCCAAGTCATCGCAAAGTCGTCATCGGGCAGCACGGAGCCATCTTTGGAGGGAAGATCCCGGACGTGACCATAGGAAGCCAAGACCTTGTAGTTCTTGCCTAAATACTTATTGATCGTTTTGGCTTTGGCTGGCGATTCTACGATTACGACGTCCATTTGAAATCCGTACTGTCCATTAGCGTCTGGCCCCTCAAAAGCACTGTCTGATAGGGCCAATTGCTAGCATTTGGTTCTGATTCTTGTCATGTCAATGCTAGTCACATGACTGCTTCGACCTCGTCCGTCAAGAGTGGCGGGTGCTAAATGCGGATATAATTTCTCTTGCCCAGATGCAAGCATATTGTGAAAATGCAACCCTAAATATATATAACAGTTGTATACAATTGAAGATTATGGCTGTATGCTGGAATGATCAATAATCCATTACCGTGAATGAATTGCTTTATATATACGCGGAGAGCCAAGTGAGAGAAGACGCTCAAATGCTGGAAAACAAGTCGCCCACCAAGACGGCGGACTATATATATGCTCATCTGCAAGATCTTACGCATCTGGCGCGCCAGAATGAACTGGACATGCTGGTTTATTTGCTGGAGATGGCGCAGATAGAGGCGATGGAAATATCCAAACAAATCCGGCCGACACGTTCGCTCTGAGCTTCTGCCTCTTTTCAGCAAGAGGGGCTAGGCAGCAACAGGGCGTGTCAGCAATGGGGGCCGGATTGGCAAAGAAGGCCGGGTTTCCAGCCGAGCCGGAATATTCCGCAGGGTAAGCCACAAAAAGACTAGTGGCAGAATATGAACCGAGTGCGGAGAGAGTTGGGGGCGTGGGGGTAAGGCCGAATTGTGGTCTTGCCCCAACGTCCGCTTCAAGCCTTGAGCGAAACCGTCTGGTTGCCGTGGCGTTCCAACCGTCCGGCCAGATCCAGTTCCAGCAGCAACAGTTGCACCTGTCCCATGGTGAGGCTTGATTGACGAACCAGATCGTCAATGGCGATGGGCGTGAGGCTGAGGCTCTGAATGAAGCGGTTCTTGCTTGTTTCCTCCGGTTCCGAGGCAGGAGGGTGTCCGGATGCGTCTGGTGTCGTTTCCCGCAAGGGAAGGGACGGCTGGTGCGGGCGGTAGCTTTGCTGGGCGGCGAGGGCGTCCAGAATATCCTGTGCTTCGCAGACCAGCGTTGCGCCTTCCTTGATCAGATGATTGGTGCCGCTGGCTCTGGGGTCCAGTGGTGAGCCGGGAATGGCAAAGACCTCGCGCCCCTGTTCCAGCGCATAGCGGGCAGTTATTAGTGATCCCGATCGCTTGGCGGCTTCAACGACCAGCGTCCCCAGCGCGATGCCGGAGATGATGCGGTTACGGCGCGGGAAATCCTGCGCGCGCGCCGGAGCATTCCAGGGCATTTCCGAAATCAGCATGCCTTGTACGGCGATGCGTTTGGCCAGATCGACATTTTGTCGCGGGTAGAGCTGGTTGAGTCCTCCGGCGACAACAGCGATGGTGCCAAGGGCAAGGGACGCCTTGTGGGCATGGGTGTCGACGCCGCGCGCCAGCCCCGACGTGATGACAACGCCATTTTCTCCCAGCTCATGGGCGATCATTTCAGTCAATTTTGCTCCGCTGGCCGAACAGTTGCGCGATCCGACAATGGCGACGGATGGCTTTGCGGCAATGTCCTGCTTGCCCATGACGGTGAGCAGTGGCGGCGGGGCGGGAATATGATTGAGCGCCTGAGGATAGTCCGGTTCGCCTATTGCAACAAGGCGGGCTCCGGCTTGATGCAGCGCGGTCCATTCCTCTTCCACTTCGGCGCTTGAGGTCATGTGAAAGGCTCGTTTGGCTCCGCCCTTGCGCGAAAGCTCGGGCAAGGCCTTGAGGGCCTTGTCGGCACTGCCGAAATGGTTGATGAGATCGCGGAAAGTGGCCGGGCCGACATTCTCACAGCGGATCAGGCGCAGCCAGTTAAAGCGCTGCTTTTCACTCAGCCGCAAGGGGGCGCGGCTTTGATAACCGTCGCCGCCGGGTTCTGCCAGTGCCATTTCGAGCGATCTTGAGGGCGATGCTTCATGCGTGCGGACCATCTCACCGGGCGCGGCCTCATTGGAAGATGGTGCGTTGCCTGTCATTTGGCGTCGCTTTCGGGGCCGGAAGGCTCACCGGTTGCTTCTTGCTTGGCGGCCTCGCTTTTTACGTCCTCGCTTTTTACGTTCTCGCTGGGATTTGTCTTCTTGCCGCCTCCGATCTTGCCCTCGGTGCCATCAAGCAGGCGTTTGATATTTTCGCGATGCTTGATCCATAGCATCACCGAGAGAACCGCAAACAATTCTGCCAGCTCCCAGCGACCGAAACCAAACAGAACAAAGGGCATCAGCGCACTGGCGATCAGGGCCGAAAGCGAGGAATAGCGGCTGAGATAGGCCGACGTGAGCCATATGAAGGCAAAGGCCAGAAAGGCAGGCGGGTGAAGCCCCAGAAGGACGCCCAGATAGGTCGCCACGCCCTTGCCACCGCGAAAACCGAGCCAGAAGGGAAAGAGATGACCAAGAAAGGCCCCGAGGCCGGCCAGCATGGCGAGCATCCGAAGATTTTCGGGCGCGAAGATAAGAGCGCATTCCCGCGCGATGACAACGGCGAATGTGCCTTTGAGAAGGTCACCCAGAAGCGTCAGCGCTGCCAGCTTCTTGTTGCCTGTACGCAGAACATTGGTTGCGCCAATATTGCCGGAGCCAATCTTGCGCACATCTCCCATACCGGCCATTCTGGTCAGGATCAGGCCGAAGGGGGTCGAGCCAAGGGCATAACCGAAAAGCATGGCGACGAAGATCTGGGGCAATAGGATGCTCCAACTGATAGGATCGATCATTGGCTTGGTCCCTTCTCCGTCTTGCAAGGCAAGCGCCTGGATATGCTAGGCCGGTGGCCGGAGAGCATAACTCCCGGCCACCTGACCGAATCTTGTCAGACTTGTCAGTTGGGATCGTAATGATGAACCAGCTGTCCTTCAACGTAAGTTTGCAGAACTTTGCCTGAAAGCTGCGCCTTGTGGAAGGCTGTGTTCTTGGAGCGCGACTGCAGCATGTCCCTGTGCATGACCCATGGCAGGTCCGGATCGAAGATGATGATGTCGGCAGGCGTTCCCGGTTGCAGGCTGCCTGCTGGCAGGCCGAGCAATCGGGCCGGTGTTGTCGACAGGGCCTTGAAGGCCTGCATCATGGTCAGCTGACCGGCATGGACCAGACGCATGGCGGCTGGCAACATGGTCTCAAGACCGACCGCACCGTCGGCACATTCGGCAAATGGATGCCGCTTGGTGTCCACATCCTGCGGGTCATGGGCGGAGACGATAACGTCGATGGTGCCATCGGCCACGCCTTCGATCATGGCCAGACGCTCGGCTTCGCTTCTGAGCGGCGGTGACATCTTGTAGAAGGTGCGATAGAGGCCGATGTCATTCTCATTGAGGGTGAGATGGTTGATCGACACGCCGCAAGTCACATCATAGCCCTTGTCCTTGGCCCGACGGATGATGTCGAGGCTTTCGGCGCAGGAAATCTGGCTGGCGTGATAGCGGCAACCGGTGAGCTGGGCAAGACGCACATCGCGGGCGACCATGATGGTTTCCGCCTCGGCAGGTATCCCGGCAAGGCCGAGACGGGTCGAGGTTTCACCCAGATTCATCACCCCGTTTCCGACCAGATCGGGGTCTTCGGGATGATGGACGATCAGGGCGCCGAAATCCCGGCCATAGGTCATCAGGCGCCGCATGATCTGGGCGTTGGTGACCGCCTTGCGGCCGTTGGAAAGGGCCACCGCACCGGCTTCGATCATCAGGCCGATTTCGGTCATTTCCTTGCCTTCAAGGCCTCGGGTCATGGCCGCATAGGGATGCACATGCACCCTTGCTGTGTCGCGTGCGCGGCGCTTGATGAAATCGACGAGAGCGATGTCATCGATCACGGGGTCGGTGTCCGGCATGCAGGCGATAGTGGTCACGCCACCGGCAGCGGCTGCCTTGCTGGCGCTTTTCAGGGTTTCGCGATGTTCCGCACCCGGTTCGCCGGTGGTGACATGCATGTCGACAAGGCCGGGGGCTGCGATCTTGCCCAATCCATCCACGCGCAGAATGTCGGAAGGAAGCTGGCTGGCAACCTTGGCACCGATGGCCTTTACCTTGCCGTCCTCGATGAGGATGGCTCCGGGCTCTTCCATGCCGGTGGAGGGGTCAAGCAGCTTGACATTGGTCAGGGCGAAGGGGGCTTTTTGTCTTTCTGGCATTTTCATTTCCCTCTCAATCCAACTCGACCGGCTGTGTATCAAGGCTGTTCTGGGCCAGCAATTCGATGATTGCCATGCGAACTGCAACGCCCATTTCCACCTGTTCATGAATGACCGACCGGCCCGAATCGGCAACCGAGCTGTCGATTTCAACGCCACGATTCATCGGGCCGGGATGCATGACGATGGCATCCTCGCGGGCATATTTCAGCTTTTCCTCGTCAAGGCCGTAAAAGTGGAAATATTCACGAATGGAGGGAACGAATGCGCCATTCATGCGTTCCAGCTGTAGCCGGAGCATCATGACCACATCGGCTCCATCCAGCCCCTTGCGCATGTCGCGGAAGCATTTGACGCCCATGGCCTCGACACTGTCGGGAAGCAGCGTGGAAGGGGCAACCAGACGAACTTCAGCGCCCATGGCGGTGAGCAGCAATATGTTGGAGCGGGCGACGCGGGAATGCATGATGTCGCCGCAAATGGCGACAACCAGCCCCTCCAGCGTGCCTTTGTGACGCCGGATGGTCAGGGCGTCGAGCAGTGCCTGGGTGGGATGCTCATGAGCGCCATCGCCGGCATTGATCACCGAGCAGCCAACCTTGCGGGCCAGAAGCTGCGGCGCGCCTGCGGCATTGTGGCGAACAACCAGAATATCCGGATGCATGGCGTTGAGGGTTGTTGCCGTGTCAAGCAGGGTTTCCCCTTTCGACACGGAAGAGTTCTTGACGGACATGTTCATAACGTCCGCGCCGAGGCGTTTTCCGGCAAGCTCGAAGGAGCTTTGGGTGCGGGTCGAAGCCTCGAAGAACAGGTTGATCTGAGTCCGCCCCTTGAGCATGACTTTCTTCTTTTCAACCTGTCGGGAAACATCAACTGCATCTTCTGCAAGATCCAGAAGTGCTGTGATTTCTTGGGGGGTCAGCCCGGCAATTCCGAGCAGATGGTGGTGCGCAAATGCCACGATCTTTATCCTAGCGTTTTTGGGTTTTCGCTAGATTTATAGCTATAGGTGGAAATCGGATTCGCCGCAAGTGGGTGTTCGCAGTCTGTATATATCTTGATGACTTTTCAGTCACCCTTCTGTCACCCTTCACTCACTCCTGCCAGTGGCAGCCCCCAGACTGGGGTTCAACTGAGATTGAATGAACGCACCAGCGCCAGCCAAAGCGGGATGGCCAGTGCCGAAAGGGGCGTCTGCCATGTGACGATGGCGGCGATCAGCGGTGCATTGCCGCCCATCTTCTTTGCCAGAACATAGCTGTTCATGGCGGTGGGAACCGCTGTGGAGATGATGACCACTTCCAGCGGCTGTCCTCCAAGGCCGAAAAGGATGGCAAAGCCGATGGCCATGGCGGGCATGCCGACAAGGCGCAGAATGCACGAAAACCAGACATCGCGCACCGGAGGGAAGGCATGCTTGAGCCGGATGCCAGCTCCCACGATGAGCAGGGCGCAGGCAAGGCCGGCGCGTCCGGTGATCTCGATTGTGGAGGCGACGGGATCCCAGATCGGAATGCCGGACAGATTGACCGTCAGCCCGACCAGAGAGGCGATGATGAAGGGATTCTTGATGATATTCAGCAACACATTGGCAAAGCTGGGGCGCCCATTTGCGCCAAACACGGCCATGATGCCGACAATGATAATGTTGATGACGGGGATCATCGAGGCCATGGCGACGGCGACCAGCGCCATGGCGTCGTTGCCATAGGCCTTTTGCACGATGGCCAACGCCATGAAGCCGTTCCAGCGCAAAACACCCTGATAGATCGAGGTATAAGAGGGATTGTCGATGCCAAAGGCAGAGCGGAACAGCGGATAGAGCAGCAGCATCAGGGCCGCCATGAGCAGGATGGCAGAGATGAGCACGAAGGTCATGTCGCCCAGCGGGACATTCTTCAGATCGGCCTTGAACAGCGAGTTGAAGATAAGAGCCGGAAAAAACAGCCAATAGGCGATGGTTTCAAGGCCGCCCCACTGCTCCTCGGGGACCAGTCCGCTGCGGCGAATATAGAGCCCAAGTCCAACAAGGAAGAATGTTGGAATGATGGCTTCAACGATCACATACATGGGGCTTCTTTCTGGCATGGGCCGCTATATTGGGGCGGCGGCGCAAAGGGCGGGCCTGATATTTGTGACCGAAAGAGCGGGCAAGGTAAAGAGTGATCGCTGTCCAGAGCGGAAGATAAAAGAAAAACTCCGCATATTTCAGCGGAGTTTTCCTGCTCTATTGATATTTATTCCGATTTTTTGAGGATGTGCCCCTATGGCTTCTCCCGATGGCTTCTAGAGCGTGATCCTCTGCATCGGGGCCAGACTTGCCTCCTTCTGCTTGAGGCTTTTTTCCGTCTCGACCATATAGTCGCGATGGCTGGGGGCTGCCGGTTGTCTTTTGGCCAGCTGGATCTGGAAGATGAACATATTGTCCCATGCGAAGGCCATTTCAGATCCTGCCAGATAGAAGTCCCACATGCGGAAGAAGTCCTCATCATAGAGAGACAGCGCTTCCTGTTTGCGAGCGAGGAAACGCTTGCGCCATTCGCGCAAGGTATAGGCATAGTGAAGATTGAGAATTTCAACGTCGCGCACCAGCAGACCTGCTCGCTCTATGGCGGGCAGGACTTCGGACAGCGAGGGGATATAGCCGCCGGGGAAAATATATTTGGCGATAAATGGGTTGGTGACATTATGGCCCGCTTCGGGGCGGCCGATGGAATGCAGCAGCATCAGGCCATTGTCATCAAGCAGCTCGGTGCATTTTTGAAAGAAATTGTCATAGCGACCGGTGCCCACATGCTCGAACATGCCGACCGATACGATCCTGTCAAAGGGTTTGGCCTTCAGATTGCGATAATCCTTGAGCTCGAAGCGGACATGATCGGACAGCTGGCGCTCGGCGGCGCGCCTTTCAGAGACCGCAAGCTGTTCATGGGAAAGGGTGACGCCGGTCATGTCGACCCCGCATGTCTCTGCCAGATACAATGCCAGACCACCCCAGCCGGAGCCGATTTCCAGAACACGCTGATTTTCTTCCAGTTGCAATTTGGCCGCCAGGTGGCGTTTCTTGGCCAGTTGGGCCTCGTCCAGCGAGCTGTCCGGGCTTTCGAAATAGCCGCAGGAATATTGCCAGTCATCATCAAGGAAGAGATCAAACAGCGCCGGTGTCAGATCATAATGATGGGACACATTCTTGCGGTTCCGGTTGATCGGCAGGCGGGTTGCCATTTGAGCCTTGAAGATGCGCCAGCAATGGCGCAGGCGCATGAGGGCGGAGAAGTTGCTCTCCGAGGTGTTTCTTCGAACCAGCGACAGGAAATCGTAAATATCGCCCTGTTCGATAATGAAACGCCCCTGCATATACATTTCCCCCAATGTCAGGGCCGGGTCTTTGGCCAGCAGTTTTTCGGCCTCCCTGTCTGCAAGGCGTATCCGGACGGGGGAGGCGTCCGCTTGTCCATAGCTGACGACTTCGCCCGATGCCCATGTGAGTGTGAGATTGCCGGTTTTGAAAATTTTCTTGATGAGATTGTGGAGCGGTTTATTCATGGCTTTGCTCTGTTGTTTTGCTGGTACAACAGAGGCCGCGCGTTCAAAAATTATGGTCTTGCCAGGCTGAAATCTGAAGCTTCATTTGCGGGGCGGCCATATCCTGAGGGTTTCTCTCTGGTCGAAGGGAAACCGACTGACAAAGAACGCAGCTTGGTCTCTGAGATATGTTCGAAAGAGTCATATGGCACCTGCGGGACAGGCACCTGACTAAAGTCCGATATTAAGCCATTATGTCAAATTGTGAAGGCCTGATTATGGCGCAGCGCTCATTGAGCTTATGCTGCATATTCATATCACAAATGAATTTAACTGATCAGGAGAGGTTTTTGGCCCTGTCCAGTGCGCCCTGAAGGATGAAGGAGGCGGCCATTTTATCAACCACTTCGCCGCGGCGGGCGCGGGATGTATCCGCTTCAAGCAAGGTGCGCGTTACGGCAACGGTGGACAGGCGTTCATCCCAGAAGGTGACGGGGATCGTGGGCAGCTCCCGCTCGCGCCAGAATTCGCGCAGGGAAATATAGAAGTCCCGCGTTGCCTGCGCTCTGGGGCCTTCGGAGCCGTCCATATTTAGCGGCAGACCGAGAACGAAGCCGCCAATTTCCTGCTTTTCACAAATCTGCTGCAGGCGCTCGGCGTCCTTGCCGAACTTGCTGCGCTGAATGGTTTCCAATGGAGAGGCAATGCTCTTGCCTGTGTCGGAGACGGCCAGTCCGATGGTCTTGGTGCCCAGATCAAGGCCAAGCAATCGCTGCTTTGAGCTTGCGCCAGCAAGAAGTTCCTCCAGCGGAATGTCGATCGGAAGCTTTTTCTTTTTCTTGCGGACCATCGTCTTGCTTTCATTGTTGCAGGCCTCAAAGGGGGGGGCGTCTTTGGGGCGAGGGCGGTGTCTTGCCTTTCTCTTTGGCCAATGCAATGGCGGGCAATCAAGGCGTTTGATGCCGCGGCCAGAAGAAAGACGCCCATCCTTATCATGCATCTTGGCCAATACCAACCAGCTTGAGCCAGCCATGCCTCTGTGGCGGGGCCTTTTGACCGACTTTTAGGGCAAGTCGAGAAGGATTGAAATTGGTGCTGTAAGTCTGGGTTGTGTCCAAAACTGCATTATCGATATTAAAGACAGACATATACAGAAACATTATCTTCCAATAATCAACAAATTCAAGAATAATGTATTTTACATAGTTATTTATTTGAATGTTTGTTTTATGTAGTAAGTTAGTCGAAATGGTTTGTTTCTTTTATCTTCTTCCAAGGTAATGCAATTTTTACAACTATCACGCTACTTTGACTTTGGGGATGGAAGTCGGAGTGCAATATGAGACGGTTGCAAATTCGTGCGGACAGAGCAGTTTCGTTGGCTCTGCGCATCGCAGAAGCTTCGAGCGAACACGAGTTATTCGTTGCAATGCTTGACGCAATCGAGACGATCCGGGGCAGATCCTGCTTCCGGGCCTATGTCGTCGACCCCCAGAAACGATCTGTGCGCCTGTCGGCAGATTTCGGATATCCAAAGATCAATATCATTCCCGAACAGGTCGAGAACTGGTTGCTGCATGATGGCCCGGTTCCTCAATATCGTGATGGCCTGGAAAAAGGAATGCAGCATACCTGCGCCAAGCTGGTGTCGGGAAATACCGTTCTCGGTGGCGTGTTTCTTGCCTTTCTTGAGAGTGAAAATGAAGTATCTGCCGATCAGGTCAATTCCCATCTGATGACGGAATTTGCCAGATTGGGAGCCAGCTCGCTTGTTGCCCTGAGAAAGCGTCGTCTTTCCACCATGGTGCTGGAAGCGCTTGAGCAGAGCGAAGAGGCAATCGTCTTTTACGGTGAAGATGATGAAGGGGTCATTTTCAGCAATGATGCCTATCATCGGGTTTTCCCCCATTACCCCAATCGGCAGGAACTGCTGGGCAGAACGCATCTGGACCTTTACCGGATGGATCTGGCCGCCGGGATCATCTCGGATCCTCTGGCGCATGCCGATCCCGAGGCCTATCTGCAAGAGCGCAAGCTGCTGGCCGAGCAATTGGTTGATACCCAGCGGGAAATTCAGAAGCTGGGCAACAAGACCTATATTTATACGCGGACCCGGTCCGAGGCTGGCGCCATCATGTCTCGGCGCATCGATATCACCGAGCAGGCTCTGGCAGAGGCGCGGCTGAGGCAGAGAGAGAAGCAGCTCCAGTCGCTGGTCTATATCGACTCTTTGACGGGATTGAATAACCGGGCTCATTTTCTTGAATATATCGAAGAACTGTCTCGC
Organism: uncultured Cohaesibacter sp.; assembly: GCF_963676275.1. Taxonomy (NCBI): domain Bacteria; kingdom Pseudomonadati; phylum Pseudomonadota; class Alphaproteobacteria; order Hyphomicrobiales; family Cohaesibacteraceae; genus Cohaesibacter; species uncultured Cohaesibacter sp. The sequence goes on along the minus strand of NZ_OY781091.1, from coordinate 2,955,541 downwards.
CGGATGAAAGACGGCGATCTGGAAGCGGTGACCGTCTTCTGGATTGACCTTAACGGCTTCAAGATCGTGAATGACACCTATGGGCATACCTATGGCGACAGTGTGTTGCGCAAGGTAGGGCTTCGCATGCAAATGGGCATGCCCGAGAAGAGCGAATTTGTCCGCTATGGCGGTGATGAATTCGTCATGGTTTTTGAAGAGCAAATCACGGCGCAAAAGCTCGAGATCCTTGCCAACCGCATATTGACCATCGTCAATGCTCCCATCAATCATGATGGAACATCTTTCCAGCTGGGTGCGAGCATCGGCATCGCCCATACATCGGGCAGGGATGCGGATCTGAGCAGCCTTCTGGGGAATGCGGATCTGGCCATGTATGAGGCCAAGAAACAATCCCGCTGTTCCTTCAAGGTGTTCGATCCCAAGATGCGCTCCAGCATGATCGAGCGCTGCGCATTGATCGATGATATCAAGCTGGCCTTCGAGCAAGACCAGTTCGAGCTTTATTATCAGCCCCAGTTTGACACCCGAAGCGGTGTGCTGGTGGGGTTTGAAGCGCTGACCCGCTGGAACCACCCGGTCCGCGGCTTTGTGCCTCCCGATCTTTTCATCCCGATTATGGAAGAGACAAACATGATCGAACAGCTGGGACGCTGGTGCCTGCAGGAGGCCTGCAAGGAGGCGAGCCATTGGCCCAAGGATCTGTTCGTCGCGGTGAATGTGTCGCCTTTGCAGCTGAAAAATCCCCATTTCGCCCTCACCATCGGGCGTGCGCTGGCGCATGCGGGATTGCGGGCCGAGCAATTGGAACTTGAAATCACGGAATCCGTCCTGCTGGATGGCAATGAGGGTGAACGCTGCCAGATCGAGACCTGGAAAAAGCTCGGCATACAGGTCGCGCTTGATGATGTGGGCAAGGGCTATTCCAGCCTGAGCTATCTCAGCCAGTTTCCCTTTGACAAGATCAAGATCGACCGCAGTTTCCTCAAGGCATTCGATGCCGAAGAGCCCGAGGATGCATCCGCTGTCATTCTTCACGCCATTGTCGAATTGGGCAAGACCCTTGGCAAGACCGTGATCGCGGAAGGCGTGGAGCGGGAGGATCAGCTTGAATATCTCCGTTCTGTGGGATGCGATCAGGCGCAGGGATATCTTCTGGGGCGGCCGATGTGCGCTCAAGACGCGCGCAAATTTGTTCGCAAATTCCGGTTGCCACTGTGGAAACGGTTGCGGGTTTCATAATCAAAGATCACGAACAATCTGGTCTCAAGATGTCTGCCTTTTTGCCGAGCCGGATCGTTCCGGCTTGGCCGAGAGGCTGTCGGGCTGATGGGGGATGCGGCGGGATGTGGGAAAAATGCCTGCCTGAGCCTGTTCCTTTCGCCCTTGCAGTTGCGCGTAAAAGTCCTGAGATGCTATAGCCGTTTGAGAGTAGGATAAGACTCGTAGTTGGTCCGGTGTCGTGCGCTGTCGTCAAGCGCAGTCCGGACCTTTATTTGGAAGGCTTACATTCATGTCAATTGACAAGGATACGGTCAAGCGCGTGGCGCGTCTCGCCCGCCTGTCCGTTACAGAAGAAGAGGCGGAAAGCCTCAAGGGTGAATTGAACTCCATCCTGAACTGGGTTGAATTGCTCAATGAGGTCGATGTCGACGGCGTTGATCCGATGACCTCTGTCGTCACCCAGAAAATGAAAAAGCGGGATGATGTTGTAACCGATGGCAATTATGCCGACCGAGTCGTAAGCAACGCACCTGCTTCCGAAGACAATTATTTCATGGTTCCGAAGGTCATCGAATAGACCCTTTTGCCGGTTGCGATTGATCGGAAGAGACAATCGGGCTGCATCAGAACCCTTTATTGAAGATCATCGGGATGACGGGCCGAAGAACAGGCCCCGATCCTGCAAAATGTGAGGATAGCCACGTGACAGATCTCACGTCTCTGACTATTGCAGAGGCCCGCGAGGGGCTGGCAAAGAAAGAATTCACCGCGACCGAGCTGACCACCAGCTACATCAAGGCGATTGATGGTGCAGATCAGCTCAATGCCTATGTCACCAAGACGCCGGAAAAGGCGCTTGAAATGGCAAAAGCGTCCGACGAGCGGCTCGCCAAAGGTGAGGCCCGCCCGCTGGAAGGCATTCCGCTCGGCATCAAGGACCTTTACTGCACCAAGGGCGTTGGCGCCTATGCTTGCTCGCATATTCTGGATGGCTTCAAGCCGGAATATGAAAGCACAGTTTCGCAGAATCTCTGGGATGACGGCGCGGTCATGCTGGGCAAGCTGGCCATGGACGAGTTCGCGATGGGCTCGACCACCGAGACCAGCTATTTCGGTCCGGTCAAAAATCCGTGGCGTGCGACCGGCGAGACCATTGATCGCGTGCCCGGCGGCTCTTCAGGTGGCTCTGCTGCCGCTGTTGCCGCGCGCATCTGCGCTGGCGCAACCGCGTCTGATACCGGTGGCTCGATCCGCCAGCCGGCAGCCTTTACCGGCACCGTTGGCATTAAGCCGACCTATGGTCGCTGCTCGCGCTGGGGCATGATTGCCTTTGCTTCCTCGCTCGATCAGGCCGGACCGATTGCCCGCACCGTGCGCGATGCGGCCATCATGATGAAGTCCATGGCTTCGGTTGACCCCAAGGACACCACCAGCGTTGATCTGCCTGTGCCCGATTATGAAGCCGCTCTGACCGGCGATATCCGCGGCATGAAGGTCGGCATTCCGAAGGAATATCGCGTTGATGGCATGCCAGAGGAAGTGGAAGCCAACTGGCAGCAGGGGATCGACTGGCTGAAATCCGCCGGTGCCGAGATTGTCGATATTTCCCTGCCGATGACCAAATATGCTCTGCCTGCCTATTATATCGTGGCTCCGGCCGAGGCCTCTTCCAACCTGGCGCGCTATGACGGCGTGAAATATGGCCTGCGTGTCAATGGCGATGACATCATCGACATGTATGAGAAGACCCGCGCTGCCGGTTTCGGCTCTGAGGTCAAGCGCCGTATTCTGATCGGCACCTATGTGCTGTCGGCCGGTTATTATGACGCCTATTATCTGCGCGCCCAGAAGATCCGCTCGCTGATCAAGCAGGATTTCGACAAGGCGTTCCAGTCTGTCGACACCATCCTGGCGCCAGCCACGCCTTCGGCAGCTTTCGAGCTCAACAAGGAAATCACCGATCCGGTCGAGATGTATCTCAACGACATCTTCACCGTCACGGTGAATATGGCCGGTCTGCCGGGCATTTCGGTGCCTTCGGGCAAGAATGGGCAAGGGCTGCCAATGGGGCTGCAACTGATCGGCAAGGCATTCGATGAGGAAACCCTGTTCCGGACAGCCGGTGTTCTGGAAGATGCCGCTGGCATTCTCGAAGCACCTGCCAAATGGTGGTAACCGGACTGAGAAAGAATAAGGTCAAATCCGATGCGTAAAGCTGAAGAATGCACTGAGAAGGCTCATATCCGCGAAGAGGTCGATCGCATCGATAGTGCATTGGTCGCGCTCTTTGCCGAGCGGGATGCCTATGTGCGGCGCATGGCGGAACTGAAGACGGATCCTTCCGAGGCGCGCGATGATGAGCGCGTCAAGGCGGTGCTGGACAAGGTGCTCTCTGAACTGGAGGCGCAGGATCTGGCTCCCGATCTTTACATGCAGTTCTGGGAAGATCTGATCGAGGTCAATATCGCCTATGAGGAAACGGCTATTGCCGCCCATCAGGGCGAAGCGAATGAGACATCTGGCGCGTGAAACCATGCGCCGCCATTTTAATCAGGAGCAGCTTCATGCGCTCCGATATTGAAAGCTGAGGACGAGAATATGGCTGAAGCGTCCAGCAAACTGATCAAGGGGGCTACCGGCGACTGGGAAGTGGTCGTCGGCATGGAAATCCATGCTCAGGTCGCCTCTGAGGCAAAACTTTTCTCCGGCTCTTCCACCTTGTTCGGTGGCGAAGCCAATGCGCATGTGAGTTTCGTTGATGCCGCCATGCCCGGCATGCTGCCGGTCATCAACGAGGAATGCGTGCGTCAGGCCATCCGCACCGGGCTTGGCCTCAAGGCCAAGATCAACAACCGTTCGCTGTTTGACCGCAAGAACTATTTCTATCCAGACCTGCCGCAGGGCTATCAGATCTCGCAATATAAGGATCCGATCGTCGGTGAAGGGGAAGTCGTTCTGCATATGCTGGACGGCGAGGAAGTGCGGGTCGGCGTCGAGCGTCTGCATCTGGAACAGGATGCGGGCAAGTCAATGCATGACCAGCATCCGACCATGTCCTTTGTGGATCTGAACCGCTCCGGCGTCGCCTTGATGGAGATCGTGTCCAAGCCGGACATCCGCTCCTCCGAGGAAGCGAAGGCCTATATGACCAAGATGCGGACCATCGTGCGCTATCTGGGGACCTCGGATGGCAACATGGAAGAAGGCTCCATGCGCGCTGACGTCAACGTATCGGTGCGTCGCCCCGGTGAGCCGTTCGGCACCCGCTGTGAGCTGAAGAACATGAACTCGATTCGCTTCATCGGGCAGGCCATCGAATATGAGGCCCGTCGCCAGATTGCCATTCTGGAAGACGGTGGTTCCATCGATCAGGAAACCCGTCTCTATGATCCCAAGAAGGGCGAGACACGCTCCATGCGCTCCAAGGAAGAGGCGCATGACTATCGTTATTTCCCCGATCCCGATCTGCTGCCGCTGGAATTTGACGACGCCTATGTCGAAGAGCTGCGCAAGGATCTTCCCGAGCTTCCTGACGACAAGCGCGATCGCTTCATTTCCGATCTCGGCCTGAAGCCGTATGATGCTTCGGTGCTGGTGGCTTCCAAGCGCCTTGCCGTCTTCTTCGAGAAGGTTGCCGAGGGACGCGATGCGCAGTTGGCTGCCAACTGGGTCATCAACGAATGGCTTGGCCGGGTCAACAAGGAACAGCTGGATATCGATGCCAGCCCTGTTTCTGCCGATCAGCTGGGCCAGATTGTCGATCTGATCAAGGCGGGGGATATTTCGGGCAAGATCGCCAAGGATCTGTTCGAGATCGTCTGGACCGAAGGTGGAGATCCGGCAAAGATCGTCGAAGAAAAAGGCATGAAGCAGGTAACCGACACCGGCGCTATCGAGGCTATTGTCGACGAGATCATCGCCAACAACCCTGATCAGGTCGAGAAGGTCAAGGAAAAGCCGGGCCTTATCGGCTGGTTTGTCGGGCAGGTGATGAAGGCTTCGCAGGGCAAGGCCAACCCGCAGGCTGTCAACCAGATCCTGAAAGACAAGCTGGGGCTTTAGGATTGCGGGCTGCTGGAGCTTTCACGTTTTGACAGTCTTTAGTGTGGAGGCAACTGATTGTTGCCTCCATTTTTTTGTTGCTCAATTTTGGTGCATTTGGTAATAATACTAATATTGCGTGTAATTTTTGCATTGCCAAGAGTGAGCAAATGAATGCGGTCTCGGTTTTAATTATAGCATCTACTTCCTACAAGATACTCAGCCTTCTGGTTGGCCTTAGCTTTGCCTATTTCGGATATAAGCTTTTCATGGCAAATATCTGGGGGCATGCAGGGGATCTGAAGCTCGAGTTTAGCCAGAATAGTCTGGTTTTGAAAAAGGCCGCTCCGGGCACGTTTTTTGCTGTACTTGGTGCAATGATTGTTGTCTTCGTTGTCGTCAGAGGTTTGGATATGAACTATTCGAAAACCCAGAAAGGCGATACGGAAACGATCGGGAAAATTGACGCGCCTCCTGAACTTCCAAAGAACTGAATTTGTCATCAGACCAATTATTTCTAGCGAGCAAAAGGGGATGTAATGAATTCAAAGTTTTTACTCATTGGAGCATGTTTTTTGTTTTCTTGGACGCCAGCACGGGCTGACCTCAACAGCCAACTTTATAAACTGGCTGTCGAGCAGTATCAGCAAGGGGACTGGGAGGTGGCGTTGTTTCTTCTGGAGCGCTTTCAAGTCGAGTATGCTGATTATCTAAATGATAATCCGGACAAGGCAAAGGGTATACGAAGTGCCGTGGCCTATTGTAGTGCCCGTATTCAATTGCCTGAAGTATCTCCAGCAGGATTTCGCGAGGACGTAATCGCAACGGCATCAGAAGAAATTGATATTAGTGCCTATAAATTGCCGGAGCTAATTCGTCGGATTCAAGATCCATCTTTTCAAACCCAACTGCAAGCTCTTGAGAAAGGACAGGTCGAGCTTCCGATGTCTCCTTCCGGGCAGTTCTAAATATGCGGTGAATTATTCAAATGAATGACATGAAAGGGTGCGATGGTTTTCCGTCGCACCCTTTTGTTTGCTTGCCATTTCTACTTTCAGCGGGGAAAGGGCTGATCTCTTCTACCTACGTGCTTTCCGGGGCTGGCAAAGGTAGAGAAACAGCGTTATAGTTATTGCGATAACTATTTGGTGGGGTGTGACCCGCGCTGATCTTTATAAAAGGACCTGACAATGACCATGTTGATTTTTGGTGTGCTGCTGTGGTCAGTGGTGCATCTCTTTCCGATTTTGCTTCCCACGGTGCGCGCTGGTCTGGTCGACCGGATGGGAGAGGGACCCTATAAGGGGCTGTTCACGCTTTTGATTGTGCTTTCACTGGTCTTGATGGTGTTTGGCTGGCGGGCGGCGGGAGAGGCTGGCTATATCGGGGATATTTATGATGAAGACTGGACCCGTCATCTGACCCATCTTCTGCTGCTTTTCTCGATCATTCTTTTCGGAGCGGCAAAGGCTCCAAGCCGCATTCGCCGTGTCATTCGCAATCCGATGCTGACGGGCCTGGTGCTCTGGTCTGTTGGTCATTTGCTGGTCAATAATGACCAGCGTTCGTTGGTGCTGTTTGGCGGCCTGCTGATCTGGGCGGTGATTTCCATATTGGGGTCGAACCGCCGCGACGGGGTCTATGTGCCCCCGGCTGTCAAATCATGGGGCACCGAGATCAGGATCGTGCTGATCTCCTGTGTTGTCTATGGCGTGCTCATTGTGGCGCATCCCTATTTCACCGGGATGGAGGCGATGGATCTCAGCGCCTTTTGGGAGCTTTTCTGATTGATGTCGAGATGTGGGAAAGGCTTGTTGGCTGGCGAGATTGCATGAGAATGATTGTAGGGAGGGAAAAATTTCCCTACATTGATTGAAAGATTATCTCCGTGGGCGAGCCGTCTCATTTTCCATTCACAGGGCGTAAGCATGACAGAACAAACAAAGCCGATTGATCTCTATTACTGGCCGACACCAAATGGCTGGAAAATCACCATCATGCTCGAAGAGCTTGGCGTGCCTTATGAGATCAACATGATCAATATTGGTGCAGGAGACCAGTTCAAACCGAATTTTCTGGCCATTTCTCCCAATAACAAGATGCCGGCCATTGTCGATCCGGAAGGGCCGGGCGGTGCGCCGATATCGGTTTTCGAATCCGGGGCCATCCTGCTTTATCTGGCACGCAAATTCGGGCGTTTCATGCCTGAGGATGAGCGCGGACGGGTTGAGGTTGAACAATGGCTCATGTGGCAAATGGGCGGATTTGGTCCGATGCTGGGGCAGAATCATCATTTCGGCACCTATGCGCCGGAAAAGATCGAATATGCCATCAACCGCTATCGCAACGAGACCCACCGGCTTTATGGCGTTTTGAACAAGGCGCTCAAGGGGCAGGATTATGTGGCCGGTGATTATTCCATTGCGGATATGGCCATTGTCGGCTGGGTCGTGCCGCATGAACGTCAAGGTATCGACCTAGACGAGTTCCCTCATGTCAAACGCTGGTTCAATGCGCTCAATGAGCGTGAGGCGGTCAAGGTCGGTCTGGCGATCGGCAAGGAAGATCGGGCCAAATTCGATCTGGCAAAGGACAAGGATGCCCAGTCGGTGCTGTTCAATCAGCGGGCACGCTAGACAAAGAGCCATGCGAGCCGAAGGCACCCTACGGGGTGCCTTTTTTGTTTGATCGGCGCGGGTTTCTATCCTGTGACTGATGCTGTCCGTGAGGGGACATGCTTAGGAATGGCTTGTTGAAAAAGACTCCTATGGTTGCCAAAAGGTTAGGGCAGTCATTCGGATTTTTTTCGAATTTTATCCAATCTTGGCCGAAAGCTGCCAAAGTCAGGGTTGAGGGAAAGTTAAGTTTACGCTCGTGTAACCTTTTGTTTTAATTGCGGTAACCAATCCGGTTTACGCCGAATTGAGAGATTTATTTCACCATTGAACATATCAGAACGGGCGAAATCGCCTTTCGAACAAAGGCTTGGAAACGGGCCGGATATGAAAACGGGGAAATAAAATGGCACGGATGGAATTTGACGCAAGCGAGCTTTACGGCTCTGGCAAGGAAGCAACCGGTGAGGTTTTCTTTCAGCTGGGATTGTCCCATTCAATTGGTGACAATGGCGAGCCAGACCTGATTGCTGCCCATAAATGGTTCAACCTGGCTGCAATGAAGGGTGTCGTGGAAGCTGCGATCCGTCGGCAGGAACTGGCCGAGGAAATGTCCAGTTTGGAAGTCGCCAAGGCTCTGCGTGAAGCGCGGGAGTGGATTCGTCTGCACTAGGATTTTTCGTTTCACTCGCCAGGGACACAATGCGACCGGGTTCTTGCGCGAGGATATTTCGAAAGATCGCGTGCAAACGGATATCAAAATGACAAATCATGATTAGCGGGTACCAGCATGCTGGTGCCCGTTTTTGTTTGCCCGGTTTTTTGTCGTCTGTGCCACGCTCGCTTTTGCCCGTTGCGGGGAAGCTAGAGAGCCAGTGCCTCTTCTATCTGTGCCATGCCCGGTGCGCCGTGACTATAGCCATTGATGAAGTCGTGCTCAGGCATCAATTCGCCCATCCTGATGCGGGCTTCGGATGCGGCCATTTCTCCCTTCATCACCGCGCGGAACAGGCGGGCAACGCCCAGCATGTCGCCCGTATGAGGGGAGAGGCGGAAGGCTGTCACTCCGGCTTCGGCCAGAGCAGGAAGCTCTTCGAGCAACAGTTGGGAACCGTAGGACATGGTCTGGATGCCATTGACGGCTAGGAAGGGCTGACCTGTAAGGCTCTTGACGTCGCGTCCGTCCGGATCCTGATCGCAGACAAAGCGGCAGCTGTCCTTGTGCAGGTTATGCAGGCGGGCATGGTAGCAGCGGGCCGAGAGAGCCAGCGGCAGGCGGCCGAAGACCTGCATTTCATATTCGGGTTCCGGCGCGGCCCTGATCAGTTGGGCGATGGTTTGGGCTGGCACTTCGGGCGGCATCACGAAACGCACGGCACCGCGAGCGGTCAGCGAATGGATTGTGGCCTCGTTATAGACATTGACATAGGGGCCGATGGTGAATTTGCGATCCTTGAGAAAGGCCAGCGCGGTCAGGTCATTGGCTTCGACCATCCAGCTATCCTGCTCGCACTGCTCTTTCAACACCTTGCGCTCGGGCTTGGTGGTGACAAGGGCGAGGGTGGAGATGATCACCTTCTTGCCTGCCGCTTCCATGCGTTCGAGAATGTCCGGCAGGACATTATTGCGGAAGGGCAGGCGCTTTGAGCAGACCGCCTCGCCGATATAGATCAGGTCAAAATCGGCTTCATCAGCCATCCTGAAATAGAAGTCGCGCCAGTCCGCTTCCGACCAGTTGAAGAGGCAGGGGCCAAGGGTCAGTTCTGTGTTTTTCATCTTCGCTTGCCTTCCTCTTAGCGCCAGGTCTTCTGGTAAGAGCCCTTGGTGCTCTTCTGGCCTTCGGTGAGTGGAGCCAGCAGGATGTCGAGATTGATGCTCTGGCCCTTAGCGACCGCATCCACGGCCTGCCGGAAGCTCTTGACCACCTGTGCCATATAGGCCTTGCCGCGCTGGCGCCCTTCGATCTTGAGCGCTGTGACGCCGGCATCCTGTAGCTGTGGCAGGATCTGGGCGGCATTCAGGCTTACCGGATCTTCAAATACATAGCCGGTCTCGCCCAGCGATTCGAACCGCCCCTTGCACAGGGTCGGGTAGGCGGCAGCTTCGCCCTTGGGATACTGGTTGATGGTGATGCCATCCAGCCTGCTTTCCAGATGGGTGCCGTGGTCTTCATATTTGACCGAGCCGGGGGGCGAACAGACGCCGTTGATGTTGGGCGATTTGCCGGTGCAATAGGAGGAGAGCGAGCAGCGCCCCTCGGCCATGACGCAAAGGCCACCAAAAATGAAGACTTCCGTCTCGCAGGTGATCTCCCTGTTGATCGCGGCAATTTCCTGCACGGTCAGAACCCGCGGCAGGACCACGCGTTTGGCACCGAATTCGCTGGCATAATAGTTGATCATGTCGGCATTGGCAGCGGCCGCCTGAACGGAGAGATGAACGCGCAAATCTGGATGCTTGCTGGCGGCATAGTCCAGCAGGCCGATATCAGCCAGAATGATGGCATGGGCATCGGATGCCGCGACATCATCAATGGCCTGATACCACAGTTCCATATTGCCAGCCTGCGCGAAGGTGTTGACGGCGACCAACACTTTGGCACCATTTTTTCCCGCATATTCAATGCCTTGTTGCATTTCCTTGCGTGAAAAATTGAGGCCCGGAAAGTTGCGGGCGTTGGTCTGGTCGCGAAAGCCGCAATATATCGTGTCGGCACCGGCATCAACTGCGGTTCGCAGCGCGGCCGGGGTGCCGGCTGGGCAGACCAGTTCCATGGCTTTTTGTGTCATAGGTTTCTATTCCAGGGCTTGGCTTTGGGTTCGATCAGGTCGGGTATGGTCCCGGCATGCCATCCATCATGGGCGCTGTTGCGCCTTCTTCCTGTTTACCTCGCATCAGCGGGCTTTTCTTCAACAAGGCGATCAGGCGCTTGCCACCGGCTTCCAGCGGCTGGCTGAGTGGACCGGCAATGGCGGAGCATTCATGCACGAAGTCGATCTCTGCGTCGTCCAGCGCATTGCGCAGGGCCAGTACGGCCTCGGTGTCGCCTTCAATGGTCAGATCGCGCGAGAAGAACAGCGCATCGCCATCTTCCTCGCCGTCCAGCAGGCTGACCAGTGAAAAGAAGGGGGCAGTGACGGTGACATCCCTGTTGGCAAAGCTTTCCAGCGAGCGGGAGAGGCGGAGCTGCACCTTCTCGTTATGAAAGCTCAGGCAGGCGATCCAGTCCAGATCAGTCGGCACGATGACAAAAGACTTTTTGGCATATTCGTCCAGACGGTCGAAAAATTCCGGATGCTGGCTTGCGACTCGGTTTGCCACTTCCGAGATCAGGCGCTCAAGGGGCAGCAGAGGCAGATGGCGCGTGAGGCGGGCGACAATTGGCGGAAAGCTGTTTACCGTTCCGTTGGGCATTGGATATCTCCCCCTTATAGGTTCGCGACCAGATGGAGAGCGGCTGGCTGGTCCTGCCAACATGCTCTCGATGAAACCATTCTCTTGATGTGTATCTTTCTTTTACTTGATTAAAATCATTTGGGCCTGTGCTAAAATGCCTCAGGTATTTTCCCTTATGTTGCGAAAGGGGGCGCTTATGCCCGCAAATGGCAAAAGGGCTTACGGGAAATTTCGGCAAGTGACCGAATTGGATGACAAAATTGATCTTTTCAGCAAGGATTCGGTTCTGAAACATTGTAAATCTTGCGCAATCTCTTCCGGTTATCCAAAAAGCTGCTGAGGGACGATTTTTCTTCTATGCAAGGTCGTTCAACCATGGTAGTGACCAGCGTCAACTTCTATCCATTTGTCTCTGTCTGATCTATTCAGGCTCGCCTCTTTTTGCGGGCAGGCAGAGGCTTTTATCCTTTTGGCACCGCGTTCATGTTTGCATGAAGTGACGTGAACCAAACTCAGAGGAGAGTTGGCATGGCCACCATAATTCAACCTTCCACCGGACAAGAGGCGCTGACCTTTGACGATGTTCTGCTACAGCCAGATCATTCGGTTGTCATGCCCGGTCAGGTTAACATCACGACCAACCTGACCAAGGAAATCGTGCTCAATCTGCCTTTGCTTTCTTCGGCAATGGATACCGTGACCGAAGCCAAGATGGCGATCGCCATGGCGCAGGCCGGTGGTATGGGCGTCATTCACAAGAATCTGTCCAACGAAGAGCAGGCCGAACAGGTTCGCCAGGTCAAGAAATTCGAAAGCGGCATGGTCGTCAATCCGCTGACCATTACGCCTGATTATACGGTTGCCGAAGCCAAGGCCCTGACCAAGAAATATGGCTTCTCCGGCGTGCCTGTGGTCGAGGGCACCAAGGAAGCGGGTACCAAGGGTGGCCGCCTCGTTGGCATCCTGACGCACCGCGACCTTCGTTTTGCTTCCGATCCGGAACAGCGGGTCTACGAACTGATGACCCGCGACAATCTGGTGACGGTGACCGAGCAGGTCAGTCAGGACGAAGCCAAGCGCCTGCTGCATCAGCATCGCATCGAGAAGCTGCTCGTCGTTGACAGCAAATTCCACTGTGTTGGTCTGATCACGGTGAAGGATATCGAGAAATCGCGCCTTAACCCCAATGCCTGCAAGGATTCGCAGGGGCGTCTGCGCACCGCTGCTGCCTGCTCGGTGGGTGATGACGGTTACGAGCGTGCGATGGCGCTGATTGATGCCGAAGTTGACGCACTGGTGATCGACACCGCCCATGGCCATAGTCAGGGGGTTCTCGATTCCGTTGCCCGGATCAAGAAGGAAAGCAACGGGGTTCAGGTCATTGCGGGCAATGTTGCCACCGCTGATGCGACCAGAGCGCTGATTGATGCCGGTGCGGATGCCGTCAAGGTTGGTATCGGGCCGGGCTCGATTTGTACCACCCGTATCGTCGCCGGTGTCGGGGTGCCTCAGTTGACGGCCGTCATGGATTGCGCCGCAGCTGCGGCAGAGGCCGGTATTCCGACGATTGCCGATGGTGGCATCAAATTTTCCGGTGACTTTGCCAAGGCGCTGGCCGGTGGTGCACAAGTGGCCATGGCAGGTTCGCTTCTGGCCGGGACCGACGAAAGCCCCGGAGAGGTCTATCTCTATCAGGGCCGTTCCTTCAAATCCTATCGCGGGATGGGGTCTGTCGGGGCCATGGCGCGCGGTTCGGCGGATCGTTACTTCCAGGCTGAAGTCCGCGATACCCTCAAGCTGGTGCCTGAAGGCGTCGAGGGGCAGGTTCCCTACAAGGGTTCTGCGTCGGCTGTTCTGCATCAGCTCGCCGGTGGCCTCAAGGCTGCCATGGGCTATACCGGATCGAAGAATCTGGAGGAATTCCGCGAGCGGGCGAAATTCGTTCGCATCTCTTCGGCTTCCCTGCGTGAAAGCCACGCCCACGACGTCACGATCACCCGCGAGAGCCCAAACTACGGCACGACGGTTTGATCGTAGCTTGTTCGCGTGAAGATGAATGATTGGTGCGGGATTTGCGGTTCCAAATGGTTTCTGCAAATCCCGCATTTTGCTATTGGTCGTGCTCAGAGAAAGCGTTTCTGGTCAATCCGTTTATTGGATTGGAAGAAAAGCAGAAGACGATCAGTCTTTTCGTTGCCATGCCGGGCCGTCGTCTTTTACTGCTAGGCCGATGCCCATCCATCTGACAGGGCTATGGGCAAATTCGAAGATGCTGTGGTCCATGACCAATGCGTCTTTGATTTCGTTCCAGGCCCTTACAACTCCGCCATTGAGTTTGTCATATTCGTGTCCGTGGATGTCATGGAAGGCTACGGCTTTGTGAGCATAGCGACCGACATTGAGCCAATCGCCCTTTGCTCCCATGTAGGAGTGGTCGGCGTCAATAAACACGAAGTCGAAGCTTTGGCCGAGGAGATTCTGTGAGGTTGCAGGCATCAGCTTTTCAAGGTTAAGCAGCTTTGAAAAGCGGCCAAAGGCAACGGCGGAATCGTTAATATCAACCATCGTATATTTGAGTTTGGGGTTCATCCGTTGCAGGAAGGCTGCGATCATATAAGAGGAGGCGCCCCAGTAGACCCCGATCTCGACGGCTGTTTCGATATCTATCGTCAGTAGCTGTTTGATGAAGTCTGCAAATTCGGTCGGATACTGGATTACTCCGAACCGGCTTGAGTTATGCCATCTTGTCCAGCGGGCCTGAGTTGCGTGCGGGTTTCTGGCAATACCAAATTCAAGAATTTTCTTGAGAATGAATTGGCGTGAATGCAATTGCTCATCGGTGCAGTCAAGGATGTCCTTTACAACGCGCAAGCCCTTGATGACATCTGGTTCTCGCAAATCAACAGCTGCTGGGCTTTTGTCTTCTGTTTGTTCAGATGCGGCTTGCATTGGCATATCCATTTCTCCAAATAGAATTAATCTTATGATTACTGACCTATATTCGCGCTAACCACTTCGTCAGGTTCTCAAGATGCTTCAGGGTCGAATCCTGTTGTTTCCCGCCGAGGCGCAAAGATTACATCTAACTTGGATATGATCAATGAGATGTTGGTTAGTCTTTAGGAGTTGATGGCGCATCTGCCTTGTCGCCGCGTGGAGTGCCGCAAGCCAAGGCAAGTAGCCGATGGGAGTTATTTGAAGGGAAATTCGGGGCCTTCAGGTCCCGTTTTTGCTTTCGGTTATGTCAGGGATGACTGCTGCCGTTTTGTGCCCAGAAGGGTGTAGCGTCCAAGATCGAAGACCTTGCCGTTGAAGGCAAAGCCGAGCAGTGGGCTCTTGTCGATGATGAAGATGTGGACGCAATAGGATATCGCATAGGTGATGGCGATCAGGAGCGCATATTCCTGCAAGGCTCCCAGATGGGTATGTTGGAAAATGGCGCGATAGAGAAAGACAAAGAGCGGCAGATGAAGCAAATAGATCGTATAGCTGGAATCTGAAAAGCTCCTGACAATCCTGCTTTCCTTGCTGCCGATCACGATCAGCGAAGACAGGACCAGAAGAACCATCGGGCCGCGCAGCAAGGCATAGAATATTTTCGAGATTAGCGCTATCGAGACTATATTCATTATTTCGATGATGGCCAACATTGCTGCGCAAATGGCAAGGCTTATCACTATTGTTCTGATATTCAGTATCTCCATGAATATATGCTTGTTGTAAAAGCATATAATTCCCAGAATATAATAGGGCCAATAGTTGAAAATGGATTCCACCGCCACAAACAGGAATATCCCTGAATAGATATGATTGGCTGCAAAATTCAAACCTGCGGCAACAAGAGGAACGACCAGAAGGATAAGATAAAATAGCTGGGTCTTGTTCAGCTTGACCTTGCTTTTGATGAGATTGCAAGCCGGGATGGAGATCAGGATATAGATCGTCAGGTTGCCCAGAAACCAGAGATGCTCCATCCACTGCCCATGAAGGATATAGTCTTTTCCTGTAATATAGTCAGAACCATAGGCGAAATAGTGCATGACAGGATTGATCAATATGCCGCAGAAAAGGAGCGGGATGGCGATGCGGGCCAGTCGATCGCGCAGAAATTTTGGCCGGTGTTTTTCATAGACAAGGGCAAAGAAAAAGCCGGCGATCAGATAGAAAGCCTCCATTCTGAAGCTATGAATGAAATAGTCGACAGCGTTAACGCAGGCACAGGTTTCGTCCGAAATGACGATCCAATTCTCGCCATTGCCATAAATGCGCCCTGCATGAAAAAACAGTCCGAGAATCATCAACACAGCGCGAGCGAAATCCATTCCGTTCCAGCGGTTCGACTGCGTTACACCATTCATTTTTCCTGACTTTCAGCCTGATAAAATTTTATCTATTCATTGGTCTTTATTCTGGCATGTGTGATGTTTATTTTTGTTTAATTGATGCTTTGGATTTTTTACTTGTTTCGGCTAAGTAATATTGACAGTGTTGGTGTTGTTTCGAGGCAAAAACTCTTGTATCGTGAATGGCTTGGGGTGGGCTGCTGCTTGCGCGAGTAAGGGGATGAAAAGGTTTCTGGAGGATGCTAGCTTTGAAAAAATCATGGTCGGCCTTTCACGGTGAGGGTTTGATGCCTTTCGGTCTGCGACAGTTTGATATTTGGAAGTCCCAATGACAGCTCAGCTCTTGCGCGCATATATGCTTGATGGTCAGGGAGGCGGAAAGGCTCTGCCTGCGGATCATGTTTCCAAGGCCGACCGGGAGGAGGGGCTTGTCTGGCTCCATCTGGATGGCAATGATCCCGACACGGCACGCTTTCTTGAGCAAGAGGTTGCCTCACTTGACCCTTTCATTATCGAGGCTTTGCTGGAAGAGGGGAGCCGACCGCGTATGACGCAGATCGGCAATGGCGCGCTGCTGGTTCTGCGTGGGGTCAATCTGAATGAAGACGAGGATCCCGAGGACATGGTTTCGATTTGTCTGTGGGTGGAAGCGAGCCGGATCATTATGGTCAGTCGGGCCCGGATTCGGACTGCCGGAGATATTGAAAGCCGCCTGCTGGCAGGCAATGGGCCACGCAATACCGGCCATTTTCTCTCGATGCTTTGTGAGCGCCTGTTTGCGCGTCTGGAGCCCATTCTGCTGGAGCTGGACGATAGGGCCGACGAGATCGAGGAACTGGTGCAGGTGCAGAATGATACCGATCTGCGCGGCGAGATCACTGATGTGCGCATCAAGGCGATCATGTTTCGCCGTTATATGGCCCCTCAGCGCGATGCGATTGATCATTTGCGCAATGCGGATATCGAATGGCTCAACAAGACCCACAAGCGGCATTTGCAGGAAGTCTATAACCGCATGGTGCGCTATGTGGAGGATCTGGATGCCATTCGCGAGCGGGCGCAGATTGTCAAGGACGAGATTGCCCATGTGCAGGCCGACAGGCTCAACAAGCATATGTATGTGCTCTCGATGATTGCGGCGATCTTCATTCCTCTTGGCTTCCTGACCGGTCTTTTGGGCATCAATGTTGCCGGTATTCCGGGGGCGAATTTTGGTTATGCTTTTTGGATTTTTGTTGGCCTGTTGTCGATGGTCGTGGCGTTGCAGTTGCTCGCTTTCAAATGGTTCAAGTGGTTTTAAGGCCAGAATGGCCTTGTTCCACCTGTCCGTCTGCCTGATCATCGGTGCCGTTGGCCAATAGCGCGCTGCCATGGTTGTTGTAGTTTGTTTTCAGCTGCCTGTGATTTTGTCCGTTGGCGGGCTCGGCTCCTGTGTTGAAGGGGTGTTTGAGCGGCTGCCGGGCCAGCTCATCCATAAATCATCAAAATCGGACTTGGACTCTGGCGTCTGATCGTTTACACCCAACTATCCAAAGGCGGGAGCTTTTCGCCGGTATGAGAGTCAGGATGGTGTGAAATGAAACTGGGTGGTCGTCTGCAAGCTGCTATCGAGGTGCTGGAAGAGGTGGAGGGGCGCAAGCGGCCCGTTGCCGAAGCGCTCAAGGATTGGGGACGGAATCATCGGTTTGCCGGTTCGGGTGACCGCTCTGCCATCGGCAATATCGTTTATGATGCCCTCAGACGGCGGGCGTCCCATGCCTGGCGCATGGGGGAAGATACCCCGCGGGCGCTCGGGCTTGCCGCGCTGGCCTTTGACTGGAATCACACCGCAGAGCAGCTCTCGGCCATCCTTGCCGATGACGCTCACGCACCCGCTGCCCTGAGTGAAAGCGAAGTGGCCGCGATTCAAGCCAAATCGCTCAAGGACGCGCCTTTCTGGGTGAAGGGTGATATTCCTGAATGGCTCGAAGGCCCCTTCATGGAGGCTTTCGAGGATGAGGCTCTGCTGGAAGCCAAGGCCTTTTCGCGGCGACCGCCGGTCGATATTCGCGTCAATCGTCTCAAGAGCAATATCGAAAAGGTGGAAAAGGAGCTTTCCCGCTTCAAGCCGCAACGCTCCCGGTTGAGCGCCGACTGCCTGCGCTTCCCTGCCGAAGGGGGCGATTATCGCCAGCCCAATATTCAGGGCGATCCGGCTTTTCGCAAGGGCTTCTATGAAATTCAGGATGAGGGCAGTCAGGTCGTGTCCAGCCTGATCTTTCCCAAGAAATCCGATCAGGTGCTTGATTTTTGCGCGGGTGGCGGTGGCAAGACCCTGTCGATGGCTGCGAAAATGGAGAATAAGGGGCAGATCTATGCCTATGATATCGATGCCTCCCGACTGGCTCCCATCGTTGATCGCCTGACGCGCGCCGGGGTTCGCAATGTTCAGACCCGCACACCCAATGAAGGGGCGCTGGATGATCTTGTCGGGCGCATGGATCGCGTTGTTGTCGATGCACCCTGCACGGGCACGGGCACATGGCGCCGCAGGCCGGAGACCAAATGGAAGCTGAATGAGGAGCAGTTGGATAAACGGCTTGAAGAGCAGCAGCTTGCTCTGGCTCAGGCACGCCAGTTCGTGCGGCCCGGCGGCTTCCTGATCTATATCACCTGCTCGATCCTTGCTGCCGAGAATGAAGAGCAGATCTATCATTTCATTGCCAATAACCCTGATTTCGAGCTGGTCTCGGCCGGAGAGGTCTGGCAGGACATTTATGGCTTTGAAGCCCCCAAGCCCTGGTCATCGGACATGATGAGCGTCACCCTGACGCCTCATTCGACCGGAACGGACGGTTTCTTCTTCTCGGTTATGGAATATCGGCCCGATTAATTTCATTCGTTAGGTAAATTCAAATACTTGTTAGTATTTCATGTCCAGTGAATTGAAGCTTCGCCGGAGCTGTTGTATTGGAAAATGATACAAAGCGGGATGCATAACGAGTGAAAAGAAATCATGTCCAAGTCTGGTGACGCCATTCAGGTTTCCATGTTCGACAGCTTGCCGGATCTGGCACCTCAGAAATCTCCGCCCAAAGCTTCCGGGATAAAAGCGTCTGGAGCGAAAGATTCTGGTGCCAAAGATTCTGGGGCGAAGGATTCCGGATCTCATGCTGGAGAAGATGAGGATGTCGTAAGGCTGGTCAAGGCAAGGAGCAAGTCCTCTCCGGCCACGGCTCTTGCCAGCGATGAGGCCTTTACGCTCGAGAATTTTCTGCCCTATCGCCTACTGGAAGTGGCTCAGGGCATTTCCCGTCGCATCAGCCGGGAGCTGAACGACGCGTGGGATATGAGCATGGCCGAATGGCAGGTGCTCGCCAGTCTGGCGCGGGATGGAGCCGTGTCTGTGCGCGAGATCGAGCCACGCACCCTGCTTGATACGGTTGCCGTTTCCAGAGCCGCCAAGCGTCTCACGGATCGCAAGCTCATCAAGCGCGATGTCAACAAGCAGGACAAGCGTCTGGTCGTGCTCAGGACAACGAAAAGGGGGCGGGATGTCGCTTCCGAAATCGGGCATTATGTCATGGGCATGGAGGCTGATTTTCTCAAGGGCATGAATGTGCAGGACCGCATTCGCCTTTCCCAGTTGCTCAAATCACTGCGCTGAACGCTCTCCCTTCTTTGGCCTTCTTTGTGTCGTTTCTGGTGAAATGATGATGGTCCGGAGTCTTTTGGGAGCTTTTGTTTGATTATCCTGCTGTCCCTTTTTCTCATTTTTCTGCGCTTCGGCTTCTGGCTGTTGATGGTCGCGGCAAATGTGCTGATGCTGCTGGTCTTCCTGTCGATCTTGATGGGCGGGTGAGGGCTGCGGTCTGATCTTTGTCTGGCCTCTGTTTGTCCTTTGGCAAGCCTCTGGGAGGCAATCGAAGCTGCCTTCGGAAGCAGGCGCTGCCCATATTTGGGAAATTGCGCATTTTTTGGCTTCCCACCCCTGCAAAAAGTGGTCTCGGTGATTGCCTTTGGCATGGCTTCGTCATAAGAGGAGGGGATAGTTTCAAACAGGCTGTTTTGGCCAGACCTCCGGCGTGGGGCTGGCTTAGGGAAAGGGACGTATGACGGACAAGATTCTCATTATCGACTTTGGATCTCAGGTCACTCAGCTGATCGCCCGACGCGTGCGCGAAGCAGGGGTCTATTCCGAAATTGTACCATTTCAGAATGCGGAACAGGCCTTTCGGGAAATGAAACCAAATGGTGTCATTCTTTCTGGCGGACCGGCTTCCACTCACGAGATCGGGTCTCCTCGCGCGCCTCAGGAAATATTCGATGCCGGAATTCCTATTCTCGGCATTTGCTATGGTCAAATGACCTTGTGTGTGCAGACCGGCGGTAAGGCTGAAAGCTCTGATCATCGTGAATTTGGCCGCGCCTATGTGAAGGTCGTTGGCAAGAGCCCGCTGTTTGATGGTATCTGGGAAGTGGGCAGCAGCCATCAGGTCTGGATGAGCCATGGTGACCGCGTTGTCGAGCTCGCGCCCGGCTTTGAAGTCATCGGGGTTTCTGAAAATGCTCCGTTTGCTGCCTATGCCAATGAGGAAAAGCGTCAGTATGGCGTGATGTTCCACCCCGAAGTGGTTCACACCCCGGATGGAGCGAAGCTGCTTTCCAACTTTGTGCATCACATCTGCGGCTGTGTCAGCGACTGGTCGATGGCGCAGTTCCGCGCCACTGCAATCAAGCGCATTCAGGAGCAGGTTGGCGACAAGAAGGTGATCTGCGGTCTTTCCGGCGGGGTTGATTCCTCGGTCACTGCGGTGCTCATTCATGAGGCCATTGGCGAGCAACTGACCTGTATCTATGTTGATTCGGGCCTGATGCGGCAGAATGAGAGCGAGCAGGTGGTCGGTCTCTTCCGCGAGCATTACAATATTCCGCTGGTGCATGTGGATGCATCCGAGATCTTCATTTCCGCTCTTGAAGGGCAGACCGATCCGGAGCGCAAGCGCAAGATCATCGGTGGTCTGTTCATCGACGTTTTCGAAGATGAAGCCAATCGCATTGGTGGGGCTGATTTCCTTGCGCAGGGGACACTCTATCCCGATGTGATCGAGTCGGTTTCCTTCACCGGCGGTCCATCGGTTACCATCAAGTCCCATCACAATGTGGGCGGCTTGCCCGAGCGCATGAATATGGAACTGGTCGAACCGCTGCGTGAGCTGTTCAAGGATGAGGTCCGGGTTCTTGGTCGTGAACTGGGACTGCCTGCAAGCTTTGTCGGACGACATCCATTCCCGGGGCCGGGGCTTGCCATTCGCTGCCCGGGCGGGATTTCTCGCGAGAAGCTCGAAATTCTGCGTCAGGCCGACGCGATCTATCTGGACGAAATTCGCAAGGCTGGCCTTTATGATGCCATCTGGCAGGCCTTCGCCGTGCTGCTGCCGGTCCAGACGGTTGGCGTGATGGGAGACGGGCGCACCTATGAATTTGTCTGTGCGCTGCGGGCTGTGACATCAGTTGATGGCATGACTGCCGATTTCTATCATTTCGACATGGAGTTCCTCTCCAAGGCAGCCACCCGCATCATCAACGAGGTGAAAGGCATCAACCGCGTCGTCTATGACGTCACCTCCAAGCCTCCCGGAACCATCGAGTGGGAGTGATCGCATTTCGTGCAAGCAATGGGCCGGACAAGGTCTGTTGCTTGCACTTCTTTTTTATGATTTTTTTTAAATCAGCTCAGTTGATTATCGGGCCGGTTCTGCACAAAATTAGTGCTTCACAGCTATATTTTAAACTGTATGGTGTAAATTTTGTCGCATACAGTCATAATGTTTGTTGATTGCAAATTTCATTAGCCTGCCTTGCTCATATTTTATCTGGTATCTCTGATTGTCATGTCCACTCACAATCTGCTTTGGCCGCGTAAGGTTCAGGTTGTTTCGGGCATGGAGTAAGTGACGGTAATTGCAGGCTTTCTTTGTGTTTGCTGGAATGTTTGTTCCTTTAGCTTGAACTGGAAAGATCATGCCAAACCATAGTCCTGAAGTTGTTTTCTCTACCAGTCACAGTTCCATTACACGTTTTCGCGCGAATGAAGATCAAACATCCAAGCATTGTTTTGTTCTCTTCTCGTCGCTGGGATTATTCGATTTACGCTCAAAAGTTGGTGGTACGAGTGCTTTGCTTCGCGCCGGTTTCGATGTTTTCAGCGTGCAGTCAGACAGTGGTGATTGCCATCAGTCTCTTTATCCTGAAGGAATTGAAATTCTGGGTGAAATCATAAGGAAAGACTATGATTTGGCCTATGGCAGCGGATCCTCAATGGGAGGTTTCGCGGCAATTCTTTACGCAAGCAAGCTCAATCTGGCGCGTGTTTTGGCCTTCAATCCTCAATTTACGATTGGAGAGGCGTTCGATCAACGCTGGCTCGAATATGACCGGAAAATTGAATGGCGCTACAAGATGATGGAGGCCTGCGACTATAAGGGGACTCTGGTTATCTATTATGATCCCTGTGGGCTTGATGCCAAGCAGTTCGCTTTATTTGAGAAGCATTTCAAGTCTGCGGAAATTGTTGCTCATCCGGTCAGATACAGCTCTCACTTGACATCGTTCTATTTTCGCGATGCTGGCAGGTTGAAGTCTATGTTGCTGGATTTTGCCAGGGGAAATTATCGAGAGCAACCGAAGGTGGATCGCAGGACCAATAAAACATATTTGCGCGAGCTTTCGCTGCATTTGATGCGGCACAACAAGCTGGTTGCGGCAAAGAGCATCATCAAAAGAGTGTTGGCGCTTGGTGACCATAGCAATGCGACCTATCGCCGGGCCAGCAATATTTGCGCAAGGCTGAATGATTTTGAAGAGGCGATCAACTATGCGCAATTGGCAGTGGATGCGCCGGATAATTCTCATGTGAGCCGTGAGAGGCATGTGGACCATCTGGCAAACATGATGCGCCTTAATGGTGATGGCGAAGGGGCTCGACGCGTTATTGATGGTTTGATTGCTTCCTCATCAGATAGCGTTGCCGCCTATAAAGCAAAAGCGGGCATATGCGTGACGAATGGTCTTCTGGATGAGGCAAAAGAGGCCATTTTAAAGGTGATCGCCCTTGGTGACGAAAGTCATTCCACCTTTGCTCTGGCCCGTAATATTTGTGCGCGGCTGAATGATTTTGAAGAAGCGATCAACTATGCGCAAAAGGCTGCCGATGCGTGGGACAATACCAAAGAGAGCCGGGAGAGGCATCTGGAATATCTGGCTGAAATGAAGAGCAGCAAGGGCGATGGGGAAGGAGCCAGACGCATTATTGATGAATTGATTGCGTCCTCATCAGATAATGTTGCTGCTTATAAAGCAAAAGCGGGCATATGTTTGACAAGTGGTCTTCTGGATGAAGCAAAAGATGCCATTTTGAAGGTGATCGCTCTTGGAGACGAAAGTCATTCTACCTTTTCTCGAGCACGCAATATCTTTTACAAGATGGAAAATCTGGATAAAGCCGTTGTTTATGCGCGTAAGGCCTTTTTGGCTGAGGATAATAGTGAAAACAGCCGGAAAAATAACATGAACCAGTTTGATCTGCTGGTAAAGAAACAGGAGGCGCAAGTAAGGCGTCTGTCCAAGTGAGGTGCGATAAGAGCATAATTTAAAATTTTATCAGATATAACAGTATGTTGCCAGTCGGCGGCGACATCCAAGCCATGCAAATGTCCGCTCAACCGCCCAGCGTATCGGGATCCGCAGGAACCCCTTCGCTATGTCGGAACGCTTGCTGATCCAGATTTACCCGTTGCCGTCGGTCAAATCTGTAGGATAGCGCATGTGATCCCGATTATACTGACTGTGGCCGATATTATTTCTGGCCATGGTCTTCCCCATCTTCTCGATAAAGACGGTTCAAACACAACCTTCCGATATCGCTCCACTATTTTTGAATCATCCTCTTATTTGGACTGGAAAGTTAATGCACGACTTTAGGCCTGAAGTTGTTTTTTCTACCAATAATAGCTCCATTACGCGCTTTCGGGTAAATGAAGATCAAACATCCAAACATTGTTTTGTTCTTTTCTCGGCGTTGGGGCTATTTGATTTACGGTCAAAAGTTGGCGGTACGGATGCTCTTCTCGAAGCCGGTTTTGATGTCTTTAGTGTGCAGACAAACAATAATGACTTTCATCAGTCTCTTTATCCTGAAGGAATAGTAATTCTCGATGAAATCATAAAGAAAGACTATGATCTGGCTTATGGTTACGGTTCCTCAATGGGAGCCTTCGCTGCAATTCTTTACGCGAGCAAGCTTAATCTGGCGCGTGTTTTGGCCTTCAATCCTCCATTCACGATTGGAGAGGCGTTCGATCAACGCTGGCTCGAATATGATCGGAAAGTTGAATGGCGTTACAAGATGATGGAAGCCCGCGATTATGGGGGGATTCTGGTTATTTATTATGATCCCTGTGGGCTTGACGCCAAGCAGTTCGCATTGTTTGAAAAGCATTTCAAGTCTGCGGAAATTGTTGCTCATCCGGTCAGATACAGCTCTCACATGATATTGTTTTATTTTCGCGATGCTGGCAGGTTGAAATCTATGTTGCTGGATTTCGCCAAGGGAAATTATCGAGAGCAGCCTAAGGTGGATCGAAGGACCAATATTACATATTTGCGCGAGCTTTCACTGCATCTCATGCGGCGCAACAAGCTGGTTGCGGCAAAGAGCATCATCAAAAGAGTGTTGGCGTTTGGTGATCAGAGCAATATGACCTATCGCCGGGCCAGCAATATTTGCGCGAAACTGAATGATATTGAAGAAGCGCTCACCTATGCGCAAATGGCCGTCGATGCGCAGGACAATACCAATGAGAGCCGCAGAAGACATCAGGAACATCTGGCGGGCATGAAGAATCTGAATGGTGATGGGGAAGGTGCCCGGCGCATTATTGATGGTCTGATAGCGTCCTCATCGCATCGCGCTTCTGCCTATCGGGCGAAAGCCGGAATCTGCTTAACAAGCGGGTTGCTTGAGGAGGCCAAAGAAGCGATTCTAGCGGTTATCGAGCTTGGAGATGAAAGCCACTCTACATTCGCTCTGGCGCGCAATGTCTTTTTCAGGCTGGGGAACTTGGATGAAGCGGTTGTTTATGCGCAAAAGGCTATTTTTGCTGAGGATAACAGTGAAACAAGCCAGAAAAATCACATGCAGCAATATGATCTGCTAGTAAAGAAACAAAAGCGGGCGCGCAGCAACAGTCCAAGTGAGATGCAACATGAAAATGGCTAGATTGCTGCGTTCAGGATAAGAACATATAGAAACAGCCGGACATTGGTTGAAAATGATCGGGCTGTGTTTGGGGGGGGGACATGGCATCAGGGAATGGTTTTGGGGCCAGTCTTAAGAAGATCGGAAGAAAACTGCTGGCCAAGCCGGGGAAACTCTATCGGCGGCATATTCGCAAGGATGCCTTCACGCGTGAGGTGGAGCGCTGGTTCGCTGATCGAGGGGACGAAACCCTGCGGCTGGATTATCCCGATCTTGCAAAGGATTCGATTGTTTTCGATCTGGGCGGCTATGTCGGTGATTTCGCAGCCGAAATTAACGGAAAATATGGTTGCAAGGTCTATCTGTTCGAGCCTCATCCGGTGTTTTTTCAGAAATGCGTCGATCGGTTCAAGGATAACAGCCAGATCATCCCCCTCAATTATGGTGTGTCGGATGTCGATGGCTTTTTCGAGCTTTCCGATAGTGTCGATGGCTCGTCTTTCCTCAATGGCGAACATGATGGCAAGCAGACGGTGCGCTGCGAAGTGCGTGCGGTTGCCCGTGTCGTCCGGGACCTTGGGGTCGAGCAGATCGATCTGATGAAGATCAATATCGAGGGGGGCGAATTTCCCTTGCTGGAATATATGGCCCAGCATGACATGCTTGCCATGACCCGCGACTATCAGATCCAGTTTCACAAATTCATCAAGGGAGCCAAGTTGCGCCGAGATGCCATTGTGGATGCCTTGTCCAAGACCCATGACAGAACATGGTGTTACACCTTCGTCTGGGAAAATTGGAAACGGAAATAGGCCGCTTCTCCTTGAAGCCGATTTAAGGTTTGGTCTTTCTGAAGTCTGCTCTGGAGGAGGAGCGATAAGGGCTGCTCACTTCTCCTTTAGCGGATAGCCGCTGAAGGGCTTTATTTCCCTCAAGACCATGGAGGACTGCATCTCCTTGATGCGGGGCAGGCGGCGGATTTCGTCCATGGCAAAATCGGCATAGTCATCCAGATCTCTTGCAACGACCTGCAACAGGAAATCGGCATCTCCAGCCAGACTGTAGCAGGCGACAACGCTGTCGAGCATTTGAACTTGCCGGGCAAATTCTTCTGATTCCTCTTCGCTGTGGCCGTCGATCTTGATGCGGATGAAGGCCAAAACGCCCAGCCCTACGGCGCGGCGATTGATCCGGGTCGTATAGCCTTCGATTACGCCGGTTTCTTCCAGCTGTTTCACCTTGCGCCAACAGGGCGATGTGGAAAGGCCGATTTCTTCCGACAGCGCCTGATTGGTCAGTCTGCCATCCCTTTGCAGCGCTTTGAGAATGCGAATGTCGGCTGGACTGTTGGTCATGGGGTAACTCTTTCTCCAAAGGTTCGATAATGGGTAGATTCTATCTATAAGCATGAGATTAATGCAAGGATAGGCAGATAATTGCTTGTTATCGGGGCTAGGCTTGGGAAAACAGCAAGGAGTTTTGCCCATTATGAATAATGATTTCCGCCTCGCCATCATCGTCAATCCGGATATGCCGCTGGGCCTGATTGCCAACACGGCCAGCGCCATTGCAATCGGTTTGGGAGCAAGAGAGCCTTCTTTGGCTGCCCGCAATCTTAGCGATTGCATGGGGCGGTCCATTGACGTCAGTTCCTGCCTTCCGGTTCCCGTCTTGCAGGCCTCGCAAGAAGCGATTGGCGCTCTGCTTATGAAGGCCATTGCGGCCAAAAAGGGTGGGGAGGCGGTGGTTCCTTTTCCTGCCTTTGCGCGCTCTCTTCATGCCTATGAAGAATATGAGCGTGCCATGCCGGGGCGCAATCTGCAGCAAGAGCCGATTGATGGGCTGGGGCTTGTGGGGCCGGTCAAATGGGTTCGATCCCTGACCGGGTCGCTCAAGCTAATGCGGTAATGAGAAAAGGACTGGCAAAAAGATGTGAGCCTGAGATCTTGCGACCTCAGGCTCATGCAGAATCAAAGCTGGTGGAGCGCTGAAAAAGCGCTCTTGTTGGCGCTTCTATTCGGTGATGAAGACGCGGGTATTGTCCTTGCCATTTACCGAGACCAGCTCATAGAGTTCCTTGGCATTGTCCGGATGCAGCCGGATGCAGCCATGCGAGGCTGGCGAGCCGAGGGATTTTACGGCCGAGGTGCCGTGAATTGCATAGCCTTGATAGAAGAAGATGGAGTAGGGCATCGAAGCGTTGTTATATTCCTTCGAGCGATAATCTTCATACATCCGGGTCGGGCGATAGAGGCCTGCGGGCGTCGTGAAACCATCTCTGGCAGAGGAAATCGGCCAGGTGTGGCGTTTCCAGCCATTGACCGAAACAAACATGGTCTGCTTGGACAGATCGACCCGGATCTGGATGGTGTCATTTGCCGAAGCAAAGCCGGGGGTGGTGCCGATCATTGCTGTCAACAGAAGACTGGCAGCGAGCATCCTGCTCAACGGAGCCTTGAGAATGGTCTTGAGGAAAGAAATAATGAAATGGCCCCGCGCCAGCATAACTATGCCCCTTCCGATTTTGTGATCGTTTGATTGAAATCTTGCCTGTCTGCGTCCTGTGTCATGCAATGCAATAAGAGACTCAAAAAGGAACGCAAGCACAATATATTGGGGGGCAGATTACGCATTCTGCGCCAAATAAGAAGGCTGTTGTCTGAAGCTTAGGGGTTTTACCCATCAAAAAAACGTGTGGTGTATCTTTTGCGTCGCACTCGGGCCTGCCCTTGCACGGCTGTATCAGCAAGAGAGGCAACTGCTATCTCTTTTTGGCTTTTTCCTTCTTGGCAGCGCATTCCACGCAAAGGGTTGCCGTGGGGTCGATCTCCAGCCGCTTGAGCGGAATCTCTGCATCGCATTCGATGCAGTAGCCGAAATCGCCGCTTTCAAGGCGTTCAAAGGCTTTTTCGATCTTTTGCAGTTCCAGCGCCCGGCGGCGTTCGGTTTCCCTGGCCATCGCCTGACCTTGCAGCGCGTCCATGCGTGACAGTCGCCCGACGCTCTGCTGGTCAAGAGCGACAACCTTGCGTGCCTCTTTGGACATCTCGCTCAAAGAGGTGATCTCGATGCGTTTTCCTTCCAATAACTCCATCGCGTTTTTGGGAGAAATAGGCATGGTCTGCTCCTGTTGCTGGCGCAACGGCAAATGGTTCCGTTGCGGGCATGTCTTCCCGATTGAAGGTGGTCTCGCGCGGACTTTTCGCCATCAACAGCCAGCGAATGGCAGAAATCCAGATGAGAGCCTGCGGCAGTTCTGCGTCTAGGTCAATCTCTTTATTCGTCGCGGATTCCTGCGGAACGCGGGGCGGGCGCTGTTCCGTTCGCTGTCGGCATCTGTATTTCTCAGACTTGTTGACCGGGGATGGTTCAGTTGAGTTTTATACTCAATAATTGACTTTTCAAAAGTTGCAGGCTACCGCTGAAATTGCCTAAGGGGTTTTCCGGAATTGTTCGTCGGCTGCCTGAATAGGGGCATTCATCGCCAAGGAGTTGATATTCAGATGATTTTGTTGCTTGTCGGAGTTATTTTGTTCCTTGCTATCCATTTGGTTCCCCAAAGAGCCGAATTGCAGAACGGTCTCTACCAGCGGTTTGGTGTCATGGGGTATCGTCTCTTTCACGGCGCGGTGGCGCTGCTCGCCGTAGGGCTGATTTATGTGGGATATTTCGAGGCAAAGGATGGTGTCATCCTTTGGTATCCTCCGCTCTGGACCCGGCATTTGGCGGCCACTTTTATGCTTTTTGCCACGATTTTGGCCTTTGCAGGCTTGTTCAAGGGCAAGATCAAACAGAAACTCACCTCGCCATTTTCAATTGCCATCAAGACATGGGCCTTTGCCCATCTGCTCGCCAATGGCTCTCTGGCCGATCTTATCCTGTTCGGTTTCTTTCTATTCTATGGGGTCAGTTACCGAATTTCTCTCAAGAGGCGCATTTCAGCCGGGCTCGTTGTCGTTCCGGAAGGGACGCTCAAGGGCGATCTGTTCGCCTTTGTGCTGGGGAGCGCCTTCTATGCCGCGATGATTTTCGGTCTGCATGAAATGCTGTTTGGTGTCAGCCCGCTCCTTTGATCCCTATTTTGCGCGTGATCCTCATTCTGCAAGGGTAAAAGCGCTTGCCGATCCCATTGCGGCCATTATTGGTCTGCAAGAAGTGGATCTGGCTGCCTTTTTCGCGAAAATGGGGAGAATCGGGCTCCATCTCCGGCTGTTGGCTTTTACTCTGGGGGTTTTTTCGGTTTTTCCTGCCTGAGAGGGGGCTTGCGCCGCATTGCATGATTGCGTCATGCCTTGGGACCGGCTAATGTCCCGCAACAGAAACGGAATATTGGTCTGCCCAGTGGCAGTCGAGAAGAAAGTTTGCCGGTCCGAATGTCCGGTGCAAGCGAGGAATGATGTCTGAGTCCGATTTTATTCGTGAAGTCGATGAAGAGCTGCGCCATGAGCAAATCAAGAGTATGTGGGACAAGTTCGGTCCCTTCGTCATTGGCTTTGCTCTTCTGATCGTTTTGGGAACCGCTGCGGACAAGGGCTATGAATATTGGCGCCACAAGCAGGCCGCTGAATCCGGCGATGCCTTCATCGCTGCGCTGAGCTTGTCCGAAGAGGGCAAGAAAGACGAAGCCATGGCGGCGCTTGAAAAGATCAAGGCCGAAGGGGCTGGCGGATATCCCGTTCTTGCTGAAATGCGGATTGCTTCTGAAAAAGCTGCCAATGGCGATATTGATGATGCGATTGCGCTGTTCAAGGATGCCGCCAACAATCCCGATGTGCAGCCGGTCATTCAGAGCCTTGCTCGCATTCGCGCCAATGTGCTGATGCTCAATCAGGGCAAGGTTGATGAAGTGATCAATGAACTGACCAGCCTGATGGACAATAACGGCTTTCGCCATTCTGCCAGAGAGCTGGTGATGCTCGCTTATCTGCAAAAGAAAGACTATGCGCAGGCCATGCCGATTGCCGAGCGCATTTCGCAGGATGCCGAGACCCCGCCGGAAATGCGCCAGCGCGCTCAGGTCTATGTGAATTATATTAGGTCCCAGTTTGAAGAAAGCGGAAGCGATGAAGCCAAGGAGGCGCCCAATGAATAGGGCTGCAACTGCACAGACCGGGATGCACTCTTTGGCCCGAGCCGGCAAGGCGGCATTGCTGCTTTGCGCCGTTATGCTTGCGGGCTGTTCCAGCGTTACGGATTTTGCCGATGATGTGAACCCGTTTAAGACTCCTGAAGATGTCTTGCCCGGTCAGCGTCAATCGCTTTTTGATACGGCAGCTGAAACGAAGGTGGAAGATCAGTCTCCGGTTTCTATTCCCGGTCCGGTCGAATTTACCTCTTGGTCCCAGGCTGGTGGTCCGGCAACAAACAATCCGCCGAATGTGTCCTTCAGCGGGCAGGGCGCCCGGATCTGGAGCGCCAACGCGGCTATTCGTGGCGGTGACGCCGATGCGCGTGCTGCTGCGCGTCCTGTCTCGGTTGGCGGGCGTATCGCGGTCTATAGCCCCGATGGTGCCGTTTCTCTCTATAATGCTTCCAATGGCGGGCGCATATGGAATGTGTCGGTCCGGCCGCAGAATGAAAAGGGTATCGCGCTGGGCGGTGCTGTTACCATGGACAGCGCGCGCGTTTTCGCTTCTTCCGGCTTTAGTGAGCTGGTTGCGCTGGACGCCGGTTCCGGTCGTCGGCTCTGGACATTCAAGCTTGACGCGCCGGCGCGGGGGGCTCCCGTTGTGGCCGGTGATACGGTATTGGCCGTTTCGGCAACAAACTCGCTATATGCCGTCAATGCTTCCGATGGCAGTGAGCTGTGGACCTTCGAGGGTATCCCTCAAGGGACGGGCATGCTGGGGTCGGGGGCGCCTGCGATCAGCGGCAACATGGTCCTGTTCTCGGGTACGTCCGGCGAACTGGTTGCGCTTGATCTCAAGTCCGGTGAAATGCGCTGGTCCGATACGGTCGTACAGGGGTCTCGCCGGTATGCGATCTCAGGTATTTCGGCCATTGCGGGCGGACCTGTCGTTCATGACGGCGTCATCTATGCATCCAGCGTGAGCGGCAATACCATCGCTCTGCGTGCGCGTGATGGTGAACGGCTCTGGAACCGGTCGCTGGGTTCGATCCATGCGCCGGTCGTTGCGGGCAACAGTGTTTTTGTTCTGGATCTGGATGACCGGATCGTTGCCCTTAACAGCAAAACGGGCAAAATTCGCTGGTCAAGTCAGCTGCCGTCGGTTAGAAGCAAGAAAATGAGTACAAGTTGGGCCGGTCCGGTTTTGGCGGGCAGCCGCCTGTGGGCGACCTCCAACGACGGAAAGCTGGCTGCGGTTGACCCCAAGGATGGCAAGATACTGCTGACCAGAGACATACAGGATCCGGTCTTCATTGCTCCCATCGCCGTCAGTGGTCGCCTGATCACTTTGAGCGGATCGGGTC
Source organism: uncultured Cohaesibacter sp. (assembly GCF_963676275.1). Taxonomy (NCBI): domain Bacteria; kingdom Pseudomonadati; phylum Pseudomonadota; class Alphaproteobacteria; order Hyphomicrobiales; family Cohaesibacteraceae; genus Cohaesibacter; species uncultured Cohaesibacter sp. Next base: position 2,924,252 of record NZ_OY781091.1, on the reverse strand, counting down.
GCTTGTCTGCTTTCAATTAGGGCCTTGGATTCCCGTAAGCTTTCGGGAAACCTGAAGAATTCATTGGTAGCCCCGGAGTTGTTTTGGCAGCTCCGGGGTGCCGTGCTATTTGGAGGATAGGGCCGGGCAAGTCGCATTTGCTGCCTCTATCCTTATTCGATCTGTTTTGGACGAACTGAAATGAAACTGAATGTAGCCATTGTGGGCCGCCCCAATGTGGGCAAATCCACCCTGTTCAACCGCCTGGTTGGCAAGAAGCTGGCGCTCGTCGATGACCGCCCGGGGGTGACCCGTGACCGGCGCGAAGGTGATGCGCAGCTTGGCGATCTGCATATCAACATTATCGACACGGCCGGTCTGGAAGTGGCCGAGGAAGATGCGCTGGAAACGCGCATGCGGTTGCAGACCGAAGGGGCGATCAGCATGGCCGATGTCGTGCTGTTCATGATGGATGCCCGCGCCGGTATCACGCCGATGGACGAGCATTTTGCTGCCATGGTGCGCAAGGCTGGCAAGCCGACCGTGTTGCTGGCCAACAAGTCGGAAGGCAAATCTTCCGATGCCGGTTACTACGAAGCCTTTTCGCTGGGGCTTGGGGAGCCTTTGCCGCTTTCTGCCGAACATGGCATCGGCATGGCTGATCTCTATGAGCAACTGGTCAAATATGATGATGCGAAAAAGGCCGCGCTCGGGCTTGATGAGGACGATGATTTCGAGGCCGCACTGGCCGACGATGACGGTCCGCTGATTGACGTCGATATCGAGGATGGTGAATCCGAGACCCCGCTTTATGATCCGACCAAGCCTTTGCGCGTTGCCATTGTCGGGCGTCCGAATGCGGGCAAATCGACGATGATCAACAATCTGCTTGGCGAAGACCGGTTGCTGACCGGGCCAGAGGCGGGGATTACGCGCGATTCCATCTCGGTGAACTGGGAGTTTCGGGATCGCAAATTCAAGCTGTTTGACACCGCAGGCATGCGCCGCAAGGCAAGGGTGCAGGAGAAGCTGGAAAAGCTCTCTGTTTCTGATGCGTTGCGGTCGATCCAGTTTGCCGAAGTGGTGATCGTGACGCTGGACGTGACCAAGCCGTTCGAGAAACAGGATTTGCAGATTGCTGATCTTGTCGGGCGGGAAGGCCGGGCCATCGTGATTGCCCTCAATAAATGGGATCTGGTTGAAAATCCTCAGGAAATGATGGCCGATCTGCGCGAGAAGGCAACCCGCCTGTTGCCGCAGATGCGTGATGTGCCGCTCATTCCGGTTTCCGGCTTGACGGGCAAGAATCTGGATCGGCTGATGAAGGCGGTGCTGGATATTTATGAAGTCTGGAACCGAAGGGTTTCCACCTCGCGGCTCAATCGCTGGCTCAATGGAGCCACGCAGGGCCATCCGCCTCCTGCCGTTGGCGGGCGTCGTATCAAGGTGCGTTACGTCACCCAGATCAAGGCCCGTCCGCCGACCTTTGTGGTCATGTGTTCGCGCCCCGAAGATCTGCCAGACAGTTATCAGCGATATCTGCTCAATGATCTGCGCGAAACGTTCGATATTCCGGCGGTTCCGGTGCGCATGCTGATGCGCAAGGGTGATAACCCCTATGCAGCAAAAGCAGCCAAGAGAAAGATTTACTAGAAATTCTTGCGAGTTTTGTCTCAAAAGAAGCTGTTTGGGTAATATTGTGGTGCTTCTTGCTCCGAATTCGTTATTTTGTGACGAATGGATGAAGTGTTTATCCATAGTTTTGCCCAAACTTGTATGGCATCTCATTGCCTTGGTGTGTATAACACCTGCGCCCGGCCCCCTTCTTCACGATCCTCTCGTCAGGATATTGGGGCCGGATTATTTTATGAGCCCGAATTGGGGCTATCAGCAAAGTGAAAAGAGGACAAAATGAGCAAGACCTGGACACCGGACAGCTGGCGATCAAAACCGATCCAGCAGGTGCCGGATTATCCCGATGCCGATGCAGTCAAAGCTGTTGAAGGCACGCTTGCCACTTATCCGCCTCTGGTCTTTGCTGGCGAGGCGCGCAAATTGCGTAAGCAGTTGGCGCGGGTTGCTGAGGGAGAGGGCTTCCTGCTTCAGGGCGGCGATTGCGCTGAAGCATTCGTGGAGCATCATCCTGACAATATTCGCGATTTCTTCCGTGTGTTCCTGCAAATGGCAGCCGTGCTGACCTTTGCCGCCGCTTCTCCGGTGGTCAAGGTGGGCCGTATTGCTGGTCAGTTCGCCAAGCCGCGTTCCTCGCCGACAGAGACTGTTGACGGTGTGGAACTGCCAAGCTATCGCGGCGACATCATCAATGAAACCGACTTTACCAGCGAGGCACGCATTCCCGATCCGCAGCGCATGATCATGGCTTATCGCCAGTCGGCAGCAACGCTGAACCTGCTGCGTGCCTTCGCGCAGGGCGGTTATGCCAATCTCGATCATGTGCATCAGTGGACGATGGATTTCCTCAAGGACAGCCCGCAAGGGCCGCGCTATCGCGAGTTGGCTGATCGCATCACCGAGGCCATGGCCTTCATGCGCGCCTGCGGTGTGGAGCCTGCCAAGACCGAAGCCCTGCGCTCGACGGATTTCTACACCAGCCACGAAGCGCTGTTGCTTGGCTATGAACAGGCCTTTACGCGCATCGATTCCACCACTGGCATGCATTATGCCACCTCGGGCCACATGCTCTGGATCGGGGACCGCACCCGGCAGCTTGATCATGCCCATGTGGAATTTTTCCGCGGCATCGAAAATCCGATTGGTCTCAAATGCGGGCCGAGCATGAGCCCTGACGAATTGCTGCGGCTGATCGACGTGCTCAATCCGGAGAATGAAGCCGGTCGTCTGACGCTCATCACGCGGTTTGGTGCCGACAAGGTGTTTGATCATCTGCCAAGTCTGGTCAAGGCCGTGAAACGCGAGGGTCACAAGGTGCTGTGGTCCTGCGATCCGATGCATGGCAATGTGGTCAAGGCCGCCAACGGCTACAAGACCCGCCCGTTCGAGCGCATCCTGAAAGAAGTCGAGAGCTTCTTTGCGGTGCATCGCTCAGAAGGTACCTATCCGGGTGGTGTGCATGTGGAAATGACGGGCAAGAATGTCACCGAATGCACCGGCGGGGCGCATGCGATTTCCGAGGATGATCTTTCTGATCGCTATCACACCGTTTGCGATCCGCGCCTCAATGCGGATCAGTCGCTGGAGCTTGCTTTCCTGATTGCCGACAATATCAAGAAGCATCGCGAGAGCCACAAGGTCAGCGAGATTTCGGCCTATTGAGCTGATATCTCTTTGTTTAAAGCGAAGGCCCGGCATCATGTCGGGCCTTTCTTTTGCGTGCGCCAAGGGGGCTGACTATCCAATTTGCGGGGGAACAGGATGGCTGCCCGTGTCACTTTACATTGGATTATCGGCTTCTCTGGCTTTATACCATTAGCTGAGAGTTTGTAGGCTCTCAGACTCTAGACTCCATTGATACAGGATCGCGCCGTGACCGAAAGACTCGTTTTCAGCCTTGCTCAACTCAACCCCCATCTGGGGGATATTGCGGGTAACGCCGAAATGGCCCGCGCAGCGCACAAGAAGGCGACCGAACAGGGGGCCGATTGTCTGGTGCTGAGCGAATTGTTCATGTCCGGCTATCCGCCAGAAGATCTGGTTCTCAAACCTGCCTTCCAGACTGCATGCCGCGAACAGGTCGAAGAGCTGGCCGCGCTGACCGAAGGGGAGGCGCCTGCCATTCTGATCGGCACGCCATGGCCGGAAGGAGAACGGGTTTATAATGCGGTCTGCCTTCTCGATAATGGCGAAGTTCAGGCCGTGCGCTACAAGGCGGATCTGCCCAATTATGGCGTTTTCGATGAGAAGCGTGTCTTTGATGCCGGTCCGATGCCCGGCCCGATCAATCTGCGCGGTGTAGCCGTCGGGGTGCCCATTTGCGAGGATATCTGGGATATCGAGGTTTGCGAATGTCTGGCCGAGACGGGGGCCGAGATGCTGGTGGTGCCAAATGGCTCGCCCTTCAATCTGGATAAATGGGAAGTGCGCCAGCAGGTTGCCATTCAGCGGGTGATCGAAACCGAATTGCCGCTGGTCTATCTCAATCAGGTTGGCGGGCAGGACGAACTGGTTTTTGATGGTGCTTCCTTTGCGCTGAACGGAGATCGCTCACTCGCGATGCAGATGGTTGGCTTTGCCGAGGATCAGCAGTTGCTTGTTGCCGAGCGTATCGATGGCAAATGGAAGCTGTCCGGCCCCATCGAGCCGGTGATGGACCGCGATGCCAGCGCCTGGTCGGCCTGCATGCTGGGCCTGCGGGACTATGTCAACAAGAACCGTTTCCCCGGCGTGGTGCTCGGCCTTTCAGGCGGCATCGATTCTGCCATCTGCGCGGCGCTTGCCGTCGATGCGCTGGGGGCGGAGCGGGTTCATTGCGTGATGCTGCCCTATCGTTACACCTCCGATGAGAGCCTCAAGGATGCGGCCGATTGTGCCAAGGCTCTGGGCGTGCGCTATGATATCGTCGATATCGTCAAGCCGGTCGAAGGCTTTTCAGACGCCTTGTCGGGCCTGTTCGAGGGGACCGATGCGGGGATTACGGAAGAGAATCTGCAGTCTCGCGCGCGCGGTACGATCCTGATGGCGATTTCCAACAAGTTCGGCAATATGGTCGTCACCACCGGCAACAAGTCCGAGATGTCTGTCGGCTATGCCACGCTCTATGGCGACATGAATGGCGGTTTCAATCCGATCAAGGATCTCTACAAGATGGCGGTCTACCATCTGGCCGCATGGCGCAATGAAAACAGGCCCGATGGCGCGTTGGGACCGGTTGGTGAGGTCATCCCCGCCAACATCATTTCCAAGGCACCGACCGCCGAGCTGCGCGAGAATCAGACCGATCAGGACAGTCTGCCCGAATATCCGGTTCTGGATGACATTCTCGAATGCCTTGTCGAGAAGGAAATGGGCATCGACGAGATTGTCGAGCGGGGGCATGGAGCCGAACTGGTCCGCCGTATCGAGCATCTGCTCTATATCGCGGAATATAAGCGCCGCCAGTCGGCTCCGGGCGTCAAGCTCAGCGACAAGAATTTCGGCCGTGATCGGCGCTATCCAATTACCAACGGGTTCCGTGACCGGGGCTGAATACTCTGTCCGGCCCGAAAAATCAATCTAAGGAAATCTGCCTGATGGCTGAAATCGTTCGTTTCGCTCCGTCCCCGACGGGAAATATCCATATTGGCAATGCAAGGCCTGCGCTGATCAACTGGCTTGTGGCTCAGAAAACCGGCGGCCAGTTCATCCTGCGTTTCGATGACACCGATGCCGAGCGCTCCAGACAGGAATATGCCGATAATATCGCCGAAGATCTGGCCTGGCTCGGGGTGACGCCGGATCGTGTCGAGCGACAGTCCGCGCGGATGGAAGCCTATGATGCGGTTGCCCAAAAGCTCAAGGATATGGGGCGGCTCTATGCCTGCTATGAGAGCGCTGATGAGCTGGATCGCAAACGCAAGCGCCAGCGTGCTCGCGGTCTGCCTCCGGTTTATGACCGTGCCGCGCTGGAACTGAGCGCAGAACAGATTGCGGCCTATGAAGCCGAGGGGCGCAAGCCCCATTGGCGCTTCCTTCTTGATCAGAAAAGCGTAACTTGGGAAGACGGAGTGCGCGGCACCCAGAGCATTGAGTGTGATAGTGTCTCCGATCCGGTGCTCATTCGTGAAGATGGCACCTATCTTTACACGCTGCCCTCCGTGATCGACGATGTCGACATGGGGGTTACCATGGTGATTCGTGGCGATGATCATGTGACCAATACGGCGGTGCAGATCCAGATTTTCGAGCTGTTGACAGACAAGGTGCCGCAGTTCGCCCACCACAATCTGATCATCAATGCCAGCGGTGAGGGACTATCCAAGCGGCTCGGCTCTCTTTCCATCCGCTCCATGCGTGAAGATGGCTATGAGCCTCTGTCTGTTGCCATTTTCGCGGTTCTGAATGGTACATCGGAATCCGTTCAGCCTCTGGCGGATATGGCCGCGCTGGCCGACCTGTTCGCGCTCGACAAGGTGTCCCGCTCTGCTTCCAAATTCGACATCGCTGATCTGGTGCATCTGAATGCGCGCATTCTGCATGAAACCGGCTATGAGGCGGTTGCCGGGCGGCTGGCTGCTCTGGGCATCGAAGGGGGCGAGGCCTTCTGGCATGCGGTGCGCGGCAATATCGAGCGCTTGCCCGATGTAAAGGACTGGTGGTCCATTGCCCATGAGGGCCTGCCGGAAGACGCGGTGGAGAAAGATCCTGCGGATGCGGATTTCTATGCCAGAGCGCTGGCGCTGTTGCCGCAGGAGCCTTGGGATGAAGCAACCTGGAAAAGCTGGACTTCTGCCCTGAAGTCCGAGACAGGACGGAAGGGGAAAACGCTCTTCATGCCGCTGCGCGTGGCATTGACCGGCCGTTCACACGGGCCAGAGCTGGCTGCCTTCCTGCCCCTTATTGGTTACCAAAGAAGCGTGGACCGACTATCCTGATAGAACGACCATCGGCAGTGCGGACAGAACTGGCGTCCGCGCTGACTTCCGGCGGTTGATAGGGCTCGAATTTCATGCCGTAGCGTGCCATGTCCTGCGTGTCGGGATCAATCATTGCGGTCTGTTTGGGCGAAGGCAATGGCACGCTCGGAAGGCTGGGGGCATCCTGAAGTGTTGCGCGTGGCGTATATTGCGGAGCCGGTGTCATGTCGACGCCAACATCGCTGTTGGTAATGGCAGCAAGCTGGCTGGCGGGGGCCTGACAGGAGCAGCCCTGCACATATTGCTTCTTGTAGAGATAAGCCGTCTCCAGAGCCTGATAGGGCTGACCGGACAGGGAAACCATCTCGTCGCTTGTCTCGCCGGGATTGCGATAGACATAGAGCTGGGCGTCCGAGCCGGGGCAGCTGGATTGGCACATCTGGGCGTCCCGTTCGAAACCGCTCTGGGTGGTCGAAAAGCTTATGGGGAAGAAAAACCCGTCGCATGAGCGCACGCAAACGGTCCGGTAGGTGCCAATCTGCGGGATATCATAATTCTTCAGATTATATTCGCGAATGGAATAGTCATTGCCAAACAGTGCGCCGAAAAGGCCGCGGCGCTGTTGCCTGATGGGCTGGGCAAAAGGCTGATATTGCTCGCCGCAGCCTGCCTGTGCCAGCTGGTTGAGAATCTGTGCCTTCATCGGGCCGCTATCGCTGGGAGGCGGCGCATATTGATTGCGCTTGCTTTCCAGCTTGGCCAGATTTTGCTTCATCTTGTCGATATGCTTGATGAGGGCCGGGCAGGTGGCTTTCGGTGTTCTGCGAAACAGGAAGACGCTGCCGCCATAACAGGCATCGCGTTTGGCGCGGGCCTCGGCATTGTCCAGTTCGGCCCGTTGTTTATGGATGGCGGCATCATATTTCTGGAAATTGCGGGAAGAGGCCGAGTTGCCGCCGCGCTGGAGCTGGGCGAGGTCGCCTTCCAGCTGCGCACAGAGCTGGGCGTTCGGCGCCCAAGAGGTTTGCGCCGCCGCAGGCAATGTTGCCAGCAGCGCAACTGAAAACAGTCCGGCTAAACTTGCGCGCCTTTTCATCTCTGATCCCGAATTTCTTGTGTCTGTCTTGTGTTTGGCGGCTCAACCATGAAATTGCCAACCGGTCTGCATCGCGTTTGCGAAATGGTGGCAATTATGGAGCAAATTTGTGGTTCGCAGATGCAGAATCACTTCCGATTGAGGCAAAATTATAGTCATTTTTGTCTGCCTGTCTTTTTGCATTCAAGGAAAATTCAGGAAATTTCCGGATGATTTTGTTGAGCGTGACAAATTGCAAACCGGTTTCAGAGGCTGATGACTGCAACTTGTCGGATTTTCCCTTGTCCTGCTATGGGAAACTACGGTATGAACCCGTGGAAAATCGGTTTATCCATGCGTTTGCTTTTGGAGAAAGACCGTCACATGAATGAAATTGTCTGGATAGTTTTATGATTGAAGCAACTGAGTTTCGTAAGGCGCTCGGCCAGTTTGCCACCGGCATCGCCATTGTTACGACCATGGACGAGAACGGGGTTCCGATGGGGCTTACCGTGAACAGCTTCAATTCGGTGTCGCTGGATCCGCCGCTTGTGCTCTGGTCGCTGGACAAGCGGTCCGTGCAGCTTGATGCTTTCAGAAAAAGCGGCTTTTATGGGGTCAGCATTCTGAGCGCGGAACAGGAGCTTGCCTCCAATCTTTTCGCTGCCATGGCGGAAGATCGCTTCGAGCAGATCGCATGGAGCATCGCGCAAACCGGAGCGCCGCTGATTGAGGGCGCACTGGCCCATATTGATTGCACCACCGAGCAGATTATCGAGGGCGGCGACCATATCATTCTGCTCGGGCGGGTGGTTGATATCGCTGTGCGGGACGGCGCGCCGCTGCTCTATTATGGTGGTTCCTATCGCGCGCTGGCCTGAAGGCAAAAGCGCGTCGCAGGGGATCTGCAAATGAGATATGAAAACCCCGGAAGGCTGTTGGCTTTCCGGGGTTTTTTGATGTGATCCCAGATATGGTTCTGGAAAGGGCTGCTGATCCTGGAAAGGATCACAGGCCGGTGCTTTCTGTCCCTAGGTCTGAGGGGCCGTCTTCTTGCCGAACATTTCGGCATAATCGACGGCAACCTCATAATTGGGATCGTCGATGACCGAAACTTCGATGAATTTGTCGGCCTTTTGCAGCAGGTTCTTGCAATCGGGAGAAAGGTGCCGCAGATGCAGCTTCTTGCCCTGTTCCTCATATTTGCTGGCCAGAGAATCAATGGCTTGCAGCGCTGAGTGATCCCATACGCGGGCACCCTTGAACTCGATGACAACATCTTCGGGGTCGGATTTGGGATCGAACTGCTCATTGAAGCTGGCGATGGAGCCAAAGAAGAGCGGGCCGCGCAGTTCATAGACTTTCCAGCCATGTTCCTCGGTGCCAACGCTGACATCGATGCGCTTGGCCGCCTGCCAGGCAAAGACGAGGGCTGAAACAATGACGCCGACGATGACGGCGACGGCAAGGTCGGAATAGACGGTAACAGCGGTGACCAGCACAATGACGAAGGCGTCATGACGGGGAATTCTGGTCATGATCTGAAGGCTGCGCCAAGCGAAGGTGCCGATGACGACCATGAACATGACACCGACCAGTGCGGCAAGCGGGATCTGCTCGATGAGGCCAGAGGCAAACAGGATGAAAGCGAGCAGGAACAGGGCGGCGGAAATGCCGGACCAGCGTGTGCGGCCTCCTGATTTCACATTGATCATGGACTGGCCGATCATGGCGCAGCCACCCATGCCGCCGAAAAAGCCGGTGACGATATTGGCGGTGCCCTGTGCGACACATTCCTTGGAAGCGCCGCCATGGGTGTCGGTCATTTCGGAAACGAGATTGAGCGTCAGCAGGCTTTCGATGAGGCCGACCGCTGCCAGAATGGCGGCGTAAGGGACGATGATCCTGAGGGTTTCAAGGTTGAGCGGAACCATCGGTATGTGAAAGTCCGGCAGCCCCCCGGCGATCTGTGCCATGTCGCCAACGCGCGGGATTTCCAGATTGAAACCGATCACGATCAGCGACACGGTGACGATGGCCAGAAGCGGCGCCGGGATGGCTTTCGTGACTTTCGGTGCCAGCCAGATAATGGCCATGGTGACGAGAACAAGGCCGAGCATGATATAGAGCGGCGTACCGGTCATCCATGTGAGGGTGCCGCTGGCATCCTTGACCTTGAACTGGCTGAGCTGGGCCAGACCGATAACGATGGCGAGGCCATTGACGAAGCCCAGCATCACCGGATGGGGCACCATGCGGATGAATTTGCCCCAGCGCATGACGCCGGCAAAAATCTGGAAGATACCCATCAGAACCACGGTGGCGAAGAGATATTCCTTGCCATGGGTCACAACAAGACTGACCATGACAACGGCAAGGGCGCCCGTTGCACCGGAGATCATGCCCGGACGGCCGCCGAAAAGGGCCGTGATCAGGCCAACAATGAAGGCGGCATAAAGGCCGACCAGCGGGTGAACATGGGCCACAAAGGCAAAGGCGACGGCTTCAGGGACGAGAGCGAGGGCTACGGTCAAGCCGGAAAGCGTGTCTGTCTTGAGCTGGCCTGGCGAGATGGCACGAAATGATCGGCCGCTCATCCCTTTCGGGCTGGCGTTTTCTGAAGTCATAAGTCAGGATTCCTTGGGAGGAGTTGCATTTGCCCGAATATATCGGGATACGTACATAGACTGATTTGCGCCCTTCCTATCGCAATTTTCTCTTCAAAACAAGACAAAGCCCCCATAGAAATTGCTTATGGCCAATGGCTATTTGCTTTCTCGCAAAGCGCGGGCAAGGCAACCGAAGGGGGAAGAGAAAGGCAAAAGGGCTCGCATTTCACGTTCGATTTCCTATATCTGTGATTGAAGAGCCGGGCGAGCACATAAATTTCGCATTTGAGGCTCAAACAGGGGACCGGCTGCTCGCCGCGCCATGAGGACGGCAAGACCAAGCCTTGTCAGCCAACGGGTGTGAGCGGGTCGAGACCAGATAGCAAGCAGGATTTGAACATGTTTCGCATGACTATTCGTATGTTAACCGGGGCCTTTCTGGCTCTGTCTGTCGGGGCTGGGGCGGCTTTTGCCGCCGATGGGCCGGAGCTGATTTTCAAGAAATCGACCGTCTGGAAACTTCTCACTCCGGATCACAAGCTGGCGACCTATGCCATTGATGATCCTCTGGTGGAGGGCGTTGCCTGCCATTATACGGTACCGGAAAAGGGAGGCGTTTCTGGCATGCTGGGTGTTGCCGAGGAAGTGTCCGACATTTCTCTGGCCTGCCGTCAGGTTGGCCCCATTAGCTTCAAGGAAAAATTCGAGCAGGGCGAAGAGATGTTCGAGCAGCGCCGTTCGCTTTTCTTCAAGAAAATGCGCATCGTGCGCGGCTGTGACAAGAAGCGCAACGTGCTGGTATATTTGAGCTATTCAGACAAGTTGATCGAAGGCAGCCCGAAGAATTCGACCTCGACCGTGCCCATCATGCCATGGGGCGACCAGCAGGCGCCGCGCTGCGAGGACTGGTTGAAATAATGCCCCGATAGGAGCACCTAGAGGGCTGCGCCGGTCAGCTTGGCTATATGGGCTCTGAGGGCTGATTGCAATTGTGCAATCGGGTCGTTTGTTGCTGACGGGAAGGCATGCCCGTCCAGCGCTGTCACCCGGCGGATGAAGCGAAGGCTGTTGGTCATGAACAGGCCATCAGCCTTTTTTGCGTCCTCAGGTGCCAGCGATGCTTCGACGACCTCAAAGCCCCATTGCGGGGCAAGGCTGAGCAACTGGCCGCGCATGACGCCAGCAAGCACCCCATCTGCAAGTGGCGGTGTGATAAGGCATTTGCCGAAAAGGGCGAAGATGTTGCCGATGCTGGTCGAGGCGATGGAGCCGTATGTGTTGCGCAGCAATGCGTCATCCGCTCCCGCCGCTTCTGCCTCGCGGGCGGCCTGGATATTGTCGAGATAATTGCTGCTCTTGATGCGGGCGGTAATCGAATATTCATTGCGCCGGATGCCGCAGCTGGCAAGCTTCATATCTTCAAAGGCAAGGTTTTGGGGCAGCGGAGTGAGCGTGGCCAAAAGGGTCGGGCTGGGGCTCGCGGGAGGCAATAGTCCGCGCCCACCTGCGCCACGCGACAGGGCAATGCGCAATATCGCGTTTGACGGCTCTGCCTGAAAAGAAAGAGTGCATAGCTGGGAGATGCCATCCTCAAGCACCTCCTCGTTGACGGGCAAATCAAGCAACTGGGCGCTTTCATTGAGGCGCTGGCGATGCTCTGGCCACCAGAGGGGATGACCATTGAGGACGGGCAGGGTTTCAAACAGGCCGTCACCGAGCAGAAAGCCGCGATCGGCTGCCGATATGGTCAGTCTGTCGCAGGCGTCGCCCTGATAGAGCTTGCCATTGAGGATTGCCGCTTTCATGGGGCTGTTTCCCTTTCAGGCTGAACGGGGAGAGCTGATGGTTTGTGATGCTGCATCATGGTGATGAAATTGGCGATCAGATCATGGCCCTTGTCGGTCAGAATCGATTCTGGATGGAATTGCAGGCCGATGGTTATATGGTCTCGATGGGTGATCGCCATGATCTCTCCGTCCTCGGAGCTGGCGGTCACCTGTAAGGCTGGCGGCATGCTTTGCTGAGCGATGACCAGTGAATGATAGCGGGCCACCCGGAGCGGCCCTTTGATACCATCGAAAATCCCCTTGCCCTCATGGCTTATCATGCTGGCGCGGCCATGCATCGGCTCTCTGGCAAGCACGATCTGGCCGCCAAAGGCATGGCCGATGGCCTGATGGCCAAGGCAGATGCCCAGAATGGGAATATGGCCCGAGAAATGCCGGATCAGATCTATCATGATGCCGGCATCTTCCGGTCTGCCGGGGCCGGGCGAGAGCAGAATGGCGTCGGGGGCAAGGCGGGCAATGTCGCTCACTTCAAGGGTATCATTGCGATAGACGGTGACCGGCTCGCCCAGCTCTTCGCAATAGCGGGCAAGGTTGAAGACGAAGGAATCGTAATTGTCGAGAATGAGGATCATGACGGCCCTCTGTCCTGCCGCATGGGGCGTTGCTCCAGCATTGCCCTTTCAGCTTCCAGCGACGTGCCGAAGGCCTTGAACAGGGCAGAAGCCTTGTGCAGGCATTCTTCATATTCTGCTGCCGGATCGGACAGGATGGTTATGCCTCCGCCGACATTGAAGTGGGCCATGCCAGCCTTGAAGGTTACCGTCCTTATGGCGATGTTGGTATCCATCGCGCCGTCAAAGCCGAGATAGCCGATGCTACCGCAATAGACGCCGCGAGGCAGGTCTTCCAGCGCGGAAATGATTTCCATGGCGCGGATCTTTGGCGCTCCGGTTATGGAGCCGCCGGGAAAAGAGGCTGCAAGAAGGGCGACGGCACCATGCGGGATTTTCAGGCGACCGGTTATCACCGATACCAGATGATGCACCCGTGCATAACTCTCCAGCGCACAAAGCTGCGGCACCCTGATGCTGCCCGTCTCGCAGACACGGGAAAGGTCATTGCGCATCAGGTCCGTGATCATGATATTTTCGGCGCGGTCTTTCTCGCTTTGCATCAACTGCCGAGCCAGCATCTTGTCTTTTTGCGGATCGGCAAGGTCTCTGGGGGCCGTTCCCTTGATCGGGCGCGTCTCAACATGGTCATCTGCATCAAGGGTGATGAAGCGCTCCGGCGAGCTTGAGGCAATCACATGATCGGCAAAGGCGAGATAGGCGGCGAAGGGAGCTGCATTATGGGCGCGCAGGGCATGATAATAGTCGAGCGGTGACGCATTGGGGGCGTCCGGCATGCGCGCGGAAAAACGCTGGGTGATATTGGCCTGAAAAATGTCGCCCTGACGGATATGGTCCCGCGTTTTCTCGATAGATTGTTCAAAGACCGCACGGGGCTTGTCTGACTGCCAGCCGCTTATTGGGGATGGTATCGAATGATGCGGGGAAATGTTCTTGCTGGCCTCTGCCAGCTTGTCGCAAAACCAGTCAAGGCGCTTTTCGGCATGCAGCTCCCGATCCTTGCCCTCATGGGGCCAGCCGGAGGAGAAGACGAAAGCGCGGGGCGAGGCGGTATCGTTTGCGCGTGGGGCGGCCGGAGCATTGCCAAAACCTGCGAAATGGTCCACCGCGAGCACGAGATCATAGAAGGGCAGGAGAATATCCGCACCCATTTCGCCATCTCGTGTGGTTTGTGGAAGTTTTTCCAGCAAGCGTCCGGCTTCATAGGACAAATAGCCCAAAGCGCCCCCCTGAAAGGGAGGGAACTGGTTTTCTTTTGAAGTCGCGATTGTCGTTGCCAGACGATATTCACCGAGCTTTCTGTTCAGGGCGACGAAGGGGGGATCATCAAGCCTTGTGTCGTTCCAATAGGCGATGCCGCCAGAGGAGCGAAAGACCGCAAAGGGCGCGAATGCCAGATAGGAATAGCGGCCAAGTCGGGGAGACCGGGCGGCACTATCCAGCAATGCCAGATAATCCTGCCCCTGCAATGATGCCAGAAGCTCTGCCGGATTGTGAAAGGGCACCTCTCGGAAAAGGGGAGCGGGGTTCTCTTTTCTGGACCTTTCAGCCATGGTGCCTCTTGATATCAGACGCCGCAGAAGCTTTTGTGCAGCACTGCGAGCACTTCTTCAACCATCGGGCTGGCAAGAGAATAATAGATCGTCGTCCCGTCGCGACGCGTGGATACGATGCTCTGGGCACGCATCAGCGCCATATGCTGGGAAACGGTTGTCATCCGCAGACCGGTTTTCTCGGCAAGCGTTCCGACATTCTGCTCGCCGTCGATCAGTTGGCAAAGGATGAGCAGGCGAGGTCCTGATGCAAGAAGTTTCAGAAAACTCGCCGCTTCTTCAGAATTTTGTTCTAGTTCTTGTATGTTCATTTTCTGTAGCCAGTTGAATCTCGTCTACGGTCTGCAAGGGCTGCGCTGGTATGCAAGCCCTTAAGCAAATTGCCCGCAGTCTGGTTGTTTCCGAACGCTGGTTGACACGATCAGAAATTGTTGTCTTTGCGATGGCACTATACCGGATGTTGGCTAAGTGTGAAGTATTTTTGAACGGAAGGCTTGTGCTTTCGAATAAAAGCGGAGGATTTGCCTGCTTGTCAATTCACGATAAACCAAAAGGACCGGAAAATTGCCAATCATGACTTCGTCCAGATTGAAGGCAATTTTATGGCTTCTTGAAATAGCTGAATAAAAATGGAAAAACTCCCGACATTGAATGTCAGGAGTTTCCATGCAGCAGAGATCGTGTGTGGCTGGTCAAGATTTTGATTACCCCGGTGGTCAAGCCGGGATGAGGTCTCTGCCATATTGGCCATGCTGTCAGCCAAAGCTGAATTGCGTGGTTGGCCAAGAGTAGGCATTTCAAGGTGAATGAATGCTGAGGTGGCTGTTCAGGCCACATTCATGCAGCGTCAGGGCGCTTGATGCCTCTGCAAAGAGGGGCTTTGCGTCGGAAAGTCGCGAAAAAATACCCGAATTTCGAGAAATGAGCGGTTGACGTGGCAGGGCAATTTGGCCATTGTGGCGGCATGAAAACGGATCGCCCAACCAACTGCTGCATTATTGGTTTGATTATTATCCACTAGCACCTTTGCTGGCTGGAGCCGTTTCGCTCATCCCTTGAAAATATGAAACGATTTCCGGCCAACGGCGAAAGTGCGGTTGTGCGAGGATTTGAAGCTTTTCGCCTTGGCGAATTCTTCCTTCGTTTGTTTTTTGATGGGCTGCCTCAGGCGGCGATAAAACTGGGAATGGGTCAATGACCGAACATGCTGAACCGATTCAGTTGACGCTTTATAATACGCTCACGAAACAAAAAGAGGCATTTGCGCCTCTCGATCCTGACAATGTTCGCATGTATGTCTGCGGGCCGACGGTTTATGATACTGCCCATATCGGCAATGCCCGTCCGGTGGTGGTGTTCGACATGCTGTTCCGGCTGCTGCGCCATGTTTATGGTGCCGAGCATGTCACTTATGTGCGCAACATCACCGATGTGGATGACAAGATCAACGCGCGCGCTGCCGAACGGGGCATTTCCATTCGTGAACTGACCGATGAGACCACCGCGCTTTATCATGCCGACATGGATGCGCTGGGCGCGATGCGTCCGACCATCGAACCGCGCGCGACCGAACATATCGAGGATATGCTCAGGATGATCGGCACGCTGATCGAGAAGGGACATGCCTATGCAGCAGAAGGGCATGTGCTCTTTGCTGTTGAAAGCATGGCCGAATATGGCAAGCTTTCCGGTCGCTCGGTTGATGACATGATCGCAGGGGCGCGGGTGGAAGTGGCCCCTTACAAGCGCAATCCGATGGATTTTGTGCTCTGGAAACCCTCCAAGGAAGGTGAGCCGCGCTGGCCGAGCCCATGGGGTGAGGGGCGTCCGGGTTGGCATATCGAATGCTCGGCGATGAGCGAGAAGCATCTGGGCGAGATGTTCGATATTCATGGCGGCGGTATCGATCTTGCCTTTCCGCATCATGAAAATGAAATTGCCCAGTCCCGCTGCGCCCATGGCAATGAGGCGATGGCGAAGGTCTGGATGCATAACGGTTTCGTGCAGGTCGAGGGCGAGAAGATGTCCAAGTCGCTTGGCAACTTCACCACCGTGCATGATCTCATTGACAAATATCCGGGTGAAGCGATCCGTCTTGCCTTGCTGACCACTCACTATACCAAGCCGTTCAACTGGACGGCTGATGGTGTGAAGGAAGCCAAGCGCATGCTGGATCAATGGTATGCCCTGACCGCTGATGTGGAAGCCAGTGAGCCGGATAGTGCCGTGGTTGCAGCGCTTGCCGATGACCTCAATACACCAAAGGCCATTTCCGAGCTGCATGGCTTGCGCGGCAAAGCGGCGCAGGGGGACAAGCTGGCCGCAGCATCATTGAAGGCGAGCTTGCAGCAATTGATCGGTGTTCTGGGACAGGATCCCAATGCATGGGCCGAGTGGCGCCCAGCCGGGGCTGATGCCGTCGATGAGGCTGCCATTCAGGCGCTTGTTGATGAACGGCTCGAGGCACGCAACAACAAGGACTTCGCCAAGTCGGACGAATTGCGCGACCAGCTTGCAGCCATGGGGGTCACCCTCAAGGATAGCAAGAACAAGGAGACCGGTTCGTTCGAGACCAGTTGGAGCCTTGAAAGCTGAAGCAGACCATTGGCGGGGCTTTGCAGGCCCCGCCTTTTTAGACCGGGCATTCCGCTTGCCCATAACCAGACCCTTGCATTCAGGACCAGACACATGACCAAAGAGCGTCTTTATCTGTTCGATACCACCTTGCGCGATGGTGCGCAGACCAACGGCCTCGATTTCAGCCTTGAAGACAAGATTCTCATTGCCGGTATTCTGGATGAGCTGGGGGTGGATTATGTCGAGGGTGGTTATCCCGGAGCCAATCCCACCGATGATGCCTTCTTCACCGAAAAGCGGACCAGCAAGGCGACCTTTACTGCCTTCGGCATGACCAAGCGGGCTGGCCGCTCGGTGGATAATGACCCCGGCGTGCAGGCGCTGCTCAATGCCGCCTCCGATGCGGTCTGCTATGTGGCCAAGAGCTGGGACTATCATGTCGAGGTGGCGCTGGGCTGTTCCAACGAGGAAAATCTTGAAGGCATTGCCGATTCCGTCAAGGCAGCCAATGATGTCGGTAAGATGGCGATGGTCGATTGCGAGCATTTCTTCGATGGCTACAAGGCCAACCGGAGCTATGCCCTTGAATGCGTCAAGACCGCCTATGAGGCAGGCGCGCGCTGGGTGGTCCTTTGCGACACCAACGGGGGCACCCTGCCGCATGAAATCTTTGACATCGTCACTGATGTGTTGACGGTGGTGCCCGGCAGTCACGTCGGCATTCATGCCCATAATGACACCGAGCAGGCGATTGCCAATTCGCTCTCGGCCGTGCGCGCCGGTGTGCGCCAGATTCAGGGCACGCTCAACGGGATCGGCGAGCGCTGTGGCAATGCCAATCTGATCACGCTCATTCCCACTCTGAAACTGAAAAAGGAATTTTCCGACCGGTTCGAAATCGGGGTGAGCGATGAGAAGATGTTGGAGCTGACGGGTATTTCGCGCGGATTTGATGAATTGCTCAACAAGGCCCCGGATCGGCACCAGCCCTATGTGGGGGCCAGCGCCTTTGCCACCAAGGCCGGTATTCATGCCTCGGCAATCCTGAAGGATCCGCAGACTTATGAGCATGTCGATCCGGCGCTGGTGGGCAACCATCGCAAGGTGCTGGTTTCCAATCAGGCCGGTCTCTCCAATCTGATTGACGAGCTGCGGCGCATGGGGCTTGAGGTGGAAAAATCCGATCCGCGGCTCGTGGATCTGCTGGCCATCGTCAAGGAACGGGAAGCGCATGGCTATGCCTATGAAGGCGCCAGCGCGTCGCTGGAGTTGTTGGCGCGGCGGCATCTGGGCACCGTGCCGCAATATTTCAAGATCGAGAGTTTCCGCGTCATGGTCGAGCGGCGGCATAATGCCAATGGCGATCTGGTGACGCTTTCCGAAGCCGTGGTCAAGATCTGGCTTGATGGTGAGAAGCTGATGTCGGTGGCCGAGGCGACCGGTCCCGTCAACGCGCTCGATCTGGCTCTGCGCAAGGATCTTGGTCGCTTGCAGGGCAAGATTGATGATCTGGAGCTGGTGGATTACAAGGTGCGTATCCTCAATGGCGGCACCGACGCCATAACCCGCGTCTTGATTGAAAGCCGCGATGGGGCGGGACACAGATGGTTTACAGTCGGCGTTTCCGAGAATATAGTGGACGCTTCCTTCCAGGCCTTGTTGGATTCCATAACCTTCAAGCTTTTCAAATATTCCTGATCAACGCCCCATTTCCGCTGACTGTTGAGCATTGATGACAGGTCTGTTCGGGGCAGAAACCGAGGCCCCATGAGTCAGACATGTGACAAGGCGGGTACAGCTCCGTCTGCAACTGAAGGGCAAGCGCTCCCGCTGGCGGATAATCGCGATAGCGGGGGCAGTGAAACCGGAGCCAGCGAAAACGGGAACAGCGAAAACGGCGCCAGAGAAACCCGCATCGGGTTGCTGCTGGCTTTGGCTGCCTATTGTTCGTGGGGCATTTTTCCGCTCTATTTCGCGCTGCTGGCGCATGTGCCTGCGCTCGAGGTTGTCGCCCATCGTATCGCTTGGTCACTGGTGCTGATGACGCTGTGGTTTCTGGCGCGTCGGCGCTGGGGCGAAGTTTGGGCCGTGCTGCGGCTGCCCCGTGTTTTCGGATTGCTGATTATCACGGGCATCATGGTCAGCGGCAATTGGCTGACTTATGTCTGGGCGGTCGGGCATGGACAGGCAACCGAGGCAAGCCTTGGCTATTTCATCGTGCCCATGGTCAATGTCGCGACCGGCTATCTGTTTTTGAAAGAGCGTTTGTCACATCTGCAGCTGTTGGCCATTGTACTGGCGGTTGCCGCCATCCTGTTGCAGATGGTCCTGTTGGGGACGGTGCCCATCGTCTCCTTGCTGCTGGCCTTTACCTTCGGGGTTTATGGCTATTTGCGCAAGATCGTGCCGGTTGGTCCCAATCTGGGGCTGCTTGTGGAGCTGATTGCCATTACGCCCTTTGCGCTGGGCTATATTGTCTATTTGCAGGCCAGCGGCGCGGGGCATTTTCAACTCGGTGACCTTGTCACCATGGGATTGCTGATCTTTACCGGTCTGTTGACATCCATGCCGCTGATCTGGTTTTCAGGCGCAGCCAAGCGGCTCAATCTGGCAACGGTAGGGATCATGCAATATATCAATCCCTCGCTGCAGTTTCTGGTGGCGGTGTTCATTCTCAAGGAAAGCATTTCCATGAGCAAGCTGGCGACATTCTGTCTGATATGGCTATCGGTTGCCGTCTATTCCTATGATGCACTTTCCAAGGCCCGCCACAGGAAAGGCAGCAGCAAGGCTCCCTAGCTCCGGAATGGCCTGAGGCTTAGTCCTTCGCCGGAGTGATGAGCAGCCAGATGGCTGCTGCAAACAACATCAGGCCAGCAATGCGGCGCCAGTCGATCGGAGAGGGAGCCTGACCGGTCAGGCCCGTATAGTCGGCAAACAGGGCCAGCGCCATTTGCCCGAAAACGATCAGGGCGACGGCGGCTGCCGGATTGACCTTGGCAAAGGCGAAGGCCGAGCCGGTGACAATGATGACACCGGCCAGTCCGCCAAGCAGCATTTGCAGGATGCGCAGCCAGCCGAGCGGCGCGATGGTCAACTGACCAGCTTGTGTGAAGAGTGCCAGCAAGGTGACGGCGATCAATCCGCCTGCCACATACATCACCAGACCTGTTCCGGCGGCATTGTCGGCCAGACTGAGGCGGGCTGCGAGAAGCGCCTGAAAAGAGATAACCGCGCCGACGAGCAGGGCGGCAATGGCACCCAAGGTTGCTGGTTGATTCATGGAGTCATCCGGAAAACGATCTGGCAGCCGGGCTGCCAAAGTCTGTTAAGGTCTGATTTTGCGCGCGGATCCTATGGTATTGTTGCTTCTATGGCAACGTAACGTGTGGATATAATCGCGTGACGCTTAATGGGCTCTAAAGAGCGTTGAGATGGTCCTGCTGGCTGGTGCGGGCCAGTTCGTCATCGGAGAGATCGGCAAGCGCATTTTGCAGTTTGGGAATGATGTCCGCTGTCTCACGCGCCGTCAAAAAGGAAACGCCCATATCTTCGCGGAAAAATTCCTCGGCCTGCATGTGATCGAGCAAATTGGCCAGAGGATCCCAGAAACCATTGATGTTCGCCAATAAAACGGGCTTTCTATGTCGGCCCAACTGCGCCCATGTGAGCATTTCTACCAGCTCTTCCAAGGTTCCGATGCCTCCGGGCAAGGCAACAAAGGCCTGAGAAGCGTCAAACATCTTGCGTTTTCTCTCATGCATGTCTTCTGTAACGATTAATTCTTGTACAGAATCGAGCATAACTTCGCGCTCTTGAAGAAAAGCGGGAATGATGCCGGTGACTTTTCCACCATTGTCGAGTACACTCTTGGCGAGAATACCCATGAGTCCGACGGCTCCACCACCATAGACAAGCTCGATGCCAGCTTCTGCCATATGCTTGCCGAGGGTGCGTGCCGCTTCGGTATAGAGCGGGTTCTTGCCGCGACTTGAGCCGCAGTAAACGCAGATTTTTTTCAAAATAGCCATGCTTGCTGTGTGGCATTCATGTCGGGGCCGGTCAAGCTGTTGCCTGCAAATAATTGTGCAGTCTTGTCCATGTGTTAAAAAAAGGTTAGGAGTTGGCAAGAGGCAGTTCGAGACTCTTCTGATGCTGTTGCCTTGATGCTCCGGGGCCGTGATGGTTTGGCGATCTGCTTTTGGGGCATTGTGACGGTTTGAAGGTCCGGTCTGGGGTTAATGTGGCGCTGCCGCTTTTCGGCACAACTGAAATGTGATTGTGGGATGAAATCTGCTACTCCTTTTATCGCAACTGTTTGCGGTGTTTTCGTTGCTCTTGTTGTCGGCGTTGCTGCATTCGGAGACCGGATCGGTCTGGGCGAGCTGGCTGAAGGTATTAACAGTCGGCTGTCGGCAGTCACATCGCTCGTCCTGCCAGAGAAAAAGCAAGCACAAGCGCCTGTAGAAACGCCCAAGGAAGCAGCCTCTGAGCCGGAAACGGTCGAGAAAGCGCAGGAGACGCCAGCCAAGGATAAATCCGATCTGGCTCCGACCTTCGATATCGTGCGCGTTGAGCCGGATGGCAATACGCTGGTGGCCGGTCGGGCACAGCCGGGTTGGATCGTCGAGTTGAAAAACGGCTCTGCGATCCTGTCCAAGGCCGTTGCCAATACCAATGGCGAGTGGGTGATGATTTTGGATGATCCGCTCGGAGCAGGTGTTTCCGATCTGTCGCTGGTGGCGCAATCAAAGGATGGCGGCCAATCCATCGCGTCGGAAAGCTCTGTAACCGTGGCCCGCTCTGAGGATGCGGGGGGTGAATTGCTGGTTGTTGAAACCGAACCGGGCAAAGCGTCGAAGATTCTGGCCAGCATTGCCAAACCGGATGAGGCCGCGGACAAGCTTGACAATGTTGCGGGTGAGAGTGAGCCTTCTGTTGCAAAGTCTGAAGAAGCAGGCCCCGTTGTGGCTGAGACGACAGAGCCAGAAGTTGCGCCTTCTTCTTCTGCTCCGGCGCAAGGGGCTGTTGCGACTGCTGCCGAGCCTCAAGCCGATGGCAAGGATGCATCGGGGATGGTCGTTGCCAGCAAGAGCGCACCAACTGAAGAGAATGGTGAGGCTGTTACCAACGGGGTTGCCGTGAATGAACCCGCCGGGCAGACTGATGCCTCTGCCTCTCAGAATGTTGCCTCTGTGGGCCAGTTCATTTCCATTGAAGCGGTCGAGATCGAAGGCGACATGTTGTTCGTTGCCGGTGCTGCCGAGCCTACCGGTGCCATGTTGCGGCTCTATATCGACAATGGCGAATTGGCGAATGGCCGAAGCGGGGAAATGGGTCGCTTCCTGTTTGACGAGAAATTTTCGCTTGAGAACGGCGCTCATGTGGCGCGCGTTGACATGATCAATGCGGCCGACGGCAGCGTGTTGGCCCGCGCCGAGGTTTCCTTTAACAAACTGGCTGGCGGCATGCAGATTGTCAGTGCCGAGGGCACGCTGGGCGACAAATATCAGCGTGGTGTGAGCGCGTCGGCCGTTTCGGGTGCCGTGGAGACCAAGAAGATCATCATTCGCCGTGGTGACAATCTCTGGACGATCGCCCGCCGTGTTTATGGGGCTGGCATTCGCTATTCCACCATTTATGACACCAATAACGATCAGATCAGGGATCCGCACTGGATTTATCCCGGTCAGGTCTTCGAATTGCCAAAAGGGCAGGACGGCTGGGATAATAATTTCGACGCGGTCGAAAGCCCGAATTTGAGCAAGCTACCGGCATCCGGCGCGAGCGCTGTGGCGGGGTGATGCTTATCGCCTGATAGGAATGCGTCATGAAATGGCTTGAGAGTTGATATCCTCAAGCCAATTTTCTTTGTGCGGTGCCTTCATGCGGTTCAGATTTTATTATCGTAAAAATACGATGGGGCTTGTGTTTGTCCTTTGCCTTCTCTATTAATCGCCAATAAACGATGGGATGCGTGGCTTAATATCGCATCCCGATGATCGATAGCGGGGTGATCGGAGTAGGGGATGTCAGGGATTGGCGCGGAAAAGGGAGCCGCTTCTTGCGAGGATGTGAAATTCGAGCATTGCTGTTGCGATGTGGAGCTTGAGCTTGCCCGCGCTTTCAAGGCGCTGGGGCATCCTGCCCGCTTGATGATCTTGAGCAAGCTGGGCTCGCATAAGCATTGTTGCGGTGACATCTGCTCTTCGCTGCCACTTGCCCAGTCGACCGTATCCCAGCATCTCAAGGTGCTCAAGGAGTGTGGCTTCATCGAGTGGGAATCGGCGGGTCCGCAGTCTCATTATCGTGTGAATTCGGAAAAGGTTTCCTGGTTTCTTGCCCATAGTGAAGAATTCTTCAAAGGGGTGAAGACCGAATTGACAGAGTTATGAAAGCACCGCGACCGATGTGCTTTTCCTTCCGCGGCCTTTGGGCCGACAATTGCAGGACCAGATTCTTATGAGAAAGACACCTTCCATCTCCAAGCCGGAGAGTGAAAGTGAAACAGAGATTGACGCCGAAGCGTCGGCATTTTCGACCCTGAAGAAATTATGGCCCTATATCTGGCCGGCAGACAGGGCAGATCTGAAACAGCGGGTGGCGCTGGCCGTTGCCGCGCTGGCTCTGGGCAAGGTGATCAATGTCCTCACGCCCTATTTCTTCAAATGGGCAACCGATGCGCTGACCGATGCCAATGCTCCCGATGGTGTCGGGGCTGTGGGCTGGCTCAGCATTCCTATCATGCTGGTGGCCTCCTATGGCCTTGCTCGCATCACCAATGTCGGCTTTGACCAGCTGCGCGATGCATTATTCGCCCGTGTCGGGCAGCATGCGGTGCGCAATCTGTCCTTCAAGACCTTCGAGCATATGCATAAGCTGTCCTTGCGCTATCATTTGCAAAGGCATACGGGCGGGCTTTCACGCATTATCGAGCGCGGAACCCACGCCATCGAGGGCGTGGTGCGGCACACCATCCTGCATCTGGTGCCGACCTTCCTGCAATTCATCTTCATGGCCGCCGTGATCGCCTATCAGTTCGACATCGTCTATGTGCTGGTGGTGGTGGGCATGATCGCGCTCTATGTCACCTTTACCATCAGGGTGACGGCCTGGCGCATCGACATTCGCCGCCGGATGAATGAATCGGACAATGAGGCCAATTCCAAGGCGGTTGACAGTCTGCTCAATTATGAAACCGTCAAATATTTTGGCAATGAGGAGATGGAGAGCCGCCGTTATGACAGCTCTCTGGCGGTCTATCAGAAGGCGGCGATCAGCACCTGGGTATCTCTGGCCTGGCTCAATTTCGGCCAGACCGTGATCTTCTCCATCGGCATGGCGACCTGCATGGCGCTGTCTGCCTATGGTGTCATGCAGGGCACGCAGACTGTGGGCGATTTCGTGCTGATCAACGCGCTGCTGATGCAGCTGTCCATTCCGCTCAATTTCTTCGGCTCGATGCATCGCGAGATCAAGCAGGGGCTGGTCGATCTTGAGGCCATGTTCAGCCTGATGCGTCAGCCTGCGGAGGTCACGGACAAGAGCGATGCTGCGCCGCTGGCCGTGACAGGGGGCGCGGTGTGCTTTGAGAATGTGCAGTTCCATTATGATGCTTCCCGCCCCATCCTCAAGGGTGTCAGCTTTGAAGTGCCCGCAGGCAAGACGGTGGCAATTGTCGGGCCATCGGGGGCGGGCAAGTCGACCATTTCGCGTCTGCTGTTCCGCTTTTATGATGTCACCTCAGGCGCGATCCAGATTGACGGACAGGATATTCGCGATGTGCAACAATTGAGTCTCAGACAGCATATCGGCATGGTGCCGCAGGACACGGTGCTGTTCAATGATACGCTGCTCTATAATATCGGCTATGGTCGCCCTTCCGCGAGCCGGGAGGAGATAGAAGAGGCGGCGCGCATGGCACAGATTTCGCACTTCGTTGCCAGTCTGCCGAAGGGATTTGATACCGAAGTGGGCGAGCGAGGACTCAAGCTGTCGGGTGGTGAAAAGCAGCGCGTGGCAATTGCCCGCACGATCCTGAAGGCTCCTCCCATTCTGGTGCTGGATGAGGCGACCTCGGCGCTGGACACTCACACCGAGCAGGAGATTCAGGCAGCCCTTGATGAGGTTGCCCAGAACAGGACGACGCTGGTCATTGCCCATCGGCTTTCCACGGTGATCGGTGCTGATGAAATCATCGTGCTGGAAGCAGGCAAGATCAAGGAACGCGGGCGACACGCCGATCTGCTGGCTCAGGGCGGGCTCTATGCCTCCATGTGGGATCGGCAGCGCGAAGCCAGCGAAGCCGAGGAGCGGTTGCGCAAGGCGGTCGAAGGTGACGATCAGGGCTTCCTGCCCAATCTGGAGCATGAGCTGCAACCGGCTGAGTAATGCGATTCCATATTATGGAACTAAAAATAAAATAACCCCGATACCAGGTGATGGTGTCGGGGTTATTTGTCTGTTCGATTCGGCTGCGGTTCGATTGAGAGTTTGATTCAGCATTCGGGCATAATGGCCTGAAACTGGATTCAAAATCAGTTTTGATCGTTTCTAGTCATAAACCGGGCTGCCGTAATTCTTCCAGCTTGCAGAGCGGAAGTCATACATGCGGCCATGCTCGAGACAATCGGGCACGAGGCAATTGACGATATGAGGTGCCAGTTCGCTTGGATGCGGCAGGGTCATCGGGTCTTCGCCGGGAACCGCCTTTGCGCGCATGCCGGTGCGGGTGGCTCCGGGGTTGAAGCAATTGACCTTCAGTCTGGTCTGCTTGATCTCACCGGCATAAGTGCGGATCATCGCTTCAAGGCCTGCCTTGGAGATCGAATAGATGCCCCAGTAGGGATTGCATTTATGAGGTGATCCGGAGGTCATGAAAAGGGCTCTTCCGGCGTCTGACTGGCGCAGCAGCGGATCGAGAGAGCGGATCAGACGCCAGTTGGCGGTCAGATTGACCGACATGACCTTGTTCCAGTCCTTTTCGGGATCCAGATGGGTGATCGGGGTTACCGCCCCCAGCAGCCCGGCATTGGCAAACAGGATATCCAGCTTGCCCCAGCGCTCATAGATTGCTCCGCCAAGCCGGTCGATGCCTTCATAGTCGGTTACGTCGAGAGGCACCAGCGTTGCCGATCCTCCGAGGGCCTTGATCTCGTCATCCAGCTCTTCCAGCGCGCCAACGGTCTTGGCGACTGCAATGATATGGGCGCCTTCTCTGGCCAGTGCCAGAGATGCATGCCAGCCAATGCCGCGGGATGCACCCGTGACAACGGCGATACGATCCTTGAGGCGTTGTTCCGCCATCACTCTCTTCCTCCTCTAGTCGACCAGCAGCCCAAGTGCCCGGTGATTCTCAGAGGCTTCGAGATCTCTCAGTCGGGTTGGATAGTCGCCGGTGAAGCAATGATCGGTGAATTGCGGATTCTTGTTGTCCCGGCCTTCATAGCCACAGGCACGATAGATGCCATCAATGGAGATGAAGCCAAGGGAATCGGCGCCGATATATTTGCGCATGCCTTCCAGATCATATTGAGCCGCGAGCAGTTTTTCCCTGTCCGGGGTGTCGATGCCATAATAATCGGAATGGGTGATTGGCGGGCTGGCCAGCAGCATATGCACTTCGGTTGCGCCGGCATCTCGCATCATCTGCACGATCTTGGAGGATGTCGTGCCGCGCACAAGGCTGTCATCGACCAGAACGATGCGCTTGCCTTCTACCTGAGAGCGGTTGGCCGAATGCTTGAGGCGCACGCCAAGGGCGCGGATCTGCTGGGTCGGTTCAATGAAGGTGCGGCCGACATAATGGTTGCGCACGATGCCCAGCTCGAAGGGAATGTTTGCTTCCTGCGCATAACCGAGCGCGGCGGGCACGCCGGAATCGGGCACCGGCACAACAACATCGACATCAAGCGGCATTTCCCGCGCCAGTTCGCGGCCCATATTCTTGCGCACTTCATAGACCGAGCGACCGGCAATGAAGGAATCGGGGCGGGAGAAATAGATATATTCAAAGATATCGAGGCGGGCAGGCTGTTCGGGGAAGGGATGGTAGCTTTCGATGCCTTCATCGGTACAGACGACCACTTCGCCATTCTGGATTTCGCGGACGAATTCCGCGCCGATCATGTCGAGCGCGCAGGTTTCGGACGCAAGAACCGGTGAGCCGTTGAGATTGCCAAGAACGAGCGGGCGAATACCCAAGGGGTCACGGGCTCCAATCAGCTTCTTGCGGGTCAGCGCTACCAGCGCATAGCCACCTTCCATCTGGCGGATGCCGTCAATGAAGCGGTCGACAATATTGGATTCCCGGCTCTTGGCAATGAGCTGAAGGACAACTTCGGAATCCGATGTCGACTGGAAAATGGCCCCACGCTGGATGAGCGAGCGACGCAGGGACATGGCGTTGGTGAATTGGCCATTATGGGCCACGGCGATGCCGCCGCCTTCCAGCTCGGCGAAAAGCGGCTGGACATTGCGCAGGGCAGCGCCCCCGGCTGTGGAATATCGGTTATGACCGATGGCGTTGCTGCCGGGCAGCTTTGCCATGGTGGCTGCATCGGAATAATTGTCGCCAACCAGACCGAAGCGGCGTTCCAGATGGAAATGCTTGCCGTCATAGGTGGCGATGCCGGCGGCTTCCTGACCACGATGCTGCAAGGCATGAAGGCCAAGAGCGGCGAGCGCGGATGCATCTGCGAAATTGTGGATACCGAACACACCGCATTCCTCATGCAGGGTATCGCCTTCGCAATTCCAGTCATCATCAGTGTTGACAATGGGGCTTCCAAGCGCTGTGTTGCTGAGGCTGGCAGATTGCTCGTCCGCGTCCGGTCTTGTCCGGTCAATGGAGGAGAGGGAGTGAAACGCAGGAGTAAATCCCTTTTCCGACATGATCGTGAGATCCTTTCAAGTGAAACGACAGGCGTTTCAGGTCTTTGTTTGAGAACATTCCGTCTTGAGCTGAGGCGCAGCGTGCAAAGGCGAAATGCGATCAGGCCTTTGGCATGAAAGACCCGGGGAAACTGTTGTTCTGATGTCTAGAGCAATGGGCACCCGAGTGGTCTCAAAAGGGATGCAGTAGCTCCAGAATGCAGAAAGGCGGGATAGTCCCGCCAATCATGTTGCTGCAATCTCTACCACAGCGCACTGTTTTCGTCATCTATGCTTTGGTCATTCCGAGCCATTTTATCTGTCCGGTCATGAAGCGCTCGCATGTCTAATCGTCCTGTGCCTTCTCTTCCCTGTTCAACTGGAGCGTTTCCTTGATCCTGACTTCGGGATCGTCCGGCAGCATGTTGACCAGACGGTCGCCGACGATGTTGAGCAGCGGCTTGGCCTTTGCCTGTGCGATCCAGTCCGGCTGCTTGTCGCTGGGGACGAACCAGTTGAAGAAGACCATGGCAACAGCCATCAGCACAGCGCCGCGGATGGCGCCAAAGACGAAGCCCAATGTGCGATCAAGAGCACCGATGGAACTGTCGAGCACGAAGTCTGAAATCTTGATGGTGATGAAAGACACCACGACCAGCGTGACAAGGAAAATACCCAAAGCCGTCGCTGCCTGCGCCACGATCGGTTCGGGAAGGTAGGTCTTGACATAGGGAAGCAGATCCGAGGTGAATCTCAGGGTCGCAAAAGCGGCTGCCAGCCAGGCTGCGATAGAGAGGACTTCTCTTACGAAGCCACGGATCATGGCCAAAAAAGCTGAGATCAGCAAGACGATAATAAAAATCCCGTCAAGGAGTGTGATGGGCATCGTTAAGTCATCCTGTGTTTGGCCGAGCAGGGGCTGGATGGAGATCTGGCCTCGGCAAAATTGCGTTTGTGCCCTTCTATAGGGCTAAGAAAGGGGCAAGAGCAAGGCCTTTCGGCCAACTTCTTATGCCTCATGTGAGTCCTGTGACTGGATTTCCGTCCCCGAGGCAATGCGTGCCACCAGATCCGCCAGAGTTGTCAGGTTTGTAAGGTCAAGTTCTGTCGATTTTATGGACTTCTGCGATGCCTCGGGAATGACCGCCTTTGCGAAGCCCAGCTTGGCAGATTCCTTGATTCGGGAGGCTGTGTGCGAGACGGGACGGACAGCGCCCGACAGGCTGACCTCGCCGAAATAGACACAGTCCGAAGGCAGCGCGATGCCTGCAAGGGAGGAAACCAGCGCGGCCGCCACTGCCAGATCTGCGGCCGGTTCGCTGATTTTCATGCCGCCAGCCACATTGAGATAGACATCATGGCTGGAGAGACGCACCCCGCAATGGGCGTCAAGGACGGCAAGAATCATCGAAAGGCGGCTGGAATCCCAGCCCACGACTGCGCGGCGCGGTGTGCCGAGCGGCGATTGGGCCACCAGGGCCTGAATTTCCACCAATAGCGGCCGGGAGCCTTCCATGCCCGCCAGTACAGCCGCACCGGGGGTGGAGGTGTTGCGCTCGCCAAGGAACATCGCCGACGGGTTGGCCACCTGAGTTAGACCGCCACCGGTCATTTCGAATACGCCGATTTCATCGGTTGGGCCGAAACGGTTCTTGATGGCGCGCAGGATGCGGAACTGATGGCCGCTATCGCCTTCAAAATGCAGAACGCCATCCACCATATGCTCGACAACGCGGGGACCCGCAATCTGGCCGTCCTTTGTCACATGGCCAACGAGGATGACGGCCGCGCCGGTTTGCTTGGCGTAACGGATCATGGCCTGCGCCGAAGCGCGAACCTGTGTCACCGTGCCCGGCGCACTGTCTGCCGCCTCTGTCCATAGGGTCTGGATGGAATCGATCACGACCATTTCTGGCGGCGGGCCGGCTGTCAGGGTTGTCAGAATATCCTCGACGCTGGTTTCTGCGGCCAATTGCACCGTGGCATCGGCAAGGCCAAGGCGCGCGGCGCGCATGCGCACCTGATCAATGGCTTCCTCGCCGGAAATATAGATCACCCGGTGGCCATTTTGCGTGAGCGCTGCGGAAGCCTGAATGAGCAGGGTGGATTTGCCAATGCCCGGATCGCCACCCAGCAGCAGCACCGAGCCCTTGACGAAACCGCCACCGGTCACACGGTCGAGTTCTCCGACATTGGTGACGATGCGGGGGGCGGGCTTGTCATGGCCGGAGAGGGGGACAAGCTCTATGATGCGACCGGATTTGCCGCGTATGGTTTTCGGCGAGCTGCCGATACCGGCGCTTTCGACCTCTTCGGTAATGGAATTCCACTCGCCGCAGGATTCACAGCGACCGGCCCAGCGGCTGGTGACTGCACCGCAGGCCTGGCAGACAAATGTCGATTTCTTGCGTGCCATGTCGAATAATCCCCGAATCCCGATCCTGTTTCAGCGAGCGTTTATTGATAGCTGCGAAGTGCGCGCAAGCCAAGGCTTGTCAGAAGTTCATAACTGATGCTGTTTGCCGCTGTTGCAACATCGTCAATGGCAATATTGGAGCCGAAAAATTCGGCCCAGTCACCACGCTTGGCCTTATCTTCTGCAATATCACTGATATCGACAATGATCAGATCCATGGTTACGCGCCCGATGATGGGAGCCTCAAAGCCGTTGATGCAGACTTTTGCGCCTTTTCGGGCGTCGCTGCTGGAAGCCGTGCGCAGATAGCCATCGGCATAGCCAAGGCAGAGAATCGCCAAACGGCTATCCCTGCCGGTGGTCTCTGTTGCGCCATAGCTGACCGATTGTCCCTTGGCGACCTTTCGGGTGGAAAGGATGCGGCTCTTGAGGGTGGCCACGACTTTCATCGGGCTCTTCTCGCCACTGACGACCGCGCCGCCATAAAGGGCGATGCCGGGGCGGCAAAGATCGAAATGATAGTCCGGCCCAAGGAAAATGCCGCCCGAATTGGCCAGAGAGGCCTTAACCTCAGGGAAGAGGGCGCGTATCGCAGTGAATTTTTCCAGTTGCTCCCGGTTTTTGGGATGGTCTGGCTCATCGGCGCAGACAAGGTGGCTGATGATCAGCTCAAGGCCAAAGGCCGGTTTGACGCTTTGCCAAAGGGCGGACAGCTCTTGCGCATCTGCAAGGCTCAGGCCCAGACGGTTCATTCCGGTGTCGAAATGAATGGCGCAAGGCAATGCTTCATCCTTGTTTTCGCAATAGCTTTGCCAAAGTTGCACCTCTTCGCGGCATCCCAGAACGGGGCGCAATTGATGGGTGCGGTAATAGTCATAGGCATCAGGGCTGTCGTCACCGACCAGACCGTTGAGCACATAAATGATCGCATCGGGCAGGGTCTTGCGCGCTTTTTCCCCTTCCTGCGGATGGGCGACAAAGAATGTTCGCGCTCCGGCCTTCCATAAGGCTTGTGCTGCCAGCTCGAGGCCAAGACCATAGGCGTCGGCCTTTATGACTGCGGCGCATTCGGCCGGGCCGGTTTTTTGAGAAAGCTTGTGATAATTGTCGGCGAGGGCGCCAAGATCAATGGCCAAATGGCTGCCAGCAAGGCTGGCATCGGGGGCGGTCATATGAGCAATATGGGGCAGGGTAAATTCGGGCATTAGAGGTCTTTTTATGCGTTGTCCGCCGATGTGGCGGGTTAACGGGAGGATAACCGCGCATCGGAGATTTCAATGTGGGAGGCCGGTTGGGGCTCAAAAAACTGAGGCATATTAATATCGGCAAGTCTGCCTTAGCAACCAAAAAAGGTTAATTTGCGGCGTGCCTGTCAGGGGCATTTCAGGGGCATTTCAGGGGCATTCTTTTCAATCACGGCCTGCATTGGCCTTGCCTTTAGCAAGGGCAGGTAAGCATCGCGGCAGCCCTTCATGGGGGCGTTGTTGCTGCTTGCACAGAGCAAGAAGAAAGGGGCTAAACCAGATGCGAGAGCAGGGGGAATGGCCGGAAGCGGTGATCCGGCCATCTTTTATTTGCCCCGATTCTACTCGTAAGCTTCTGGGATATATTCGTCGCGGGCCAAATCGGAGAAGCGCGTGAATTCACCCTGGAAGGCCAGAGGCACAATGCCGGTGGGGCCGTGACGCTGCTTGGCGATAATGACCTCGGCCTTGCCCATGCAGCGCTCCATTTCCGACTGCCATGTGAAATGTTCCTCGGTGCCGGGCTTCGGCTCCTCGCGCATTTTGTAATATTCCTCGCGATAGATGAACAGCACCACGTCGGCGTCCTGCTCGATGGAGCCGGATTCGCGAAGGTCGGCGAGCTGCGGGCGCTTGTCGTCTCGGGCTTCCACCTGACGGGAAAGCTGGGAAAGGGCGATGACGGGAACACTCAATTCCTTGGCCAAGGCCTTGAGGCTGGTGGTGATTTCGGTGATTTCCTGCACGCGGCCCTGTGAGGCCTTGGAAGCGGAACCGGAAAGCAGCTGCAAATAGTCGACGATCAGCAGATCGAGTCCCTTCTGTCGCTTGAGGCGACGGGCGCGGGCTGCCAGCTGGGCGATGGAAATACCACCGGTCGGGTCGATATGCAGCGGTGTGACCTGCATCTCCTGCGCCTTCTGGGCGATTCGGGCAAATTCATCCTGATCGACCTTACCGCGGCGGATCTTTTCCGAGGACACCATGGCCTGCTCGGCGATAACGCGGGTTGCCAGCTGTTCGGCGCTCATTTCGAGTGAGAAGAAGCCGACGACGCCGCCATTGACCGTTTTGAGCGAGCCGTCCGGCTGTTCTTCAGCGCGATAGGCGCTGGCGATATTATAGGCGATGTTGGTCACCAGCGAGGTTTTACCCATCGCGGGACGAGCCGCCAGAATGATCAAGTCCGAATGCTGAAGGCCACCCATCTTCTGGTCAAGGTCGGTCAGGCCGGTGGAAATACCCGACAGCTGGCCATCGCGTTTATAGGCAGCTTCCGCCATTTCGATGGCTTCGGTCGCCGCTGTCGCGAAGGACTGGAAGCCACCCTTTTCGCCGCCATTTTCGGCCAGTTCGAACAGGCGCTTTTCGGCATCTTCGATCTGAATGCGCGGAGGCGTATCGATCGGGGCGTCATAGGCGACGTTGACCACGTCGGTGCCGATCTCGATCAGGTTGCGCCGCGTGGCAAGGTCCATGATCAGCAGGCCATAATCCTCGGCGTTGATGATCGATGTGGCTTGCGAGGCAAGGCGCAGCAGATAGACGTCGATCGGCATGTCGGCGATGACGTAATCGGCAGGAAAGAAGGTTTTCAGCGTAACAGGCGAAGCGATCTTGCCCGAACGGATCAGCTTGGACATCTTCTCGAAGATGTCGCGCAGATTGGGGTCGAAGAAATGCTGCGGCTTGAGGAAGGCTTCCACGCGGTCATAGGTCTGGTTGTTGACCAGAATCGCACCCAATAGCTGCTGCTCGGCGTCCAGATTATGTGGAGCCTGACGCGCGGTTATATCCTCGGTCTTTTCAAGCTTGGCAGCTGTTTCCATTTCCTAACCTCATCTTTGCTGAGAGTTGATCTAAATAGCCACAGAGCTCATGCAATTTGAAGTGCGGTGTTGGCAATTCACGGCAATCAACAGCGGAAAAATTTTCCTGACAATTTCGCTGGACTCTATACCGCTTTCGAGTCCGATTCCCGGTGCGACTCAGCAAGGCTTTCAAGGCCAAGTAGGACATGGAAAACCTATCCAATTGGTTTAGCATATGGTGCATTTATATATTCATAGGGGTGAAATACAGTCTGCAATCTTGAGATTGTCTGTTTTGACCATTATTCTTTGAGTGACGGCTCTTGCTACAGGTGATCTGGCGGGCATATCCAGCCCTTTTATCCGTCACAGGCTTTTTGCGATCATCATCAAATGATAGCTTCTTGCGTAGTAGTTGCCGCTGTCTGAGGCATTCGCTTTTCAGGCAAGTGATTGTAAGGTATAGCTTTATGGCTCAGGAAACTGATACGGTTTCATCGACAAAGGACGTGTTTGCTGCAGTTCGCGAAATGGCGATCGAGTTCAGATTCATGCCCGGTGCCAAGATCAATGAAACCGATCTGGCGCATGAATTGGGGGTCAGTCGCACGCCGGTGCGTGAGGCACTCAATCGCCTTGTGACCGAAGAGCTTATCGATTTCAAAAAGAATTACGGCTTCTATTGCCGCAAGCTGGATTTGAAGGATGTTCTGCATCTGGTGGAAGCCTACAAGACATTCCATCTTTCCATTTTGCCGCTTGTCTTCGAACGGGCCGCAAAGGCGGAGGTGGAAGCGCTGCTTGCGTCCTGCCTTGAGATGGCAGAACATGGCAATGAAATGCCCCCTTGCGAAATGGCGCGCGCCGATCAGGCTTTCCTGCATGATGTCACGATGCTGACGAAAAATCCGGTGATGGCGCAGATCAACAATAATATTTCCGCCCGTATCCGCTTTTTGCGCAAGGTGATGCTGGAAGGCTATGTTTGCAAGAGGGCCTATTTCGCCAAGCAGCAGGCCATTCTCGAACATATATTGGCCGGAAGGCAGGAAGAGACTGCGGAGATTTTCGCCGAATATTTGACGATTGATTCGTCAGAGGCCGAAAAGGCACTGACCCGAGGTTTGGGGCGGATTTATCTCAATAGCGCCCACTGAGGCCCACTGAGGCCTTGCTCATTTTCCCATTTCTGATTATCAGGCGCTTGATGCGCAAAGAAAAGCGGGCTTTTGGCCCGCTTCATCCTGCTTGTATTGGCTAGATTTTCTGCCCGAAGAGTGCTTACGCAGCTTTCGGCCAGAGGAAGAAGTTGCGGCCATACTGGGCTCGCTCCTGACGCCATGCTTCCCAGGCCACGATGAAGGAAACAAAGCCGAGCACGAAGATATATTCGACGCCGCCCTTGTTCCATGTCCAGAGGAACTCGCCCTTGGTGAAGAGCGTCGTATAGGTCGCGACCAGCATGGTGCCTGTTGAGGCCAGTCCCAGCCACTTGGTCATGATGTTGAAGGTGAGGCCGATAACGACGGCAGTTTCGGTTACGATTGCCAGCAGCACGAAGAAAATCGCTGGCTGCAGGCCAACCTTGGCGAAATAGCCGAGCAGCATGTCAAAAGCCTGAAACTTGAACAGGACATGAGGGATATAGATAAGCCCGGTGACGATACGCAGCAGGGCGAAGGGGGAGAGTTCAAATGAAGGTTTCATCAGGGTTTCCATAGGGCTGGTTTTACGGGATATTCGGCGGCTTCAAATGACCGAACTAAAATATTCAAAACTGCATGCAATATATTATACAATAAAATATTCTATTTGATTTGAATCATCTGACCGCTGTTATTCGCATCCAGAATCAAAAAACCCGGCCATGTGACCGGGTTTTCGAGAATTTTCAGCCCAAATGCTGAAGCTGTAACAAGAAACAGGTGATGCCTTATTCTGCTTCCTTGGCTTCTTCAGCGGCTTCCTCGGAAGCTTCTTCGCCTTCGATTTCTTCGAGCAGCTCTTCGTCCAGCTCCAGATCTTCTTCAAACTCGAAGGAGTCTTCGCGTTCGGTCTGGGAGAGATCTTCACCAGCAGCCTGACGTTCTGCTTCGTCCTGCGAACGGGCAACGTTGGCGGAGACAATCAGTTCGACTTCCGGATGAAGGATGACGGTTACCGGATGAATGCCGATGGTCTTGATCGGACGGTCCAGAGAAATCTGGTTGCGGGTCAGGGATACGCCATCTTCAGACAGGGCATCAGCAAGGTCGCGAGGAGAAACGGAGCCGTAAAGCTGACCGGTTTCGGAAGCTGCGCGAATAACGATGACGGTTTTCTCGCCAATGCGTTCCTTGAGTGCTTCTGCTTCGCTCTTGGCTTCCAGGTTGCGTGCTTCCAGCTGTGCGCGTTCTGATTCGAAGCGTTTCTTGTTGGCTTCGGAGGCGCGGATAGCTTTGCCCTGAGGCAGCAGGAAGTTGCGTGCATAGCCGGTACGAACATTGACGATATCGCCCATCTGGCCGAGTTTGGCGACGCGTTCAAGAAGGATCAGTTCCATTTTAGTCTCCATATTGCCACCCGTCAGGATGGCTGCTTTTTGTGTTTTCTTGTTGTTTCTACCGGGTCATGAGATCCGGGGTCAGGTTTCGTTGCTTCCATTGCCTTTGCCCAATGGTCCCAGAGGGCCGCGCGGCATACGGGAGCGGATATTGAAAAAGATTTCTGCGCCAGCCAGCACGACCAGCACAAGGCCGATCCACTGGAAAATGGCGAGCATGAAATAGGTCGTCCAAAGCATGACCAGACGCGCAGGTGACTGGCGGGTCATATAATGCAGGACTGAAAGGCCAACCAGCAGCAACACGGTGCCGAAAGCCGAAGTGAGGATCTGTGCAAAAATCTGCGGCAGGCCACCCAGCGTCAGGAACAGGGCCAGACTGACCAGAAAGATATAGACCGCCACGGGAGGTAGCGTCAGTTGATGCAGATCTGGCCAGGGGCGCTGAAGCCGTCCGGATTTCTGCACGACCTTGGCGGCCAGATAGAGATTGACTACCGAGCTGACGATGATCATCAGAACGGAGGCCATCGGCGCCATCCATGTGATCATGGTCACCAGATCGTCAAGGGTCAGTCCCGCACCCTGTGGCAGGGAAAGCTGCTGGACTTTGTAGACCTCGTTCATCATGGCGGCGATGGAATCGCGATATTGATCGAGACTGAAGCCGAAGGGGATGAACATGGCGACGCTGGTGATGCAGGCGATGGCCGCAATCCACATCAGCAGACGATCCATGGGATACCAGACAATCTCTCCCGTTTCGCCGTTGCTCTGGCTCAATGTCACAAGGCGCGAAAGCCACCAGGGGGGAACACAATTGACCAGCATGAAGAGCAGGCCAGCCAGCGGGCTGATCAGAAGAGACAGCGCAACGCCTGCGCTCACGACAGCGACGAGGCCGGTGAAGGACCCCCAGCCAAGTGAAGCGATCATCAAGGGGAGTGGAGAGAGAATGATGAGAAAGAAGCCAAGGCCGAACATCCCGCCGACATAGCCGGAGAGGTTCAAAAGCGCGGTGCAGAGACCGGCTACAATGCCTATGATCAGATAGTTGCTCATTCTCTTGGCTGTCCCGCTTGACCCTTGCCGGTCGTTTGCTGGCGGTTAGAGGCAGGTCGCATTCGCCTGTCCCAACGGTCGATCTTGGTTTGCTTCCCGGTTGCGGGAAGAGTGAAAAGGGCGCGTTGATCGCCCTTCTCAAATCGTCATCATGCAATCAGCGCTTAGCTGATGACATAAGGCAGCAGGCCCAGGAAGCGAGCGCGTTTGATGGCACGGGCCAGTTCGCGCTGTTTCTTGGCAGAGACTGCCGTGATGCGGGAAGGAACGATCTTGCCGCGTTCGGAAACGTAACGCTGCAGAAGACGGATATCCTTGTAATCAATTTTCGGTGCATTCTCGCCGGAGAAAGGGCAAGTTTTGCGACGACGGAAAAATGGACGACGTGCTCCAGACATGTTTCTCTCTCCTCTTACTCAGCTGCTCTGTCAGAATTGTCGCGATCTTCGCGACGTGGGCGACGGTCACCACGATCTCCGCGATCGCCACGGTCACCGCGAGGGCCACGATCATTGCGATCGCCACGGCCACCACCACCACGACGATCGTCGCGGTCGCGCTTCTGCATCATGGCAGACTGTTCTTCTTCATGCTCTTCAACGCGAACCGTCATGAAACGCATGACATCTTCGTTGATGCGCATCTGGCGTTCCATTTCAACAATGGCAGCAGAAGGCGCGTCGATGTTCATCAGAACATAATGTGCCTTGCGGTTCTTGTTGATGCGGTATGCGATGGTTTTCAGACCCCAGAATTCGACTTTGCCGACGGAGCCTTCATATTCCACAATAAGGGTTTTATATTGCTCAACCAGTGCCTCAACCTGCTGCTGAGAGATGTCCTGGCGAGCAAGGAAAACGTGCTCGTAAAGCGCCATTGTTCCTGCCTTGTCTCTTGAGTTTCTACCTGTCAGCCCGACCGGCGCTAAGCCTCCAAAAAGCCTTAGATGACAAGGCTCTTTTGAGAATTTATTGCTTTAAAGAGCGAGGACACAGGAAGTCGGAAATCTTTCTTTCCTGCCATTGTCATCAAATTGCAAAAGTTGCGAAATGCAGACAATAGTCTTCCGTTCAGCCCTCGGCCTCGCCAAGCTGATTTGCGCTTTATAGCCGAATTTTCCCATTGTGCAAGGCCAAAATCAGGGGAAATGCCTAAAACTGGCTTCTTTGTTGGTGTTGAAGGCTCAGGCAGGCAAGGCTGTCCTTGCCGGCAGTCACTTTCTGGCGCAGTTTTCGGGGAGGGCGGCTTTGGGGCGCTGGCTTGGGGAGGTGTATTTTTCAGATTTGACCATTTGTCGGTGTTTTAGCGTGAATAAGCGTCGCCAGAATGCTGGAATTTCTGTAAAATGGCGATGATTTTGTTCCGTTTTGCTCTGAAAGTCTTGACTCCGGGGGTAATAAATACAATAGCGAACGATGAATTTCACAAAGCTGTCAAGAATGGTCCGATTGAGCATGTTGCCCGGTCCCGTTGATGGTTTTCGACAGAGCGCGTGATATGCGCAAGGAAATTAGGGTGCAAGCGCTTGGTTGCGCCCGCAAAAACAAACAAGGTTGGAACGTCATGAGTATTGCTTTTACTTTCCCCGGACAAGGTAGTCAGGCTGTTGGAATGGGTAAAGCGCTGGCCGACGAATTTGCTGTTGCGCGCGCTGTCTATGAAGAAGTCAATGACGCTCTGGGGGAAAAACTCTCGGATATCATGTGGAACGGGCCTGCCGACGAACTGACCCTGACGCGCAATGCCCAGCCGGCTCTCATGGCCGCTTCGATTGCTGCGCTCCGCGTGATGAAGGAGAAAGGCCTCGATCTGGCTGGCAAGGTTTCCTATGTTGCTGGGCATTCGCTCGGTGAATATTCCGCGCTGGCTGCTTCCGGTGCGCTGAGCCTTGGGGATACCGCCCGCCTGCTGCGCATTCGCGGGGATGCGATGCAGAAAGCGGTGCCGGTTGGTGAGGGCGCGATGGCTGCTGTGCTCGGTCTTTCCATGGAAGATGTGAAGGCGGTTACCGAAGAGGCCGCTCAGGGCGAAGTCTGTCAGGTTGCCAATGACAATGCGACTGGTCAGGTCGTTATTTCCGGGGCCAAGTCTGCCATTGAGCGGGCGGCTGAAATCGCCAAGGGCAAGGGTGCCAAGCGTGCGCTGCTGTTGCCTGTCAGCGCGCCGTTCCATTGTTCTCTGATGGCTCCGGCTGCCGAAGCAATGGCCGAAGCCCTTTCCAAGGTTACCATTCACAAGCCGGACGTGCCGCTTGTTGCCAACGTGCTGGCCAGCGCGATTGAGGATCCCGAAGCGATCCGCAAACATCTGGTCGAGCAGGTGACCGGCATGGTTCGCTGGTCCGAGTCCGTTGCATGGTTGTCGCATAATGGTGTGGACTGTCTGTATGAAATCGGTACGGGCAAGGTTCTTTCCGGTCTGGCAAAGCGTATCGTGAAGGGTATTGCGACTGTGAATGTCGGTGAACCTGCCGATATTGATGTTGCCATGGCAAATCTGGCCTGATAGGCGAAGGATTGTTAACGAGTGGTTCGCAAATCCGGTGTCGGACTTTGGTCCGGCTGGGATGGTGATCAGGAAAGCACTGATCCATGTCCAAGGATTGCGTTAACTGAAACAATGAGCCTGAAACAATGAGCCCGGCCTTCTCTGGCAGTAGAGGCGGCTTCGCTCTTGGAGGTAGATATTATGTTTGATTTGAGCGGAAAGTGCGCTCTGGTAACTGGCGCGAGCGGCGGTATCGGTGAATCCATTGCGATCGCTTTGCATGCTCAGGGAGCAACCGTCGCTCTGTCGGGTACGCGTGTGGAAGCGCTTAATGCTCTTGCAGACAAGCTTGGCGGCGAGCGCGTGCATGTGACCCCAGCGAACCTGTCCGATGCGGATTCCATCGCCTCTCTGGCCAAGGATGCCGAAGCGGCCATGGGGCAGCTCGATATTCTGATCAACAATGCCGGAATCACGCGTGATGGCCTGTTCATGCGCATGAAAGACGAGGATTGGGAGCAGGTGCTCACAGTCAATCTGACCTCTGCCATGCGTCTGTCCCGCGCAGTTCTGCGCGGCATGATGAAGCGCCGTTATGGCCGCATTATTTCCATAAGCTCCGTTGTTGGCGTGACCGGCAATGCCGGGCAGGGCAATTATGCCGCAGCCAAGGCTGGCATGATCGGCATGACCAAGTCTCTGGCTCAGGAAATCGCCAACCGCGGTATCACAGCGAACTGCATCGCACCCGGTTTCATCAAGACTGCGATGACAGACAAGCTCAATGAAAAACAGCAGGAAGCCATCAATGGCTCAATTCCTGCCGCTCGCATGGGGCTGCCCGAAGAAGTGGCAAGCGCCGCGGTTTATCTGGCAAGTGATGAAGCAGCTTATGTCACCGGCCAGACACTTCATGTCAATGGTGGCATGGCAATGATCTAGCCAACAAACAGGTTTTTGCCGGTTGAATTGCCACAAAAGCCTGTTTAATAGCTTGGAAAAGGACAGGAAGAAGGAAACAATTGCTTTTCTGGTCCATTCCTGATCTTCTCAAGCGCAAGAAAGTGTGTTACGAACCGCGCGAATTCCGGTGAAAGCCATCTGAGATTGGCTGATTTGGAAGCGGTTTAACAGCCAGGTTCACTATTATGGATTCAAGTCTGGATCTGGTGGGCCAATTGGCAGTGTGCAAAATCGGGAAAGAGATTTGTTCGGCAATTGGCCAAAGCAAGCTGTTTTTCCAAACTTGATCGAACGCTAATTTTGAGGAAAGAAAATGAGCGATATCGCTGAACGCGTAAAAAAAATCGTGATCGAACATCTCGGCGTTGACGCTGAAAAAGTGACCGAATCTGCAAGCTTCATCGACGATCTGGGCGCAGACAGCCTTGATACCGTTGAGCTGGTTATGGCTTTCGAGGAAGAGTTCGGCACCGAGATCCCTGATGACGCTGCTGAAACCATTCAGACAGTTGGCGACGCTGTGTCCTTCCTGACCAAGGCTGCCAACTAATTTGTTGGCGGTGGACCCCAGAAATGCGGTCTAGATGGTGAATATCCAACCGGAAGGGGCCTTGCTCCTTCCGGTTTTCTATTTTGGTCACTCCGGTTCGTTCTTGCTTGAATTGACTGGATAAGTCTGGAATGAATAACTCCCGAAAAAAGTTTACCTAGATCAGCTTTTACGGGTAATAAATGTAAAGGCGCACTTGCCCCCGGGTTGACTGGTAGAGGTGAGGATACAAACAAGAATAACTGGAGACTGAGGATGAGACGAGTTGTCGTAACCGGTATGGGTATGGTCAGCCCGCTTGGCAACGGGGTTGAAACAACCTGGGCCAATATACTGGCTGGCAAGAGCGGTGCCAAAAATCCGACCGGCTTCGAGATCGATGATCTGGCCTGCCGTGTTGCCTGTCAGTTGCCGTTTGGCGATGGAACCAATGGTACCTTCAATCCCGATGACGTGATGCCTGTCAAAGAGCAGCGCAAGATTGATCCTTTTATTGTCTATGCCGTTGCTGCTGCTGATGAAGCGCTGGCAGATGCAAACTGGAAGCCCGAGAGCTACGAAGATCAGACCGCCAGCGGTGTGCTGATCGGATCCGGTATCGGTGGTTTGCTCGGAATCGAAAAGGCTGCCTATGACCTGCAGGCCAAGGGGCCGCGTCGCATCAGTCCTTTCTTCATTCCCGGTCGTCTGATCAACCTTGCTTCCGGTTATGTTTCCATTCGTCATGGCCTCAAGGGGCCGAACCACGCGGTGGTCACGGCTTGCTCCACAGGGGCGCATGCCATTGGTGATGCTGCGCGTCTTGTTGCCCTTGGTGATGCCGATGTGATGGTTGCCGGTGGTACCGAGTCGCCCATCGGTCGGCTGGCGCTTGCCGGTTTTGCGGCTTGCCGTGCCCTGTCCACCAATTTCAATGATGAGCCTGAAAAGGCTTCCCGCCCATATGACAAGGACCGGGACGGTTTTGTCATGGGTGAGGGTGCCGGTGTGGTCGTTCTGGAAGAATATGAGCATGCCAAGGCGCGCGGTGCCAAAATCTATGCCGAAGTCATCGGCTATGGCATGTCTGGCGATGCCTACCATATCACCGCGCCATCGGAAGATGGCGATGGTGCATATCGTTGCATGACCGCAGCCCTCAAACGGGCCGGCATCACCCCTGACCAGATCGATTATGTCAACGCCCATGGGACATCCACTCCGCTTGGGGATGAAATCGAGCTGCGGGCCATTGAGCGCCTCGTTGGCGATGCTGCTGATGGTCTGACGATGTCTTCGACGAAATCGGCCGTTGGTCATCTTCTGGGGGCTGCCGGTGCTGTCGAGGCGATCTTCTCGGCGCTGGCCATTCGCGATCAGGTGGCTCCGCCAACCCTTAATCTTGAGAATCCGTCCGTGGAAACCAAGATTGATCTGGTTCCCAAGACACCCAAGAAAATGGATATCAAGGTTGCCCTGTCCAACTCCTTCGGATTTGGTGGCACCAATGCATCCCTGATTTTGCGCGCTGTCGACTGATAATCGAGGTTGCCCGTTCCGGGCTGGAAATAGCGAGTGAGGCGGTCCCGGTGACCGTCTCTTTTTCGCCATGAAGACTACGTACAGCGTGTAACCGGATGATCTGGCGATGTCATTTCATCCCACTTGACGCATCTTTGGATCCTCACTTCCAAATTCCGAATGAGGGCCAGGCTTTGAGCCACGAGACTTTTCCGGAGTGACTATGGCTTCGGGAAAATCGCAATTGATGACCCATCTTGACTTGAGGCGGATATGGTAGACGGTAAAGACGACAAGGACACACTGCAAGAAGAGCAGAAAGGCGAGCCCGAGGTGAGCAAAGACACTGAAAAGGCTGCTGAAAAGTCCTCCGAAACAGAACCCTCAGATCAGGTGGCAAAAAAGCCGGAGGCATCATCTGACAAGGATGAGGCTGATGGTGCTGATGCTGATGCGTCCGGACTATCCGGGGCAGAGCCTGTTGCCGAACAACAGGAAACTGAATCACAAGCTCAGGCGCAGGCAATCGACGACGCCAAGGAAGGCACCTCGGCCCAGCGCGAAGCCGACATCATCTCCTCGATGACGTCTGATACCGGTGAGGTCAAGACTCCCAAAAGTGCAAGGCAGGCGATCGAGCCGGAAACGCCACCGCCACCGCCACCACGCTCGAAGGCGGTTCGGCACCCTATCGTCGTGTTCATGAATTTCATTATTACGGTTGTCTTGCTGGCTGTGCTGGCCATTGGTGGCGCGCTTTATTATGGCAAGCAGACCTTTATCGAAGCTGGACCGCTGAAGCAGGAAAAGACCATTCTTGTCAGCGGCGGCACAGGCCTTACGACCATTGCGGACATTCTGGAACGGCAGAATGTGATCAGCGACCAGACGATCTTCAATTATGGTGTGCAGATCTACCGGCAGGATACCAAGCTTAAGGCTGGCGAGTATCTGTTCCGTCCCGGTGTTTCGATGATGCAGGTCATGCAAATTCTTACCTCGGGCAAGTCGATCCTGCATTCTGTCACGATCCCGGAAGGATATACCTCCTACCAGATCTATCAGGTGCTGATGGATGACGAGGTTCTGGTTGGTGATCTTAGCGATGTACCTGCCGAGGGCACTTTGCTGCCGGAAACCTATAAATTTTCCCGCGGTACGACACGGCAGGAAATGGTCAAGCGTATGGCGGATGCCCATGAGCGGGCCGTAACCGAGATCTGGGGACGCCGTGCAACCGATTTGCCGCTCAAGACGCCGGAAGAGCTGGTAACGCTGGCGTCGATCGTGGAAAAGGAAACCGGCAAGGCTTCCGAGCGTACCCGTGTCGCCGGTGTCTTCATCAACCGTCTGAACCAGGGCATCAGGCTTCAGTCTGACCCGACGGTCATTTATGGCATTTTTGGTGGCGAGGGCAAACCGAAGGATCGGCCGATCTTCCGCTCTGACCTCGACAAGAAGACGGACTATAATACCTATCAGATTCCGGGGCTGACACCGGGGCCGATTGCCAATCCGGGGCTTGCTTCGCTGGAAGCTGTTGCCAATCCGAGCCGCACCAAGGAACTCTATTTCGTTGCTGATGGGACCGGGGGACATGTCTTCTCCGAAACCCTGAAGGAGCATAACGAGAATGTTCGTCGTTGGCGCGAGATCGAGAAGCAGCGCATCGAAGATGCCAAGCAACAGGGAAGTGATGCGGCAGGCAGCGCAGAGGGCGTGGAAGAGAAACCGGCCCAATAGGATTTTTTGAGCTGATGTTGATGGCGACCGGGGCGTTCCCCCGGTCGCCATTTTGATTCATCCATGCTTGCCCGAGATGTGAAATCTTACCCCGCAAGGGGGCTAATGGGTTTCGCCCTTGTCTTTGGCAAATTCGGCCTCAGCCAATGCCATGGCGGCGGTAATGGCGTCTGGGCTGTCGATCTGTAGTGGTATGGCCAGACGCTTGCGCAAAAGCGAGCCGGTCTTCTGGTCGATATCTTCAATCGCGATGCTGTAGCGAATGGCAATCATGTCCGCATGTGAACTTCTCAGGGCGACTTTTCGCTGTCCGCCGACATGGGGCAGGATATAGGCGGTTTCGAAATCCCATCCAAGGTCAATATCATTCTGGGTGCGCGAGAGGACACCGGCCATTGATTCGGCAAGGCGAGGGTCATCTGTAAGCTGCAATCTGGTCTTGTCGATATAGATCAGGGCAAAGACGGCGGATAATCGGGTCTTGGTGTCGAGGGTCTGGGTTGCCTCAAGCAGAGAGGACACGGCTTTTTGGTGAGACATGGACGGA
The DNA here is from genome assembly GCF_963676275.1 of uncultured Cohaesibacter sp. Classification (NCBI taxonomy): domain Bacteria; kingdom Pseudomonadati; phylum Pseudomonadota; class Alphaproteobacteria; order Hyphomicrobiales; family Cohaesibacteraceae; genus Cohaesibacter; species uncultured Cohaesibacter sp. The sequence continues at coordinate 2,879,770 of NZ_OY781091.1, read as the reverse complement.
TCGGATGCTAGATGTTTGATTGTTTGCTCTCCATCTTGCTATCAGACATTGATTTCGGTTTGCTAATATTGTCTTCTCGCATATTCTGGTCTTTTTAATTGTATCAGGCAACAGGCTGGACTTGACAGCTTGTCTGCTGTTTCTGATGTTATGCGCGCAGGACAGGATGGTGCCCATCGCTGCTTGCTCAGAATTTAGGGACACAGGATCATGACGCTTGTTAGCATGACAGGTTTCACCCGGGCGGGTGGGAGCTTTGGTAGATATAACTGGACTTGGGAAATCAAGACCGTGAATGGCAAGGGGCTGGATCTGCGTTTGCGTCTGCCTGCCGGTTTTGATGAGTTGGATCGACCGGTGCGGGCCGTCACCAGCGAGAGACTGGCGCGTGGATCCTGTTATATTTCCCTGTCCGTTCAGCATGAAGCGCCCAATCAGACCTTGCGGATCAATCAGCAGATTCTGGATTCCGTGCTGGAAGCGCTGACTTCAATCGAGGCACGCATCGACGCCAAGAAGCCCAGCCTTGATGGCATTCTCTCCATCAAGGGTGTCATGGAGCCTGTGGAGGAAAGCGAGAGCGAGGAAGTGCATGCGGCCCTGATCGAAGCGATGATGGCCAATTTCAAGGAGGCGCTGGCCGATCTGGAGCGTATGCGCCAGAGCGAGGGCGTTGCTCTTGAAAAGGTTGTCATGCAGCGCGTGGAAGAGCTGGAAGCCTTGACGAAGCAGGCAGAAGACTGTCCGGCCAGAAGTGCCGAGGCCATTCGCAGCAAGCTGCGCCAGCAGATCGAGCGTATCCTCGAAGCGGAAAGCTCACTGGATGAAGACAGGCTCTATCAGGAAGCTGCGCTGCTGGCTGGCAAGGCGGATGTGCGCGAGGAGCTGGATCGGCTCTATGCGCATTGCGCTGCCGTGCGGGGGCTGGTGGCGGAAAACCGGCCCGTTGGTCGCAAGCTGGATTTTCTGGCGCAGGAATTCAACCGGGAAGCCAACACGCTCTGCTCCAAATCCAATGATACCAGCCTGACCGCGATCGGCCTTGACCTCAAGGCGACGATTGAACAGCTGCGCGAACAAATTCAGAATGTCGAGTAAGAAGAATGACGGAAAATTCCATGATTAGACGTGGCTTGATGCTGGTGCTTTCTTCCCCATCCGGGGCGGGCAAATCGACCATCTGCCGCAATTTGCTGGCCAAGGAAGGCAATTTGAAGCTCTCGGTTTCGGCCACAACCCGCGCCAAACGAGGCAGCGAGATTGACGGCGTGCATTACCGTTTCATGTCCGAACGGCAGTTTGTTTCGATGCGTGATCGCGGCGACCTCTTGGAATGGGCCGAGGTGCATGGCAATTTTTACGGCACACCAAGGGATCCGGTCGAGGAGGCGCTGTCCAATGGTCAGGATGTGCTGTTTGATATCGACTGGCAGGGCACGTTGCAGATGAAGAAAGCCGCGCGCAAGGATATCGTCACGGTCTTTGTGCTGCCGCCTTCCATGGAAGAGCTGAAAAACCGCCTGATCCGTCGGGCTGAAGATGCGCCTGATGTGATCGAGCGCCGCCTGCACAATGCCCGCGTCGAGATCAGCCATTGGGACGAATATGATTATGTGATCGTCAATGACGATCTGGAGAAGGCCTTTGCCGCCGTGTCGGCCATTCTTGAGGCCGAGCGGCACAAGAGAGAGCGTGTCATCGGTGCGCGCAGTTTTGTCGAGGGCATGTTGAACCGCTGATCACAGATCAGATCGCTCAAGAAATGACAAAGGCCTGAATGCTGTTCAGGCCTTTTTTCATGCTTGTTTCAAGGTGCCTTGCTTGCCTGCGGTCAGGTGCGCATCGCATCGAGACTGTTGGCCATCGCCACGAATCCTTCAACAGAGACTGTTTCGGCGCGCTGGGTTGGTTCCAGCCCGGCTTGCTCGATGAGGGCCAGATGATCGACGCCGAGGCTCTTCAGGCTCTGGCGCAGCATCTTGCGCCGCTGTCCGAAGGCTGCTGCCGTGACTTGCTCCAGCGTTCTGAGCCTGCAGGGCAAGGGATCCTTTCTCGGTGTCAGATGGACGATCGAGGAGGTTACCTTGGGGGGCGGGCTGAAGCATTCCCGCGCGACGTCGAACAGTTTGTCGGCATGGGTGCGCCAGCCTGCAATGACCCCGAGGCGGCCATAGGCCTTGTCGGCTTCCGTGGCAATGATGCGTTCGGCCACTTCCTTCTGGAACATCAATGTGAGCGAGTCGTAAAAGGGAGGCCAGGAGTCGGCTTCCAGCCAGTTCAGCAGCAGTTGGGTGCCGACATTATAGGGCAGATTGGCGACAATGCGCGTCGGCCCATGAGGCACTAGACCCGCCATATCCACCTTGAGCGCGTCGCCTTCAATGATTTCGAGGCGGCCGGGATAATGGGCGCCAATTTCTTCAAGAGCGCCAAGGGCGCGCGGATCCATTTCGATGGCAATGACACGCTTGGCCCCCTCATGCAGAAGGGCGCGGGTGAGGCCACCCGGGCCGGGTCCCACTTCAATGATCGTATGCTTTGTGAGGTCGCCCGCAGAACGGGCGATCCGACAGGTGAGATTCAGGTCGAGCAGGAAATTCTGGCCCAGGCTCTTCTTGGCGCGCAATTCATGACGTTCGATGACGTCTCTGAGGGGCGGCAGGTCATCAATCTGGGCCATTGCTTCTTTCTTCTCGGCTTATCGACTTTGCTGTGCTGCTGTCGATATCAGATCTTCACTTCATTGGCCAGCTTGAGGGCTGCCAGCAGGCTCGACGGATTGGCGATGCCTTTGGTTGCGATATCAAGCGCCGTGCCATGATCGGGAGAGGTCCGCATGAAAGGCAGGCCGAGGGTCACATTCACGGTTTCATCAAAGGCGATGGTCTTGACCGGAATGAGCGCCTGATCATGATACATGGCCATGGCCACATCATATTTCTTGCGGGCATTCTTGTTGAACATGGTATCGGCCGGGTGCGGGCCGGTGACGGCAAAGCCCTCGGCCTGAAGCTTCTTGATGACAGGGGCGATAATGGCCGCATCTTCCGTGCCCATGGCACCTGCTTCCCCGGCATGGGGATTGAGCCCGGCAATGGCGATGCGCGGCTTCTTGATGCCGAAACGGTCCTGCAGATCATGGATGGTGATGCGGGCAATTCTCTCCAGCAATTCCGGGGTGAGAGATGACGCCACCTTGTCGATTGCGATATGTCCCGTGACGGGAATCGTCCGCAATTCCGGACCGGCAAGCATCATGACGGGCTGGATTTTCTCGCCCGTATGCTGCTCGGCAAGCACGCCCAGAAATTCGGTATGGCCGGGATGCTTGAAGCCATATTCATACAGATTATGCTTTTGAATCGGCAGCGTAACGATCGCCTTGGCTTGTCCGTTCAGAACGGCCTCGGTTGCCTTTTCGATAGATTCGATGACGCCGGGAGCATTGCAGACTTCCAGTTCACCGGGATTGTCGCTGAGCTTGTGTTCCAGCGGGATGACCGGCAGGGTCATCGGGAAAGCATCAAAGGCTTCCTCGGGGGAACAGATGCGAATGGGAACGCTGAGGCCGAACAGGCGCGCGCGCTGCCTGAGGAGGTCCGGATCGCCGAATACGGCGAAAGGATTGATGCCTTCCTTTTCGCTGCTAAGCCATGCCTTGAGGATGATTTCAGGGCCGATTCCGGCAGGTTCACCGATGGAAACGGCAAGAATATCGCGTTTGGAAGCCATTGTTTTTCCCGGATATCATTGTTTCATACAAATTGTCTCTGCCGCTTTAAACGACAGAGACTGAATCATTGGCATATCTGTGCGTATTATACCATACAACAGCAGTCGGATAATCCGCTGTGGCTATCGCTTGTCGATGATGGCGCTGGCACGCAATTCGGAGAGATATTGCCGTTCCATCATCTCGCTCTTCTCGTTGCGCAGCTTGGACTGGATCTCGGTGCGCAGGGTTGCCTGCTTGCCCAGATCTTCCTTGCCGCAGACGGCGATCATCTCGTAGCCTTCACTCACCTCAATGGGAGAGGTCAGTTTGTTCGCCGGTGTCTCTCTCAGACGCTGGTCGAGAGGGCCGGGAAGCTCGGTGCTGGACTTGCGGCCGACATGCTCGACAGCGACATCCCTGAGCTTGCGTGCGGCGTCAAGATCCTTGCTGCAGGCGGAAAACTGGGCGCGGAAGCGCTTGGCTTCTGCCAGCCGCTGACCCTTTTCCTTGCTGGATGCCTTGGAGCGGGTCACGAATACGACGCGGGTGAGGTCGTAGCGGATGGCTTCCTGCACTTCATCCTGCTTTTTGGTCTGGTCGCTCAGCAACTGGTAGATTTCGGCCTCATCGACATGGACCTGACTGTTGGAACGGGCCGAAACGAGATTGCGCCATGAAATCTGCACTTTCAGCCAGTCTTTCAGGGTCTCGGGATTGATACCCGCCTGTTTGATGATCCCTAATAGGCGCGCCTTGGTGAGCTTGGTGTTGGCGGCCATGTTGCCCAAGGCCGTCTCGACTTCGCTATCCGATGCCATCATGTTGCGATTGCGTGCCTCGAACAGCTTGAGCTTATCGTCGATCAGGTGGTTGAGCGCGGTGGTGGTTCCGATATTTCGCTTGCCGCCCGAAAGCAGTTTTTCCAGCCGTTGGCGCTGGCCGATGTCAAAATCGGTAATGACAGCGCCATTGACCACTGCTTTTATCGTACTGGCCAGAGCATTCTCCATCCAGGCGCTTGTGAACAGCATAGACAGAGCAATAGCGAGAATAGACAAGGTCTTTTTCAGTTGATCATGCTTCATGAAACGTGCTCGTCATCGTGCTTGTAAAACTGCGTTTGGTGGTTGTGGCATTTGCTTTTGTGAAAGCTTGCCACAAACCACCATAATTTTAATTCTAATACAAGTATGCAATAATTACGGCTAACTGAAGACGCTGGAGGATTTTGTCCTAGTCAGAATCGTCAGAATAGCTGATTTGGCCATCTGCCAGCGATTTGAAATCAAACTGAAGCATGACGGTCTTGTCACTTGTCGTGTCCGAATAGGTTTCGCGGGTTTGCGAATATTTCAGACTGACAGCAAAGCATTCGTCTTCATATTTGAGTTTCAAGGCACCACTGACCAGACCGCGACCGGTAATATCATACTGGCTGCTGCCGCCAACGCTCCAGAAATCGGCGAATTTGATGGAGGCTGCCGTGGTGATTTCCTGACGCACCTCGGTGATGCCCGCAGACGGTCTCTTGTCGGTAAAGGCATAGCCGATGGAGCCGGTATAACGGTCATAGCTTCCTGATGCAGATACGGATGCATATTTCAGCGCTGCCGTATCGGAATCAAAGCGGCCGCGGGCGATTGCGCCGATGCCCTTGGTGGTGTTCAGGCCCACGCGGGCAACATAGTCGGACCGCTTCTTGTCAAGACCACTGTCAAGCCCGGTGCTTGTAAGGTCGTTCGTGGCAAAGGAGTTGCGCCCGGCCAGCTGGAATGAGCGCCCGGCCAGAGCGTTGGCCGACCAGCCATTTGCCATCTGCATGCGATACTGGAAGCCGATATTGGCGCGCGTTCCGCCTTCAACCCGGTCATAACCGGAGAATTTGTCCGGATCAAACAGGATCGTGTCGTCAAAGATCAGGCTTTGCGAGTCATCATTGGGCAATTCGCCGATAAGGGTTTCATTCGGACGTACAACGACCTGAGCAATCGGCTCGAGGATATGGGATGTATTGCCCGCGGTTACGAGAACCGGAAGGCGATAGTCAACACCCACAGTCGGCATGCCGCGCAAGGCGACATTTTCATCGACCAGAGCAGCCGGAGCCCCGGATTTGCTTGGCATCCAATAGACGTCGCCACGCAGTGAGGTGAAAGGTGTGATCACCTGTCCTCCCGGAGCAACGAATTTACGCTTCCAGCTGGCGTCGACGCTTGTCCTGTTATAGGTGCCGCTGACGCCTTCGGTGCGGGTTACGCCGCCCAGAGTCGTCTGGGTTTCGTCATCGCGCGTGATGGACGTGGAATTGACCTTGAGGCGCCCTTCGCCACCCAATATCGGGTTCTTGGCATAGGCGTTATAGTCAATCGAGGGATGCACGACGGCCTGTTCAGACTGATTGAGGCTGTCGGTCATGATGTTGTAATAGTTGGCGCGGGCGTCGAAATAGTTCCGTTCGCCCTGTCCGACCAGATAGATGGTGGAGCGCTTGTCTTCCACATCATCGATCAGCTTGTAATCGCGCAGGAAGAGCTTGTCCGACAGCAGGGAGACATCCCAGCCGAATTTCCATTTGTCGGAAAGATTCAGCTCGCCGACGCTTTCAACCGCACCGCGGAAGGTCTTGTCGCCACTGGTGCCGGAGAATGCTTCCTTGTCCTGCTGCGAAATGCCTGCAACGCGCACGTTATATTCGCCAATGCCCACATGCTGACGCCAGGTGGCGTTGGCCAAAAAGCCCTGCTTGGAATAGTAGGTCGGCGAGAAGGTGACGTCATAGCTGTCAGACGGTGCCCAGAAATAGCGCGGCGTGACATAATATCCAAGGTCGCTATTCATGCCGGCGCGCGGCGCAAGGAAGCCGGAACTGCGCTTGCGGGACGGATCCGGGTGAGCCAGATAGGGCGTATAGAGCAGCGGAACGCCCATGAATTCGAATTTGGCGGCCTTGTAATAGACCATCTTGTCTTTCGAATTATAGATGATCCGTGAGGCCTTGATCTGCCAGAGAGGAGACTTTTTCGGATTCTCGCGGCAAGGTTCGCATGTGGTATAGACGCCCTTGTCGAACACGACGGTATCGTCGTCGCGACGCTCGGCCTTGTCAGCGGCAAAACGCGCCTTTTCAGGGGTCTGTACGCGCAGCGAGCGCACGAATCCAGAGCGGAAATCTTCCGTGATGTCGATGAAATTGGCGGTCATCACATTGCCACTGGGCTCTGTGATGCGCACACTGCCATCGGCAATCAGGCGGGCAGACTTCTGGTCATAGGTCACCTTGTCGGCTTGCAGGGTATAGTCGCCATAATAGATCTGGACGTTGCCAACGGCGGATACGCGCTCATTGTCATAGTCATAGACCATCTGATCGGCTTCGACCAGCATGGGCGAATTGTCATCCGGCTTCTGAATTTTCAGATTCGATGCCAGATCCTGCGCGAGGGCAGCGGTCATTGATGTTGGGATGAACAGAAGGACAGACGCAAGCAGGGCTGCGCGCAAACCAGTCGTTCTGGTTGCCCGGTTCAAACTGTCATTCCAATATGCGGACTGGACGGTACGACGCATACTTATCCGTCCTCCTGATATAATAAAATTGAAAAACCCATCAAGGATGCCACAATCGCTGGAAGCCAAGCTGACAGAATTGGGTTAACCAACCCTGTATTTCCTAAATCTTTAGCTAATTCTGTCACTACATAAAGCACGAAGCCGGCGATAACGCCACCCAGAATCATCTTACCCACATTGCCAAAGCGAAAAATTTTCAAAGAGACCGTCGCAGCGATCAAAACCATGGCCGCCAAAAGCAGCGGTTTGGCTAAAAGAGTTTGAAAACGCAAGCGATATTTGTAGGCAGGCAGTCCTGCACGGCTGGCTTGATCGATCATGGTGGGCAGATCCCAGAAGGGAACCGAATCAGGGTTGGCGATGGTCTCGCTGGCCTCTTGCGGGGTCAGATGTGTACTAACGAAATAGGTTTCGTAATGGCGCGGCGCCGCAGAGGCCGAACTGACCAGCACGTCGCTCAAATGCCAATAGCCACGCTCAAGGACAGCCGCCTTGGCGTCGACCCGCTCGACAAACTGTCCGTCCGAATTGTATGAGAAAACCGTGACGCCTCCCAACTGGCGGCCATTGTCAAAGCTGGTTCTTGCCTTGAGAATGGAATCGCCATCTTCTCCCTTTTGCTGAACCCAGCCCTGACTTGCGGGCTGGCCGCTGGTGGAAAAGCTCGCCCCGAAAATGCGCGCGTCAATTTCAAGGGACTTTTCCTTCAGCAGCGCAACGCCCGGATTATAGACGGTGGTCGCGAAGATGCCCATCGCGATGGCGACAAACAGGGCAGGGCTGAGAAATTGCCAAGCGGACATGCCCGAGGCGCGGACAATCACCAGTTCAAGCCTACGAGACAGATTGAGAAAAGCTGCGATCGAGCCGAAAAGGGTGGCGAAGGGCAGAATGCGTTCTGTCAATTCGGGCACGCGATAAAGCGACATCAGGAAGAGACTGAGGGCGTCTGCATTTTCCTTGTTGCTGCCGCGTCGAATCAACTCGACATAATCGACCAGAAGGATCAGCAGGAAGCAGCCAAGGAAAATGGTGAGAATGGACCAGAAGAACCGTTGGGCAAAATAGCGGAAGATGATATTTGGCAGCATGTTACGGCTCTAGATATTGTTTTTCTGATTTCGGAGCGCTTCGCAGTTTCTTAACCATATTCAAAATGCGCTCGTTTAACAACTCCATTATCCTGATGAGGTTGTCCATGGCGGTCAGGCGACGCCCGCTCAGGGTCAGCCAGAGGCCGACAGCGATCGACAGGATCGGCAGGGCATACATGAAGGGAACGGCAATCGCAGAGCTGATCGCAAGGCTGGTCATGCCGAAGCCTGCCAGCCGGAGGGTTGCCACCACCAGCACCGCGACGAATATGGCGCTGCCGCGCCGCTCGCGGGTGGTTCTCACCTGAGCCAGAAAGGCTGCGACCACTGTGGCAAAGACCAGATTGTAAAGGGGATTGGTGAAGCGGTCATGCAGTTCGGAGCGGGCAACACCGGGTTCTCTGGCAATGGTCGGGTCGTCTTCCTTGGGGTGCAGAAGCGCGGCAGTATCAAGCTCTCTTGGCTTGAAATATTTGGGCTCTCCATCGCCCACGCCCGTGAATTTGGACAGGTCAATGGCGTAGGAATCAAAATCGATGATATTGACCGTGGTGAAATCCGGATTGGTTTCGTCCAGTTCACCACTCGCCGTTTCCTTGATCTGCTGCTGCTGGATGGTTCCCTGTTCCATACGCAGGAAGGTGCCCTGAGATGTTTCCACAATCTGGGCGAATTCGGAGGAATAGACGATATGCTTCTTGGGATCCCTTTCATCTGAAAGGAACAGGCCACGCATGATTCCGTTGGGTTCCCGCTTCTGGATATGGAAGGTCATGCCGCTCTCGATTTCCGAGAAGATGCCCTCTTTGACGATGTTGGCCACAAGGTCTGCCCGAACCTGGGTGATGAAACCGCGCAGGGAACCCAGCGCCTGGGGCGCTGCATAAAGACTGAGAAATCCGCCAAGCAGCGTCGCCACCAGTCCCAGAACCACAATGGGTTTGACCACAACCCACGGCGGGGCGCTTGTTGCGTTGATCACCACCAGTTCGCTATCTGCATTGAGATTGTTGAGGGTAATGGCGACGGCAATGAGGACGGCAAACGGGGCGATCACCATGATCAGGGTGGGCAGTACCAGCGAGGTCATGGAAATGAAGATCAGCAGCGTCTGGCCCTTGGCGGTGACCAGATCCATATCGCGCAGGGCCTGAGTCAACCAGACGATGGCAGTCAATACCGTGACCGTCATCAGAAAGGCTGCTGCGGCGCGCAAGAATATGTATCGTTCGATCAGCTTCATGATCTTTTCGCTGTGTTCCCAATGCTGCTTTTCGATATGGAATGAATGTGGTTGATATATGGCTGGCCGATCTTCAACTGGCAAGCTTTTTAGTGATTTTGTCAGGCATTCCTGAAGATTATTTCTCCAATTTACCGTTATTTTCTCAGGGCTTCTTGATATTTTAATTATGCTTGCGGTTCCATGTGGGCGCAAAGGCGAGGGGTATCTTGAAGTCTGATGCCAATATACCCACAATAGTCGAGAATGATTTTAATCTCTCTTCCGCTTCGGGGCCGCTTTCTGTGCGCCAATCGAAGCCGGACCTATCAGACATAACAGAAAGAAGAAATTTTAAATGGCTACGCTTCCCCTATTCCAGTTCGCTTCCCTTGGCGCACCAGACACCGGCGCTGCGGTACTGTTCGTTGGCAAATCCCTGACTTTGGGAGCAACCGCGAGTGCTCTTGACGACAAGAGCGCCGGGGCCATCAAACGAGCGATCAAGGCCGCCGACTTCAAGGGAGGTTTGCTCAAGACGCTACAGATACTGGCGCCTGCCGGGCTCGATCTGGATCAGATTATTCTGGTTGGTCTGGGTGAGGACACCTTGACGGAAAAGGATTTCGCCGCTCTTGGTGGCGCGGCCATGGGGGCTGCAAAGGGGGCAAAGGAAATCTCTCTGGTCGCAGAAGCCGATGGTGTGACAATCGACGGAGCTGCGGCTTCCATCATGGCCATGGGCATGAAGTTGCGCGCCTATGATTTCGATCTCTACAAGACCGAGAAGGGCAAGCCGAAAGAAGCCAAGGCGGCGGCCAGCGTCACGATTATGAGCGCTGATTCGGCTGCTGCGTCAAAAGCATGGGCGAGCGATGCGGTGATTGCAGACGGCACATTGCTGGCGCGCGATCTTGTCAATGAGCCTGCCAATGTGCTTGGGCCAGAGGAATTTGCCGCCAAGGCCAAGTCGCTGGAAGCTCTTGGAGCCGAGGTGGAAATTCTCGAACAGGCAGAGCTTGAAAAGCTGGGCATGAATGCCCTGCTGGGTGTGGCGCAGGGCTCGGTGCGGGCACCTCGGGTTGCGATCATGAAATGGCTGGGCGGCAAGAAGGGCGAGGCTCCGCTGGTCTTTGTCGGCAAGGGCGTCGTGTTTGATACCGGTGGTATTTCCATCAAGCCGGCAAGCGGCATGGAAGACATGAAAGGCGATATGGGGGGCGCTGCTGCGGTTACCGGACTTCTGCATGCGCTTTCCGCCCGCAAGGCCAAGGTCAACGCCATTGGCATTATCGGTCTGGTGGAAAATATGCCCGATGGCAATGCACAGCGCCCCGGCGATATCGTCACCTCCATGTCCGGTCAGACCATCGAGGTGATCAATACGGATGCGGAAGGACGGCTGGTGCTTGCCGATCTGCTGCATTATTCCAAAGAGACCTTCAAGCCGCGCTTCATGATCGATCTGGCGACCCTGACGGGGGCTGTCATCGTGGCGCTCGGCGCGCAAAATGCGGGCATCTTTTCCAATTCCGACGAACTTTGCTCGCGATTGTCCGGCTCCGGCGAGGCCACCGGCGAGACCGTCTGGCGTCTGCCGCTCTCCAAGGAATATGACAAGATGATCGACAGCAAATTCGCCGATATGAAGAATACCGGTGGTCGCTTGGCCGGTTCGATCACTGCGGCGCAATTCCTCAAGCGTTTCGTGGGTGATGTTGACTGGGTTCATATCGATGTTGCCGGTACCGCGATGGATGCGCCCAAGACCGAGATCAGTCAGGGCTGGGCCTCCGGCTTCGGCGTCCGGCTGCTGGATCGTCTGGTCCGGGATCATTATGAAGGCTGAGCCTGTGTTTGGTGCGCCTCCGGCTTGCCATTTCACATGGTATCGGACAAATGACAAAGAAATGAGGGGCTGGCGATGCTGGCCCCTTTTTCATGTTTGTGGGCAGATATCTTGTCTCTTGCTGTTGCGCGATGGTCGGTCCATGCTAGAGAAGGATAAGTGATCCTGCTTTGGAAAGAATGATGCCTGCCGAGATTTTCTTCTATCATCTGCAAATGCAGCCCCTTGAGGCCACCTTGCCCGTGCTTCTTGAGAAATGCCTTGAGAAGGGATGGCATGCCTTTGTGCAGACTGGCAGCGAAGAGCGTGCCCAGGCGCTTGATACCCATCTCTGGACATGGCGGGAAGACAGCTTTCTGGCCCACGGGCTAGAAGGCTCTGCCCATGCGGAAAAACAGCCGATATTGATTGCTTCGAAGGGCATTGCCGCTGGCAATGATGCGCAGGTGCGCTTTTTTGTCGATGGCGCGCAACCGGAGGAGAATCTCGCTCTTCTTGACGGGCTGGAGCGGGTCATCCTGATGTTTGACGGCTCCAATGGCGAGGCGTTGCAGGCAGCAAGGGCCAGCTGGAAAAGGCTCAAGGAAGCAGGCCATCCGGTGACTTACTGGCAGCAGACATCCCGCGGTGGATGGGAAAAGAAAGCCTGAAAAGTCAGGCTGTTATATTGCCGTAACGGGCGATTCCAGAAGCTTTCACGACCTTCCAATGGGCGCTTTTACTGTTGGCCTGTATGGCCGCTTTGAGAGCGGTGACAATAACGCATGTTTGAGATTGTTACTCTGCCATCGACGCAAGAACTGCGCTATCATGACGCCGGGAGGCATCTTTCACAGGAGACTATGAATGAAGGTCGGAATTGTTGGCGCTGGTATGGTTGGCTCGGCTGCCGGATATGCCATTGCCTTGAGGGGTACTGCCAGTCAGGTGGTGTTTGTTGACTATAAGCCAGAATTTGCCCTCGCGCAGGCGCAGGATATTGCCCATGCGACGCCATTCGTTTCTTCCACGCTGGTAACAGCTGGGGATTATGATGCTCTGGAAGGGGCAGGCATCGTCATCTTGTCTGCCGGTGTCGGTCAGAAGCCGGGCGAAAGCCGCCTCGATTTGCTGGCGCGCAATGCGGAAGTGTTCAAGCAGATTATCAGCAAGGTGCTGGCCGTGGCTCCCGATGCGATCCTGCTGGTGGCGTCCAATCCGGTCGATATCATGACCCAGATTGCAACGCGCCTGTCGGGGCTGCCTCCGCATAGGGTGATCGGTTCTGGTACGATGTTGGATACGGCACGTTTTCGCCATCTGCTCGGTCATCATCTTGGCATTTCGCCCCAGTCCGTTCATGCCTATGTGCTTGGAGAACATGGCGATAGCGAAATTCTCGCCTGGTCTTCGGCCCGGGCCGGGGCGCTCACCGTCGAGGAATTCGCCGCCAATATCAAGTCGCCGCTGACCGCTTCGGTCAAGGCGCGGATTGACGACAATGTGCGCAATGCCGCCTATACGATCATCAATGGCAAGGGCGCGACATGGTATGGTATCGGCGCCGGGCTCGAGCGCATTGTGCGGGCGATTGCCAAGGATGAAAAGGCGGTTCTTTCGCTCTCCATCGTCACCCCGAATGTGGAAGGGGTGCGGCATGTATCACTTTCGGTGCCGCGTGTCATCGGGGCAGGGGGCATCGAACAGGATCTGTTGCCTCAGCTGGATGAGGCCGAGCATGAAGCGCTGCGCAAGTCGGCAGAGCTGCTCAAGAAGACCGTCGATGCGCTGAAATTTCAGAACTGACAACGTGCGGTGCAATGTGCGTCGCCGCCTGTTGTGGGCAAGGCTGGTATTGCCTCACGAAAAAGCCTCCGGATTGTTCCGGAGGCCCGAACGATATGCTCGAACGACATGGTTCAAGCGACATGATTCAGGCGACATGGCTCGCTACCTGATGGAGTGCGTTATTGATAGGCTGGGCCGACTGGACCGACTGGGTGGGGTTGGCCGGTTGGGCGTTGGTCTGGGATCATCGCTACCATATTTCGGGATGATGTAATCGTCCGGCAGGCGCGATTCAACATAGCCTATGGTGCATTCTGCCATGTCAGAGGTCTGAACGCGAAAGAGACTGCAATAGTGATAAGTCGCGTTCTCTATGCATTCCTGTTGCATGAATTTGTTGAACACAAGCGCATAGCCTCTTTTATGTCTCAATGGATAGCTGACCAGAACCTTGCCGCGATCAATGACAAGCCTCTTCATATATTGGCAGCTATGTTGGGGGCTCCAAACGCGTTCCGCAGCGACAGCGGCTTGAGTGCTGAAAATCAAAGCTGCGGCCAGAAGGAGCTTGCTGATTTGTCTCATTAAACCCTCCTTTTTTGGTCGTTTTCTATTTGCCTTGCTTCCAGCATATTATCTCATGGATTGGGCGCTAAGTATATTGACTTATAGGATGCTTTGGCTCTACTCGCTTGGTTTGCGACTATGGTGCGCATGGCGTTTTTCTACCATGCGCTACCAGTTTTATCTGAATGGCGAGCCTAGATCATCTCCAGTGACGTTGCCCTTGTCGGCGGTGGGAAAAGGCGGTCCAGTTCTGCAAGGATCTCTGCTGACAGAGTGATATCCAGCGTGCGGGCATTCTCTTCCACATGGGCCACAGAACCGGCTTTTGGAATGGCAATGATGCCGGTACGCTGAATGACCCATGAGAGGGCAAGCTGGGCGGCGGTCAGGTCCATAGAGGCGGCCAGTTTCTTCAATTCCGGTTTGGCAATCAGGCGGGCCTGTTCGATGGGGGAATAGGCCATGATCGGCAGGTCATCTTCCTGAGCCTGCGGCAGCAGATCCCATTCGATGCCGCGACGGGTCAGATTATAGAGCACCTGATTGGTGGCGACCCGATCTCCCCCTGCGGTGCTATAGAGTTCTGCCATGTCGTTGGGGTCGAAGTTGGAAACGCCCCAATGGCGGATCTTGCCCTGCTGTTGCAGCTCCTCAAAGGCGGCAATCGCTTCTTCGAGCGGATGGGGGCCGGGCCAATGATAGAGATATAGATCCAGACGATCGGTTCCAAGGCGCGAAAGGGAGGCCTCGCAGGCGCTCAGGGTGCCTTCATAGGTGGCATTGTAGGGCAGAACCTTGGAGACCAGAAAGACCTCGTCCCTGATGGGGGCAATGGCTTCGCCGACCACTCGCTCGGACTTGCCCGAACCATACATTTCCGCCGTGTCGATCAGCTTGAGGCCAAGCTCGACACCGCGCCGAAGGGCGGCGATTTCATCGGCCTTGCGGGAAGGGTCGTCACCCATATACCAGGTGCCTTGCCCAAGGGCAGGAACCTCGTCCCGCTCTGCGAATATGACGCTTTTCATGCTGCCTTCCTCCCTCTGGTGCACTCATGGCCTGTGGCCTTGCGATCATGCGACGCGAGGATGTCAGCACAAGATGAGGATGAATGCAAATGGCGGATCAGTGCGGAGTGGAATATTCTACCAGATCCCAGAGATTGCCATAGAGATCTTCAAACACCGCGACGGTGCCATAGTCTGCTTCCAGTGGCGGACGGATGAAACTGATGCCGCGCTGCTGATAGAGCTTGTAGTCGCGCCAGAAATCATCGGTTTGAAGAAACAGGAAAACCCGCCCGCCCGCCTGATCGCCGATATAGCGGGCTTCATGTTCATTCTTGGCTCTGGCCAACAGCAGCGAGGTCTGGCCTTCGCCTCTCGGGCGCACGACCACCCAGCGCTTGTCTTGCGCTGGCTGGTAGCTGTCGTCAATCAGCTCGAAACCGAGCTTTTCGGTATAGAAGGCGATGGCTTCGTCATAGTCGCGTACAACAATGGCGATGAGGGACATGGATTGTGACATTTCGGTTTTCCCTTCGCTGTATCAATCCTCAATCTCTTCGGACATTTCCAGCCATTTTTCCTCTATCTTGTCGAGCAGGGAGGCAAGGTCCGACCGGTCCTTGGAGAGCTTGGCGCCTTTTTCGGGAAATTTGGCATAAAGTTCCGGATCGGCGAGCATTTCATCGATCTTGCCCATGCGGTCGCGGATCTTGTCCATGTCCTTTTCGGCGGCCTGAATCTTGCGCCGCAGAGGGGCCTGCTCCTTGCGCTTTTCGGCAGCGGAGCGGCGTTTTTCCTGCGCCTGATTGGCCTCAGTTGCTGCAGACTTTTCCTTGTCGGTGCTGTCGGGACTGTTGCGAGTGCTCAGCAGCAGGCGTCGATAATCTTCCAGATCGCCGTCATAGGGTTTGCAGGTGCCGTCATGCACCAGCCAGAGCCGGTCGACGCAGGCCTCCAGCAGATGGCGATCATGGGAGATGAGCAACACCGCGCCTTCATATTCGTTGATGGCGTGAACGAGTGCCTCGCGGCTGTCAATGTCGAGATGGTTGGTCGGCTCGTCGAGAATCAGCAGGTGAGGGCCATCAAAGGTGGCCAGACCCAGCAGCAGACGGGCCTTTTCTCCCCCCGAAAGGCTCTTGGCAGGGATATCCATCTTCTCCGTTCCAAGCCCCATGCGGGCAACGCGGGCACGGACTTTCGGCTCGGTGGCGTCTGGCATGAGGGTGCGGACATGATCATAGGGGCTGTCATTGGGGCGCAGTTCGTCCAGCTGATGCTGGGCAAAGAAGGCAATCTTGAGCTTTCCTGCGCGAAAGATGGTCCCGTCCTGAATATCCAGACGGTCTGAAATGAGCTTGGCGAAGGTCGATTTACCGTTGCCGTTGGCACCCAGCAGCGCCAGACGGTCATCGGGGTCGATGCGCAAGCTCATATTCTTGAGGATCGGTTTGCCTTCCTCATAGCCGACCGACGCCTTCTCCAGCCGGATGATCGGTGGGGCAAGGCCCTTTTCCGGATTCGGAAAATGGATCGGCTTAACGTGATCTTCCATCACTGCGGCGATGGGCGTCATTTTCTCCAGCGCCTTGAGGCGGCTCTGGGCCTGCTTGGCCTTGGTCGCCTTGTAGCGGAAGCGCTCGACAAAGGCTTCCATATGCTTGCGCTGTTCCAGCTGCTTGGTGCGCATTTTCTGTTGCAGCTCAAGCTGCTCGCGCCGGGTGCGCTCAAAGCTGTCATAGCCGCCACGATAGGCGGTCAGCTTGAGCTGGTCCAGATGGGCGATATGGTCCACCGCCTTGTTGAGCAGGTCGCGGTCATGGCTGATGATCATCACCGTGTAAGGGTAGCGGGCGATGTAATTTTCCAGCCACAACGTGCCTTCAAGGTCGAGATAGTTGGTTGGCTCGTCGAGCAGTAGCAGATCCGGCTCAGAAAATAGGATCGCGGCCAATGCCACACGCATCCGCCAGCCGCCGGAGAAATCCGCCGTCGGGCGCTTTTGTGCCTCTGCATCAAAGCCAAGGCCATACAGAATGGTGGCTGCACGGGCTTCTGCCGAATGCGCGCCGATATCGGCAAGGCGCAACTGGATTTCCGCGATGCGGTGCGGGTCGGTTGCGCTTTTGCTCTCTTCCAGCAATTGCGAGCGCTCGGTGTCTGCCTTGAGAACAAAGTCAAGCAGGCTCTCCGCGCTGGCTGGCGCTTCCTGTGCCACCTGACCGACGCGCGCGCCTCTTCGGATGGACGCGCTGCCGCTTTCCGGGGCGATGTCGCCGACCAGAAGCTTGAACAGGGTGGATTTGCCCGTACCATTGCGCCCTACAAGCCCCATCTTTGCGCCTTCGGGCACAACGAGGGTGGCGTCTTCAAGCAGGGTGCGACCGGCAATGCGGTAGGTGAGATTGTTGATATGCAGCATAATGGTTGCCTTTTGCCTTATTTCGGCAGGCTTGGCAATCGCATGCGCATGCAATCTACCGGCCTGAACCCTTTTTGCCACAGTGAACACGGTTGTGTCTTGGCGCATGAGGACAAGGTGCATTCGTTTCACAACTTAAGCTGGCCATGCCCTTATCCGGCATGCATTATACAAGCCCCCGAATAAATGACCCGATAGTCTCGGACCTCGCAAGGCCATCAGGAGCTTTTCATGACGATCAAGATGTATGACCTGTGTGCGGCAGATCGCAATGTCCGCTTTTCTCCCGCCTGCTGGCGCACGCGCATGGCGCTGGCCCACAAGGGGCTTGCGGTGGAAACCGTCCCGACGCTGTTTAGCGAGATCGGATCCATTGAAGGGGGCGGGCAGAAAACGGTTCCCGTCATCAATGATGATGGCGTGGTTATTCGGGATTCCTTTGCCATTGCTCTTCATCTGGAGGTTAAATACCCGGATCTGCCATCGCTGTTTGCTGGCCCGAGCGGCATGTCGCTTTGTCGATTTGTCCACTATTGGGCTGACGGGTTCATCGATGGTCAGATTGCGCGCATGTGCATTTTCGATATCCATCAAAAGCTCGACGAGAAGGACAAGGCCTATTTCCGCCAGACCAGGGAGGCGCGCTTCAAGCTTGCGCTGGAAGAGGCGCAGGATCAGTCTCCGGAGAGGCTCGCGACTTTTCGGCAAAGTCTGACCCCTCTGCGGCTGACGCTCTACAAACAACCCTATTTCGGTGGAGAGCGGCCCCATTATGCCGATTATTGCCTGTTTGGTTCCTTGCAATGGGCGCGGATGGTATCGGATTTGGCGTTGCTTGAGAAAGATGATCCGGTGCGCGACTGGTTCGAGCGTTGTCTTGATCTGTTTGGTGCATTGGGGCGTAATGCTAAAGTATAATCCTCTTGTGTACTAATGTTTATCTTCATGTCTGATTGGGAAAAATTGGCGTTCTTCTTGTTTGGATCTGGAATATAAGGGATTTTTTCTTGCGACTGTTTTGGTGGCGGGCTATACAGCCGCAAAATTTGACCGGTTGGTGCTAACGGGAGGCGCGCTGTCCGGTCTTGAGCTTATAGCAGAGTGGAGTTAGCAATGGCGATCGAACGCACCTTTTCCATCATCAAACCTGATGCAACCAAACGCAATTTGACGGGCCGGATTACCGCGAAGCTGGAAGAGGCCGGTTTGCGCGTTGTGGCGTCCAAGCGCATTCGCATGTCAAAGGAACAGGCTGAAGGCTTTTATGCCGAACATCAGGGCAAACCATTCTTTGATGGTCTGGTTGCTTTCATGATGTCCGAACCGGTGGTCGTTCAGGTGCTGGAAGGGGAGAATGCCATCCTGCATAATCGCGCGGTGATGGGAAAGACCAATCCGGCAGAAGCCGATGCAGGTACCATCCGCAAGGAATTCGCGCTTTCCATGAGCGAGAATTCGGTTCATGGCTCCGATTCCCCACAAAGCGCCGCGCGTGAAATCGGGTTCTTCTTTTCTGACGAAGAAATTGTCGGCTGAGCGCTTCTGCCTGACGCATTGATGGGCCGCTTAATGAGCCGCGAAGCCTGAAGGCTCGCGGCTTTTTGCGTCTGGTATGATGATGTTGAAGACAAGTCTCCGTAAAGGCCTGATTTTCATCATGACCGGATTGCCCTTGAGAGGGGAATCGCTAAATTGGCGGCATCGGATTTGATATATTAAAGGGAATGCTCATGTTCAATTTCAGGTTTGGTTTTTCTGCTCTGGCCGCATCTGCCATCGCCTTGACCATGCTTGCCGCGCCAGCGCAGGCCGAGGATTTGACCAAGGATCTGTTCCGTGCGCGTGTTGTCGATTTCTGCCTTTATGATCGCTGGGAAAAGGCAAAGAATGATGAGACCGACGGCATTCTTGAGGCCTGCAAATGTGCTGCCGAGCAGTTTGTAGACGGTCTGAAGGGCAAGGAACTTGACGACGCATTGCGCAAGGGAGAACCGGGCTGGACGCAGAAACGGGCCGTTTTGAGCGCTTATGAAGCCTGCAAGAAATAGCGTTTTCTGCCGTTTTCGCATCCGTTGCGATCAAATGAAAAAGCCGATGAATGCTCTAGCATTCATCGGCTTTTCTGTTGCTTCAAATCTTCCATCCTGCGAGGAAACCGGCAGGGCTCTTAATGGAGCAGGAAGCGATCCTGCGGCTGTCTGTCGCCTTCATCTTCGCATATGATGACGCGCATGCCTTCCACTCTGGTGCGATCGCCTGCGACCAGCGCCAGTGCGCGGGGATAGACTTTATGTTCCATAACAAGGATGCGCTTTGCCAGACTATCCGCATCATCGCCATCAAGCACAGGCACGGCGGCCTGAGTGATGATGGGACCTGAATCCATGTCGGCGCGGACGAAATGGACGGTGCAACCGGCAAGGCGGCAGCCGCTGTCGATGGCGCGCTGATGGGTGTGCAGTCCCTTGAAGGATGGCAGCAGGGATGGGTGAATGTTGAGCATGCGGTCATGCCATTTTTCCACGAAGCCCGGCGTCAGGATGCGCATGAAGCCGGCCAGAACCACCAGTTCGATGTCATGGGCTTCCAGAACGGTCTGGATTTGTGCGTCAAAGGCCTCGCGATCGCCCTTGTAGGGGCGGTGATCGACGACAGCGGTGGCTATGCCTTCGCTTGCAGCCGTTTCGAGCCCCTTGGCATCGGCATTGTTGGCCAGAACGAGGGCGATCTCGGCTGGGTAGTCTTTGTTTCTTGCGGCTTCCAGAATGGCGGTCATGTTGCTGCCGCGTCCTGAAATCAGGATCGCGGTGCGCTTCTTGGCTTTTGACATGACGGCTCAGCCCCCGAAATTGATCATGCTGTCATAAATGACGGCATCGCCCTGACGCTCGGCCAGTTTGCCCAGTTTCACAGGGGCTTCGCCAGCCTGTTCGAGCAGTGCCATAAGGGCGTCGACCTTGTCGGTTTCAACAACAAGGATCATGCCGATGCCGCAGTTGAAGGTGCGCAGCATTTCCTTGTCGGCCACACCACCCAGTTTCTGCAGCCAGCCAAAGACCGGCGGCGGGGTAACTGCGGCGAGATCGAGATGGGCGGCCAGTCCGTCCGGCAGAACGCGCGGGATATTTTCCGGGAAACCGCCACCGGTGATATGGGCCAGAGCCTTGATGGCACCGGTTTCGCGAATGGCTTTCAAGGTCGAGCGGACATAGATGCGGGTTGGCTCAAGCAGGGCTTCACCGATGCTCTTGCCTGTGGCAAAGGGCGCCGGATCGCTGAAGGACAGGCCGTTGGTCTCCAGAATGCGGCGGACCAGCGAGAAGCCGTTGGAATGCACCCCGGACGATGCGAGGCCGATCAGGCTGTCACCTGCTTTGACGTCTTTGGGCAGAAGCGTGCCACGCTCGGCGGCGCCGACGGCAAAGCCGGCCAGATCATAATCATCCTTGGCATACATGCCCGGCATTTCAGCCGTTTCGCCGCCAATCAATGCGCAGTTGGCCTGCTTGCAGCCTTCGGCGATGCCTGCGATGACATCCGTTGCCGCTTCGACATCGAGCTTGCCGGTTGCGAAATAGTCGAGGAAGAATAGCGGCTCGGCCCCCTGAACCACCAGATCGTTGACGCACATGGCAACCAGATCGATGCCAACCGTGTCATGCTTGCCGGTTTCGATGGCAACCTTCAGCTTGGTGCCGACGCCGTCATTGGCAGCCACCAGCACGGGATCGGAAAAGCCTGCGGCCTTAAGATCGAACAAACCGCCGAAACCGCCGATTTCCGTGTCCGATCCAGCGCGGGACGTCGCTTTGACAATCGGCTTGATGGCCTTGACCAGGGCGTTGCCCGCATCAATATCCACGCCGGCATCGGCATAGGTTAGGTGGTTTGAGGCGGAGGAGTTGGATTCTTGGGTCTGATCGGACATGGTGGATCCCTGACACAAATTGCGACGCGTTTTCTTTGCCCCTGAGACACACGAAAATCGCTGCAAATGCAAGCCCTGTTGCGGATTTATGGGCGCAAAATGCGAGGATTCTCGTTATCTGGCTATAAATTGAACAGGCCGCATGGGCAATCTGTGCGTTGCTTATTGGCCTTTAGGGCTCACTGTTTGCCTGCTCAAAGCCTGTGGCTGAGCATTGGATAGTTTGTTCACTAAGGTTTATCTCACAGTATAGATGGCAATATGCACTTGGGTTTTGATCAAAGAGACCTTATTTCTCAAGAATATTCTGCGGGGAATCAGGCTCTGCAAGTCAAACGCTTCGGGGAAAGAACATGACGCTGCAAAAACAGTTTATCGTCTGGATGTGTGCTCTTGGCGCCTTCATCTTGTGCATTTACGTGTTTCGGGGTGTCCTGTTGCCTTTTGTCGCCGGAATGGCGCTGGCCTATCTTCTTGATCCGGTTGCCGACAGCTTTGAACGCCTCGGGATGAATCGCATGTGGGCGACCGTATCCGTGCTGATGATCTTTGTGCTGATCTTTATCGCCCTGATCATTCTGATCGTACCGACGCTGGCCCATCAGATGGCAGGTTTCAGCGAAAAACTGCCCGGTTATGTGGCGTCGCTGCAATCGATGATCACCAGCAGTACGTCCGACTTCATGCCCAAATTCCTTTCCAATTTCGATGCCGAAAGCCTGCAGAATAATATCAAGGATCTGGTTGGGCAGGGGGCTTCCTGGGCTGGTCAGCTGATCCGCTCTGTCTGGAGTGGCGGGCAGGCCGTGCTCAATATGCTGGCGCTTCTGGTGATCACGCCTGTTGTTGCCTTCTATCTGTTGCATGACTGGGACCGGATGGTGGAAACCATCGACAGGTTGTTGCCACGCGATCATCGCAAGGTGATTCGCGAGCTTTTCGACCAGATTGACAATAGCGTGTCCGGTTTCGTGCGTGGGCAGATCCTTGTCGGGCTCATTCTGGGCAGCTTCTATGCGATCAGCCTGTCGCTGGTCGGGCTCAATTTTGGCCTGCTGATCGGTCTGATAGCCGGTATCATCAGTTTTGTGCCCTATGCGGGTGCGACCATTGGACTGATCCTTTCGGGCGGCGTGGCCATTGTACAATTCTGGCCTGATCCCATTCCGATCGGGCTTACCTTCGGCGTGTTTGTCGTCGGACAGTTTTTCGAGGGCAATATTTTGCAGCCGCGGCTTGTCGGAGAGCGGGTTGGGCTGCATCCGGTGTGGCTGATGTTCGCCCTGTTGGCCTTTGGTTCACTGTTTGGCTTCGTTGGCATGTTGATAGCTGTGCCAGCAGCGGCTGCAGTGGGGGTGATTGTGAGATATATTCTGGAACAGTATGTTCATTCGCCGCTCTATCGCGGGCATCAGGGCCTTCTTGCCGAGGAGGATGAGACTGTTGTTGCGGGTGAGCAGGAATAGGTCTAGTGAAACGGGGCGGGAAACTGGCCCGTTTGGAAGATGATCATTGGGAAGTTCTATGGGTTCAGCAAGGTTACATGATCAAATGCCCCTGCAATTGCCGCATGAGGCAGCCATGGGCCGAGAAGATTTTCTCAGGGGGCCTTCCAATCAGGCGGCTTTCGACATGATCGATCTTTGGCCGGACTGGCCCGCAAGCTGGCTGTTGCTGGCCGGACCGGTCGGGGCAGGCAAGTCGCATCTCGCCAATATCTGGCAGGAACGCAGCGGTGCGCGCATTGTTTCCGTTGCCGCACTGAATGAAGCCGACCCGACAGAACTGGTGCAGGGCGGTGCGGTGATCATTGAAGATGCCGATTGTGCCGAGCGCGATGATACGGCGCTTTTCCATCTGCTCAATGCGGCGCGGGAAGCCCGGGCCTATGTGTTGATCACGGCGCGGAACTGGCCCGAGAGCTGGGGCGTGGCGCTGCCCGATCTGATGTCGCGGCTGCGGCTGACGACGCCGGTCGAGATTTTCGAGCCCGATGATGAATTGCTGCGCAGTGTGTTGGTCAAGCTGTTTGCTGACCGGCAGCTCTCGCCTGATCCGAGTGTCATCGAATATATCTTGATGCGGATGGAGCGGTCCATCGAGGCGGCACTGTCTATCGTTGATGCGATTGACCAGCAGGCTCTGGCCCAGCGCCGGACCATAACGCGGCCATTTGTTGCCTCCATCCTGAAGGATATGGCCGACTAGGTGGGCATGCATTTTTCTGGACATGAATGAGCGTTAATCGGCGCATTGGGGAACAGGCAAATCTTTGTTGCCTCTGCCATGGATGTTGATATCTGCATTGGCCCAATATGCGCATTGTGACAGCCGTCACATAACTGCTAAGGTATTGTTATATTCGCTGGTTCAGTGTGCCAAGATCATTCCAGCCATCGCCTTTGTGACGGAATGAGAGCTGGATTGCCCATGCAGCTTTTGGTACGACAATCAAGCGGGACCAAACCTGATTGCTCTGCCCGATTCTGTCGGGCATGAGGCAGGGCGTGGGAACTGTATGTTCCTTCATGGCCCGACGGGAATGCTGTCAGGAGTGGTGGACGCGGCAGTGGCATAACAGAAACGGCACGGTTATCCCTTGGCGGGAACTGGCGCGGTTTCCCATTAGAGAGTGATGGACGGATCTCTATGTCTGATATCAATGAAACGCATCCCTATTCATCAAACGAGCCTGTTGAGGCATCTGAAGCCGGAACCCCGGTAGCCTCTGGCGAGCCGGCCGTTGATACCCTTCCTTCTGCCGAAGAGATCGATGCCCTGATGTCCAGTCCGGGACGCTTTGTGAACCGGGAGCTTTCCTGGCTCGGTTTCAACAGCCGGGTGCTGGAAGAAACCGAAAATGCCAATCACCCGCTGCTGGAGCGTCTGCGCTTTCTCTCCATTTCTGCCAGCAATCTGGATGAATTCTTCATGGTGCGTGTGGCTGGTCTCAAGGGTCAGAAGCGCGCCGGGGTGACCTCGATCAGTGCCGATGGTCTGGATGCGGGGCAGCAACTGATCAAGATCAATGCCGCTGTCAATGAACTGGTTGACCGGCAGCAAACCTGTTTCCGTGATCTGCGCGTACTGCTTGAAGAGGAAAAAATCTTCCTCATCGAGCCAACTCAGTTGACCGAGCAGGACATGCAGGTGCTGGAAAAGGCATTTCTGGAAGACATCTTCACGGTGCTGACGCCGCTGGCTGTCGATCCGGCTCATCCTTTCCCCTTCATCCCCAATCTCGGCTTTTCGCTGGCGCTCAATCTTCGTGGTGGGCGAGGGCATGGTGATCTGACGGCAATTGTGCGCATGCCCAATGCCCTGAAGCGGTTCATTTCGCTGCCCAGCCTGCCCGATGCTGAAAACAGCCATCGCTGCATTCTGCTTGAGCAGGTTGTTTCGCTGTTCATTGATCGCATCTTTCCCGGGTATGAAGTGGTCAATATCGGCGCTTTCCGCGTCATTCGCGATTCGGATCTGGAAATCGAGGAAGAAGCCGAGGATCTGGTGCGTCATTTCGAGAGCGCCCTCAAGCGGCGGCGCAGAGGCTCCATCATCCGGCTGGAGATCGAAAGCTCGACGGAAGACGATCTGCGCAATTTCGTTGCCCATGCCGTTGATGTGGATGACGACGAGGTGGTGGATATCGACGGGCCGCTTGGCCTCAGCGATCTGTCCGAACTGGTCAAGCTGGATCGTCCGGAACTGAAATTCAAGAGCTACAATGCCCGCTTCCCAGAGCGTATCCGCGAGCATAATGGCGATTGTTTTGCGGCGATCAGGGAGAAGGATATTGTTGTCCATCATCCCTATGAGAGCTTTGATGTGGTGGCGCAATATCTGCTGCAGGCCGCGCTGGACCCGGCTGTGGTCGCCATCAAGCAGACCCTTTACCGGACTTCCAAGAATTCGCCCATCATTCGCGCCCTGATCGAGGCGGCCGAAGCTGGCAAGTCGGTTACCGCGCTTGTCGAGCTCAAGGCCCGCTTTGATGAGGAAGCCAATATCGGCTGGGCGCGCGATCTGGAAAGGGCTGGCGTGCAGGTGGTGTTCGGTTTCATCGAGCTGAAGACCCATGCCAAGCTTTCCATGGTGGTGCGGCGCGAAGAGGGCAAGCTGGTGACCTATTGCCATATCGGTACCGGCAACTATCACCCGATCACTGCCAAGATCTATACCGATCTCAGCTTCTTTACCGCTGATGAAGAAATCGCGATGGATGTTGCGCGGATCTTCAATTTCATCACCGGATATGCCGAGCCGGACCATTTGCGCAAGTTGCTCGTTTCGCCTTATACTATGCGCAAGACCCTGCTTGACTATATTGATCGAGAGATCGAGCATGCGCGGGCCGGGCGTCCGGGGCGCATCTGGGCCAAGGCCAATTCGCTTGTCGATCCAACCCTGATTGATGCCTTCTATCGGGCCAGTCAGGAAGGGGTCCAGATCGATCTGGTCATTCGCGGGATCTGCTGTCTGCGGCCGCAATTCCCCGGACTGTCCGACAATATTCGCGTCAAGTCGATCGTCGGGCGCTTCCTTGAGCATTCCCGCATCATCTGCTTTGGCAATGGCAAGGAATTGCCAAATTCCGAGGCCATCATTTTCTTCGGTTCAGCCGATCTGATGCCACGCAATCTCGATCGCCGCTGCGAAATCTATGCACCGGTCACCAATCCAACAATCCATGCCCAGATTCTCGACCAGATCATGGTCGCCAATATCATGGATAACCAGCAAAGCTGGGAGATCTTGCCCGATGGATCATCGCGTCGCATCGAGGTGACGGAGGGCGAAGCACCCTTCAATGCTCACAGCTTCTTCATGACCAACCCAAGTCTTTCAGGGCGAGGTGATTCACTAGAAAATGACTCTCCAAGGGAATTCACAGATCGAATCCAGTGACAATAATCTGGATGATCTTGCCATGCAGGGGCGGATCAACGGATCCGTTCCGGTGGCTGTTATCGATATCGGCTCGAACTCGGTTCGCCTCGTCATGTATGAGCGCGAAGCACGGGCGCCTGTGCCGATGTATAACGAAAAGCATCTGTGCGGGTTGGGGCGAGGGGTCGGGGTTACCGGCCAGCTCGAGGAACAGGCAGTAGAGGCCGCGCTGGCGGCTCTCAGGCGGTTTCGTTTTCTCATGGACCATGCCGGGGTTAAGAAAAAATATGTGCTGGCAACGGCAGCCGCCAGAGATGCTTCCAACGGACCGGATTTTCTGCGACAGGTCGAGGAAATCTGCGGGATTGCCGCTCTGGTGCTCTCGGGGGAAGACGAGGCGCGCAAATCGGCGCTCGGCGTGGTTTCGGCCATGCTGGATCCGTGCGGTGTCGTGGGCGATCTGGGCGGGGGCAGCCTTGAGCTGATCTCGGTCGAGGGGTCCACTCTCGGCACCGGAGCCACCCATCCGCTTGGCGGGTTGCGCTTGCAGGACATGTCGCAGGGCTCGGTCAAACAGGCGCAGAAGCTGGCAAAGAGCGAACTGGAAGAGTCCCAACAGTTGGGCAGTCTGGAAGGCAAGACCTTTTATGCCGTGGGTGGAACATGGCGCGCCCTTGGCAAGCTGCATATGGCGTCGGTCGGTTATCCGCTCCATGTCATGCATCATTATGAAATCGATGTGGACGAGGCGCTGGAATTCTGCCGCCAGTGCATGCGGGACGATATCGAGAATTTTTCCGGCATCGGCGCTGTCTCGAAGGCGCGGCGCAGCCTGCTGCCCTATGGGGCGGCGGTGTTGCATGAGGTGATCAAGAAGGGAAAGCCCAAGCGGATCATTTTTTCCTCTCTGGGTGTGCGCGAGGGGCATTTGTTCGAGCTTCTTCCTGCCGAAATACAGGCTGAAGATCCACTGATCTCGGCTTGCGAGGATCTTTGTATTCTGCGGTCCCGCTCGCCGCAATATGCCCATGAACTGGCCGATTGGCTCGACAAGGTGTTTGCTGCTCTGGAGATTGCCGAAACGGCTTATGAGAAGCGGTTGAGACGGGCTTCCTGTCTGCTGGTGGATATGGGCTGGCGCGCCCATCCGGATTATCGTGGCACCCAGAGCCTCAATGTCATTGCTCATAGCACCTTCATCGGCATTGACCATCCGGGGCGGGCCTATCTGGCGATGTCCAACTATTTTCGTCATGAGGGTCTGTCTGGCAGCAAGCTGTCTGGCCGCATGAGGGATGTCAGCAATCTTCATTTGCGGACCATGGCCCAGATCACGGGAGCCGCTCAGAGGCTGGCCCATGCGGCAGTGGGCGACTTGCCCGGCATGTTGCCCGATATTGACATTCGTCTGGCAGACGATATCGCCGTTCTTACCTTGCCCGAGCATCTGGGGATGCTGCAGCATGGCAAGCTGGAGCGGCGTTTCACCAGCTTCGTCAAGTTGCTGGGTTATGATGCCAGGATCGTCTGTTAGGCCCTCAATCAGGAAATGGAGCCAATGGCCCGATGAATAAAGACGAGGATCAGAAAGCCCATTGGATCGTGGTGCAGGATGTTGGCAGTGGGGGAAGCCAGGGGGCTCCCGTTTCTGCAGATTCCTGTTATCGTGACCGGGAACCCTATGGCGAATATGTCTTTTTTGCTGCCAGCAACCCCGAGGCAATTGAGGAGGGCAGGATCTCGATCCTCGATTATGCCTATCTGGCGGAGGTCCGCGTTACCTTCGAGGAAGATCTCGTGGAAGAGGGGGCGGGTAATATCGACTGGTGCTTCCATGATTTTGCTGAATTGGGAGATCGCTTTGCAAAGGAAATCTGGCCCAGCTGGCAGGATGTGACGCTCAGGGATGTTTCCGACAGCATCTTTCCGCCCGGTGCCGATTTCGTCATGGCCAAGAGCGTGCTTTTTGTTGAAGACAATTCGGCGTCATGGGTCGAGGTGACGCGGATCGAGGCGGATTTGCCTGCGGAACTGGCCCTGACCTTTTCAAAGGTCGAGCATAATCGTCTGCTGGAAGTGAAGGCGGTTCTCAAGTATGACCAGACGCCGATTGCTGTTGTTACCGAACTCTGGCAGCAGCTGGTCGAGCGCTTTCGTCCGCTGCCCTATGCGCAGCTGGAAGGGGCTGTCCGGGTTGAGCCGGAAGAGTTTGATGAGGATATTCTCGTTGATCCCATCGGTGAGGTTGCCGGGGAGGCGTAAGACTGGTGCACTTGTGCCAATGTGCGGGCCTTACGATTGCTCGTCCGGCGAAAGCATCAGTGGTTCATTGCGAGCCTTGGAGCGGGCAAAATGATAGATCGCCACCAAGGCTGCGGCAAAGCCGGCCAGTGCGCCCACACCGAGCGCCCATCTTGGCCCCAGATTATCGGCCACCCAGCCAACGATCGGTGCTCCTATCGGGGTGCCACCCATGGTGATGGCAAAGCGCAAGGCCATGACGCGTCCGCGCATTTCCGGATCGGTGGAGAGCAGCATCAGGGCGTTTGAGGTATTTAGGAAGGTCATGGCAGAAAGCCCGACCAGAATGAGCGTTGCCGCAAACCACCAGTAGCTCGGTGTCATGGCGGCGAGCAGGCAGCCACAGCCGAACATCGCGGTGCCGACAAAGAGCGTTTCAAAGCGCGGCATTTCGCGCCCTGCGGCCATCAGGGCCCCCATCAGGGTGCCTATCGCCGAGAAGGTGGTCAGCAGCCCATAGCCTTGGGCATCTGCCTCAAACAGCTTCACACCCATGGTGGAAATATAGATGGGAAAATTCATTCCGAAGGTTCCGATGAGAAACAGCATGATCAGCATGGCGCTGATATCGCGGCGACCGAATGCATAGCGGAAACCGTCCATGATGCCCCGCGCCGAACGGCGCGCATGCACGCTGGGCTGCAATTCCGATTGCCGGATCATCAACAGCGACAGCAGCACCGCTCCAAAGGAGAGGCCGTTGATGATGAAGGCCGGTCCGGTGTCGAAAGCGGCAATCAGTAGCCCGGCAACGGCCGGTCCGATCATGCGGGCGCTGTTGAAAGAGGTTGAATTCAGGGCGATGGCGTTGGAAATATCTCTCTTGGTGACCAGTTCGCTGACAAAGGTCTGCCGCGTTGGTGCATCGAATGCCGCAGCACAGCCGAACAGGAAGGCCAGCAGATAGACATGCCATAATTGAGCAAGGTCGCTTACCACCAGAAATCCCAGAATGAGCGACAGCGTACCCATAATGGTCTGGGTGAGGATCATCAGCTTGCGCCGGTCAAACATGTCCGCGACAAGTCCGGTGATCGGGAAGAGCAGCAACTGGGGGCCAAATTGGAAGGCCATCGTCAGGCCGACGGCAGAGGCGCTATGGTCGGTCAGTTCGGTCAGGACCAGCCAGTCCTGCGCGGTGCGCTGCATCCATGTTCCGATGTTGGAGACCAATGCTCCGGCAAACCAAAGGCGGTAGTTATAGGTGCTAAGGGAGCGGAAAATCGCCAGATTTTTCAATGCCATTCAGTCAATCCAGAAGCTTTGGCCCGGAAGCTTTGACCCCAAATTCCGGTGACGCTGCAAAGCAACTGCCAAAGCCGTTGCCAGAAGCGAGGCCGGGGGGCGTTGGTTCTCCGATATGCGCCGTCAGCAAGTGGCAGAGCATATTTCATCCGGTGCTGGCCGGACAAAGGGACACATTATTCTATTTAGCTGGAAGCGACGCGCGGTCATTGCATCGGCGGATGAGGTGCCTGATCCATCTTGATTGATCATGCTCCCGCAGCAGATCCCGAGCACTGGCCACACGTGGCGCGTGATCTTGTGAGATGAGTTATTTAAAATGATAAAGCGCATTTGTCCAGTTGATTGGACGCATGGAGAGGATTGGCTGGCGCTGCAGGGCAGCGCCAGCGCAATTTTCAGGATGATGCCTCGGCCTGCTTGGGCTTGCGGGCTTTGCCAGCCCGTTTGCCATTTCGGGCAGTGGTGCCGGGGACAGGCGGGTCACATTCGATGGTGCCGACGCGCTTGCCTTCAAGGCGCAAGGCCAGTTCGCCGCGCTTGATCCTCAATGCATGCTGGCCAAACAGTTCCTTGCGCCAGCCCTTGAGGGCGGCAACATCGGCGTCATCGTCGCAGGCGATCTTTTCCAGATCGTCAACGGTCGCAATGACCTTGGCAGCAACGCCATGGCGTTCGGATATCAGCTTGAGCAGAACCTTCATCAGGTCCACCGCAGCGCCAGAGCCTTCGGGCTGATTTTTGCCCTTGGGCACGTCTGGCAGATCGGTTGCCGGAATGTCGGCCACTTCCTGCATCAGTTGCAACAGATCCTGACCGGCCTTTGAGCGCTCATAGCCCTTGGAGATTGAGCGGAGCGCGGTGAGGGCTTCGGGCGTCTTGGGCTGATGCACTGCCAGCTCGAAAATGGCCTCATCCTTGAGGATGCGGTTGCGCGGAACATCGCGCGATTGCGCTTCGGATTCACGCCATGCGGCCAGCATCTTCAGGGCTGCAAATTCCCTCGGCTTGCGAATGCGCAGTTTCATGCGCTTCCAGGCATCGACCGGCGCGGTGTAATAGGTGTCCGGGGAGGTGAGGATTTTCATCTCCTCCTGCACCCATTCGCTTCTGCTTTGCTCTTCCAGATTGCTTCTGAGGGCGTGATAGACATCCCTGAGATGGGTCACGTCGGCAAGGGCATAGGTCAGTTGCTTGTCGGTCAGTGGTCTGCGTGACCAGTCCGTATAGCGGTGGGATTTGTCCAGCCGATTGCCCGTCAGGCGCTGTACAAGCTGGTCATAGGAAATCGAGTCGCCAAAGCCGCACACCATCGCTGCGACCTGACTGTCAAACATCGGGGCAGGGATGAGATTGCCCATGTGATAGATAATCTCGATATCCTGACGGCCTGCATGAAAGACCTTGGTGACGGCCTCATCGGACATCAATTCAAAAAATGGCGCAAGATCCAGCCCGTCTGCGAGCGGATCAACAAGATATGCGTCATCTGGAGATGCCATCTGAATGAGGCACAGTTTCGGCCAATAGGTCGTTTCGCGCAGAAACTCCGTGTCGACAGTGACGAAGGGGTGTTGTGCGCATTTTTTGCAAGCGTCTGCCAGTTCGGCAGTGGTCGTAATCGTCTTCATTGGCTTCGCTTATATCGAACATTTTTTCACTTGTCGCCAATTCTTTGTGAGAACTGGTCAGGCAATGGGGATTATTGCCAATTATTTCTGTAAAATTCCAATCTGGACAAGCAATAGCACCCCAAATGCTAAAACAGTGCAAACTGTCATGCATTTGTTGCTTAGCTTTTGGGACAGCTTTTGTTTGAGTCGCGCGCGTGATTTACTCTTAACCGGCGCTCCGGTTCGGGCGCTGTGGTTTGAGCGCTGTGGCATGTGGTTCTGGCATGACGTTCAGCTGTCTTGGACCATCGCTTTTTGCTCCCTCTTTATCGTCGGATTGCATCATGGAAATCAGAAGAGAGACCGCCGCGGATTTTGACGCGATCATGAATGTGACACTGGCTGCCGCCAAGCAGCACCAGATCGGCCAACAGAATGGCTATCAGACACTGACAGCCTTGCGCCGATCCGGACAGCTCACCCTGTCGCTGGTGGCAGAAATCGAAGGCACGATTGTCGGTCATGTCGCTTTCTGTCCGGTGCATGTGTCCGGTGGTGACAAGGGATGGTATGCGCTGGGGTTGATGTCGGTTTTGCCCGAATGTCAAAGTCAGGGCATTCGCAAGGCCCTGATCGCGGAAGGCATCGAGATGCTTCGGGCCATGCATGGCAAGGGGGTGGCGATTGTCGGTGATCCTGATTATTTCGGACCGCTGGGCTTCATGACCGCTCCGCAGATGAGTTATGGCCGCAGCAATGCCAACAATCTTCTGGCCGATGATTTCATGGTCATGTCGTTTGATGATCGGCTGCCCTATGGGCGGATGGAATTTCCTGAAGGGTTCCTTTCGGTTCACTAGGCTGATTGCAACTGCTGCTGCCGTAAATCCCAAGCTTTTTTCGAAAAAGCCGCCAAATCGATGGGTTTGGCTTGACAGCTTGCCCTTGGCAATGCAGGGTCCGGCCAGATTTTTACATAGGGCGTAGGTTCTGCGCCCTTTTTGCGTTGAAACCGAGAGAATTGCGCTTTATGAAAGGCGGGTCGATTTTTCGGTTGAAATAACAATTCGAGATGTGCGCCTTGCTTTTTGATCAAATTGCAGGTGCGATCTCAAGCATCAGGGTTTATTCATGCATCCTTATCGCAGCCATACCTGTGGCGATCTCCGCGAGAGCCATGTGGGCGAAAATGTTCGTCTGTCCGGTTGGGTACATCGTGTACGCGACCACGGCGGTCTTCTTTTCATCGATTTGCGCGACCAGTATGGTCTCACACAGGTCGTGGCCGATCCGGATTCTCCCGCCTTTGCTGACGCCGAAAAGGTGCGCGGTGAATGGTGTGTCCGGGTTGAGGGCGAGGTGAAGGCGCGTTCGGAAGATACTGTCAACGAAACGCTGCCCACCGGCAAGATCGAGATCTTCATTTCCAAGCTGGATGTGCTCGGCGCTTCCAAGGAACTGCCTTTGCCGGTCTTTGGCGAGCCGGACTATCCGGAAGATACCCGCCTCAAATATCGCTTCCTTGATTTGCGCCGCGAGACGCTGCACGCAAACATCATCAAGCGCACGAAAATCATGGCGTCTGCTCGCCGCCGGATGAGTGAAATCGGCTTCAACGAATTCCAGACACCGATCCTGACCGCTTCGTCGCCGGAAGGCGCGCGCGACTATCTGGTGCCTTCGCGTATTCATCCGGGCAAATTCTTTGCCCTGCCGCAGGCTCCGCAGCAGTTCAAGCAGCTGCTGATGATGTCCGGCTTCGACAAATATTTCCAGATCGCTCCCTGCTTCCGCGATGAAGATCCGCGCGCAGACCGTCTGCCGGGTGAATTCTATCAGCTCGATATGGAAATGAGCTTTGTCGAGCAGGAAGATATCCTGAGCACCATGGAGCCGGTCATTCGCGGCATGTTCGAAGAATTCGCCGAAGGCAAGCCGGTGACCCAGGAATTCCCGCGTATTCCTTACAAGGAAGCCATGCGCAAATATGGTTCCGACAAGCCGGACCTGCGTATTCCGATTGTCATGGAAGAGGTTTCCGAGCATTTCCGTGGCTCGGGCTTCAAGATCTTTGCTCGCATGCTTGAGGAAGAGAAGAACGAAGTCTGGGGTATTCCGGCAAAGACCGGTGGTGCCCGTACCTTCTGTGACCGGATGAACAGCTGGGCACAGAGCGAGGGTCAGGCCGGTCTTGGCTATATCTTCTGGCGCAAGGGTGAAGACGGATCTCTGGAAGGGGCAGGGCCTCTTGCCAAGAATATCGGTCCGGAGCGCACTGAAGCCATCCGCACCCAGTTGGGTCTGGACGCCGGTGATGCCTGCTTCTTTGTTGCCGGTGATCCTTCGAAATTTGCCGATTTTGCCGGACGCGCCCGCAACCGAGTCGGCAACGAGCTCGACCTCATCGATCGGGACCGGTTCGAGCTTTGCTGGATCGTCGACTTCCCGATGTATGAATATAACGAAGACGAAGAGAAGGTCGATTTCAGCCACAACCCATTCTCCATGCCCAAGGGCGAACTGGAAGGGCTGGAAAATACCGATCCGCTGGAACTGGAAGCCTATCAGTATGACGTGGTCTGCAACGGCTACGAACTGGGGTCCGGTGCTGTCCGTAACCACAGCATCGATGTCATGAAGAAGGCCTTCGAGATTGCAGGCTATTCCGAAGAGGTTCTGATGGACCGTTTCGGCGGCATGTATCGCGCCTTCCAGTATGGTGCCCCTCCGCATGGTGGCATGGCTCTGGGTATGGAACGCATCATCATGCTGCTTTGCGGCGTGCCGAACCTGCGCGAAATCTCTCTGTTCCCGATGAACCAGCAGGCACAGGATTTGATGATGGGCGCTCCGAGCGATCCGACCAATCAGCAGCTTCGCGAGCTGCATCTGCGTCTTAATCTTCCAGAATAAGAAACGTCTGGAAATAATTGAAATATATAGAAAAGGCGGCTTTTATAGCCGCCTTTTATTTTTCTCTTTGCGTTGCAGCAATTAACTCGAAAAATGTTAATTCTCGTTGGCGATGACGCCGATGGCCAGCAGGTAGGGTACCTGCTGTGGCGCGGTGGCTGCCACACCAAGCAACTGGGCCAGAGGTACCGGTGCCTTTGGATTGAGGCTTACCATCAGGCTTTGCGGATCCTTGAGGAAGCTGTCGACTTCGGCTACCACAGCATCGCTAAAGGCAGGCTCGGTGAAGCTGCTCAAGGCGGCTTTTATCTGCATGGTGGCCATGCTGCGGATCTGTTCCGGGCCCATGCCCATGGCACCTCCGGCCAGATTGATCAGTTCATTCAGCCCGCCGAGATCCTTCAGGGTGAGGGACGACGGCAGAATGGTTGCTGTTGCCATTGCGGCCTGAGCCGTTTCCGGAGCATCAAGATAGCCACGCATGATACCGCCAGCGCCAATGGAGCCGGAGATGGAGGCAATGTCTTTCAATTCCAGATTGATCGGCTCGATCTTGTAGGTCTGGTTGGCTTCGTCCCAAACCAACGTCAATTCTTCATTGAT
The DNA here is from genome assembly GCF_963676275.1 of uncultured Cohaesibacter sp. NCBI lineage: Bacteria > Pseudomonadati > Pseudomonadota > Alphaproteobacteria > Hyphomicrobiales > Cohaesibacteraceae > Cohaesibacter > uncultured Cohaesibacter sp. Next base: position 2,845,067 of record NZ_OY781091.1, on the reverse strand, counting down.
CGTAAGCCCATCCAGACCGAGCTGGTCAAGCAGGACAGTGGCCAGCGGATGTTGGAGCAGATTCTTGCCAATCTTGAGATTGTCGACGCTGGTTGAAATCTCTGCCGGAATGGCAAGTCCCATACGGTCATAATTGAGGCTGGCGCCATCAGCAGAGAGCGCATTGCCCTTGTCATCGCTATATTCAAGGCCGGACATCGCCAAGGTGAGTTTGTTTGGCCCCAGTTTGGCTGCGCTGCTGCCCTGTAGCGGTGTGCCATTCATGGAATCAAAAATGGCTTTCTCGATCAGGGGATAGTCAGCAAATTCGAGGCTTTCAACAGCGAGACGGCCGAGCTTGAAATTCATCGACGGTGGTCCGGCGTAGGAAATGCCCGAAATCGAGGATTCTTCGATGCCGAAGCTGCTGAAACCGGCCTGACGAATGGATTCAAATCCGAAGTCTGCTTTCTGTCCTTTGAAGGCTCCGTCAGGAATGGTGATCTGAGCTGTGGTCTTGCCGATTTCCGTGAGCCCCATCGCAAAGCTGCGGGCCAGATCGAAACCGGCCCGGATCAGGGCGTGTTGTTCCTGACTGGGCAGTTTGGTGGGGTCGAGATCTTCCTTGATCATCTTGTCCAGCAGGGGAACAAGGTAGCTTGAAGGCTGCGTGACCGTGATTTCTGACTGAACGGACGGTCCGACAGAAATGTCTGCAAGGCCCGGGACATTGATGGTCGCGCCTGCCATTTCGGTCTTTTCCAGCAAGGTTCTGGTGCCCACGATTGGCTGTGCATTGGGGTCCAGAACGCTCCAGAGCGCGCCAATGTCATAGCCATCATAGCGGGTCTTGCCGATCTCGTAGGAGATTTCTTTTGGCAAGTCGATGGACGATGCGGATTGGCCTGCCGAGGACGAGGGTTCTCTGACGTCCATCGTGGATTTCTGGCTGGAAATCTCGTAGCTGCCGATTTTGCCGTCCTTGACCTCGTTTACCGAGAGGGGGCCCATTTGCGTTGTCTGCATCGGGGCCTCTTCGTCGCCTGCATATTGTTCGATGGTCAGCCCTTCGCTGGTCATCGCCTCATAGCGAGCATTCATCAGCAGCGGACGGATATAGTCCAGTGTGCTGCCGATGGGGCGGGATGGTGCCAGTTTATATTCGCCAAAAAATGGCTGATAGCCTTTGGTAACGATGTCCTTGCCAAGGGCTTTCGCAATGATTCTGGCATCCTTGTCGGTGCCTTCCTCGTCAAACAGGATGGTGGTCTGGGTGCCTTCAAGCTCGATGCTGTCATAGCTGTAGCCGGCGTCCTCCAGCTTCAGCCCCTTGAAGGAGAGGGTCGGGACGGCAATGGTGGCGCTGATCGTCAGGCCCTTGTCGTCTTTCGCTTCGGTTTCACTCTGCTCGGATTTTGCTGCATCCTGTGCTGGCGTTGCTTCGTCATCCGAGCTTTCATCATCCGGCTCCAGAGTATAGGTCAGTTCATAGACAAGATTTTCGACCGTCAAGGCATCTGATGCCGGATTGTGATGGACCGTGCCGGTTTTTACGGAAAACAGACCGGATTGATTGATGTCCCTGGAGATGGCGTCCCATGCGGTTTCCGCTGCACTTTGGGCGTGAACCAAAGCCGTGGAAACAAGCAGGAAGCCGAAGGTCAGGCTAGAACGTTTCATTGGAAGAGAGCCTCTAATTGCGAATTTAAATATGAACAAATGTAAGAGCTGATGTCCCATGACACCTCTTGGCGCCGCGAGATAGTCCGAACTGCAGCAGCCCCAAATGCACGGATACAGGAGTTGAGCCGATATTACAAAGGACACTTGTCATTTTTATCATTGCTTGGCACCTGAAGCTTCTGTTTCTTAAAGTTTCGTGGACTATTCTTCTCTTTCATTTGATGACTTCGGGGTTATTCGTGAAGGGTTTGTCATTTTTATGGTTAATCCTCTGTTAGCCGAGGAGGAGTATTCTTTTTTTCAAATGAAGGGAAATACGCCTTGAAGAATCAATTTCGCTCAATATTTCTGCTATTTCTTGGTGTGGTTCTCGGTGTCTTTCCCGTGTTTGCCGCCCATATTGCTATACGCGATTATGTGCAGAGCAGAAGTGAGCGTTTTCTTGATCAGACGGCCGAGAGCACATTGGTGCGCGCGGAGTCCCTCGTGCAGGAAGCCATCGATGTCTTTTCTGCCCTGCATCACTATAGTGTTCCCGTGTGTGATAATGAGCTTCAGGACCGGTTTCGGCGAATGATGCTGCGTCATTCGGCCCTGCATGATGTCGGGCTGATTTATAATGGCGAATATATGTATTGTTCGTCCATCAAGGAGAGCACCAGTTTTCAGCCGACATCGGCTGAGGCGAAGGGGTCGGTTCCGCATCTGAGCTATCGGGCCGTGCGCGACAGGCTGACTGGAAAAGATGGCCTGCTGGTGCAGTGGCACATCACCGAGTTCGTTTCTATCGGCGGCTTCATTCTTGTGGAGAATTTCGTTCAGCGCGCGGTGCAAACCGAATATGACGACTTTTACAGAATTGGGATCAAGCTGACGAATGACAATCTGCTGGCCGAAAGTACGCCAGAAACCCGGCTCAGGAAAAGAGCGCCATTCTACAGTTTCGAGCCCGACCCCAGCTGGACCAAGGAACTGATCGAAAGACAAGCCAGTTCGTCCCGCTATCCGATCTCCGTCGCGGTTGCCATTCCCTTTGGCGCTGCATGGGAGAATTTTGCCGGTGTGGTTCGTGTCGTGGATGGCTTGGGGGTTCTGGCGGGCGGTCTCATCATGTTCCTGTTTGTGCGCCTCAGTCTACGCAAGCCCGATCCTTATGTGAGTCTTGAGAAGGCCATCAAACGCAAGGAATTTGTTCCCTATTATCAACCCATTCTCGACATTCAGAGTGGGCGTTTGTCCGGTTGCGAGGTGCTCGTGCGGTGGCGCAAGCCGGATGGTTCCATCACTTCGCCGGGGCATTTTATCGATGCAGCTGAAGCCTCTGGCCTCGCCTTGCCGATGACCGCCTCCCTGATGGAGCAGGTCGCAGAGGATCTCTCCGAGAGCTATGGTGATCGGCCCAATCTGAAGGTCGCGATAAATCTGTTCAACAAGCATTTCGAGGATTTGGCGATTGTGCGGGAAGTGGAACAGGTCTTTGGCAATTCCGGGGTCCGCTTCGAGCAGTTGGTGCTGGAAGTAACGGAGCGCCAGCCGCTGGAAAATCTTGATCGTGCCCGTGCCATCATTTCCAGATTGCAGGAACTGGGGGTTCGGGTTGCGCTTGATGATGCGGGAACGGGGCATGGCGGCTTTGCCTATTTGCAAAAGCTCGGCATGGATATCATCAAGATCGACAAGCTGTTTGTCGATACCATCACGGCAGACGCGGAGAGTGTGCCGATTATCGATTCCCTGAGCCAGATGGCCAAGGGCATGGATATGGTTGTGGTTGCCGAAGGGGTCGAAACGGACGAACAGCTCGATTATCTCAGGCGCATCGGTATCGATGAGGCGCAAGGGTTCCTGTTTTCGCCCGCGTTGCCTGCGTCGGCCTATTTGAAGCTGGTGGCCGCATTGGGCAACAAGAAACAAAAGCAGAAGGATGACGCACCCTCTGCGGAGGGCAAGCCTGTTTCGAAGGTTTCCTGAGGATCGCCGAGGGGCTTCTTTGTTGTCGCTTTGCAGGGACTGTTGAATTTACGGCAATTATTTCAGGGCATTGCGAATTGTCGTAAAATTTAAAAAAATCAACTGAATTTTCACGGATTTCTGATCAAATCAGCGCAAATATCTGGCGAGGATGCATGATTAGGAATGCCAAGAAGATAGCGGGTTACTCGCTGCTGGCGATGTTGGGGGCGGGGCTTCTGACTGCTGGTATGCAGTCTGCCATGCGCTGGCAGGTTGAAAGCGAAATCAAGGAAGACCTGCAAATTTCCGCTGAACTCATGCTGGAGCGTGCCAATAACGCCGCTCAGACCGCTATCGATGTGCTCAACAATCTGGCCCAGTCGCCGGGCCTTTCCTGCACCAGTGATCACCGTTATCGCTATAGCGAAGCTGCCCGATCAACCGCATGGATCGATACCATCGGACTTGTCGACCGGGGCGGCAACCTCGTTTGTACGGATCTGGGGCAGTCTGCCCGGCAAACCGGCCTTTTGCCTGCCTATCAGCTGGATAGCAGGGATGTGACCCTGTCGCTCTCGGCCGGGGTGGCCAAGAATGACATTCCCTCTCTTTTGGTGGTTCGGCATCTCAATAACGGCCGCAGACTGGTCGCCCGCGTGCCCGGAGAATTGATCCGGATCGATCCGGTTCGCAATGACCTGCGCCGCTTTCGCTATGGCATGCTTTCCATGGACGGCGGGACGCATTGGTATTTGCTTGATCCTGAAGTGACCAGCGGCAATATTGTCGATCGCGTCTCGATGCATTCGGACAGCCTGCCGTTTGAAGTGCAATTGTCCATTTCTGAAGCTGCGCTTGATGTGGTTACGGCCAATGCCCGCGAATTCATCAATATCCTGGGCTTTCTTTTCGGTTTGATCATGATCGGCATCGGCTGGTATTTCGGGCGCTACAAGCCTTCCGATGGCGATATCATTCTTGATGCGCTGGATAATGGGGAGATCGTGCCCTATATGCAGCCGATTATCGATCTGGACAGCGGAGCCATTACCGGCTGTGAGGTCTTGGCGCGTTGGGTCAAGCCCAATGGCAGTGTTGTGTCGCCGAATGAATTCATTCCTTTGGCGCAAAATTACAAACTGACCCGCGAGGTCACCTGCCGGATCATGAAGCAGAGCTGTCAATTGCTCGATCCCGTTGTGCGGGAAGGGCAGGTCTTCAAGGTGGCGCTCAATCTGTTTTCCCATCAGATGCTTGATGATTCCATTGTCAGCGATATTGAAGATGTATTCAGGGACAGCAGGCTTGGCTTTTCCAACCTGATCTTCGAGATCTCGGATCGCGTGCCGATACAGGAGATGGATCTTGCCAAGGATGTGATCAGCCAGATCAGGGCGCTTGGTGCGGAGATCGCGCTGGATGATGTGGGCTCGGGCCATAGTGGCCTCTATAACCTGACATCAATCAGCGTCGATATTGTCAAGCTTGATAAGCTGCTGGTAGATGCGCTGGATGGCGCTTTTGCCGGGCCACAACTTGTGCAGGGCCTGATCGATCTGGCCGAAAAGCTGAATATCGGCGTCATTGCCGAAGGGGTGGAGACGGAAGAGCAGGTTATCCAGCTGCGCAAAATGGGCGTTTCTGCCGCGCAGGGTTATCTGTTTGCGCCGCCGCTACCGGCGTCTTCCTTCTGCGAGCTGATGAAGGTTGCGCGCCTTCGCACCAAGCCAGAGACCGCAACGGCAGAAGGCGACGAGGCTGCCGAAACACCAGAGGCAACAGAGAAGGCGGCATAAAGCCTCCCATCCTTACCTATCTTGCTTGATGGTTTCTCAAGGGATCTTTCTGTTTTCACGATCAAGGCAAGGTGCATGTTCAGGCATGCTCTCCTTGCCTCATCCTGTGCTGTTCGGCATCTTATTGGAACGCCGTTTCGGCGAAGCTTCTCAATTTGCGCGAATGCAGGCGTTCAATCGGCATGCATCTTAATGCTTCCATGGCCTTGATGCCGATCTTGAGATGCTGCTGAACCTGCTGGGTGTAGAAATCGCTGGCCATGCCGGGGAGTTTCAGTTCTCCATGCAGGGGCTTGTCCGAGACGCAGAGCAGGGTGCCATAGGGCACGCGGAAGCGGAAGCCATTGGCTGCAATGGCCGCAGACTCCATGTCCAGCCCGATGGCGCGCGATTGCGACAGCCGTTCGACGGGTTCCTTGTGATCGCGCAATTCCCAGTTTCTGTTATCGATTGAGGCGACTGTGCCGGTTCGCATGATGCGCTTCAGTTCATAATTCTTGAGGCCAGTGATGTCTGCCACGGCATCTTCCAGCGCCACCTGAATTTCGGCGAGTGCCGGAATCGGAACCCATGTGGGCAGGTCTGCATCCAGAACATGGTCTTCGCGCACATAGCCATGGGCAAGTACATAGTCGCCCAGCCGCTGGGTGTTGCGCAGGCCGGCGCAATGGCCCAGCATCAGCCATGCATGGGGGCGCAGAACCGCGATATGGTCAGTGATGGTCTTGGCGTTGGACGGGCCGACGCCGATATTGACCAGCGTAATGCCGTTCTGATCCTTGCGCTTGAGGTGATAGGCGGGCATCTGCGGCAGGCGAGGCGGCGCTTCACCCGTTACCGGCTCGGTGCTTCCCGATGGCGTTATCTGGTTGCCGACCTCGACAAATTCCTCATATTCGGTCGAACCGGTCGCCATTTGCTCTCTGGCCCAGTTCACAAATTCGTCGATATAGAACTGGTAGTTGGTAAAGAGAACGAAATTCTGGAAATGCTCCGGCTTGGTTGCCGTATAATGGGCCAGCCGATGCAGGGAATAGTCGATGCGCGGGCCGGTGAAAGGCGCCAGCGGCACCACTTCGTCAGGCCCATAATGCTGGGTGCCATTGACGATGGCGTCATCGGTGATGGCCAGATCCGGCACGTCGAAGACATCGCGCAAGGGGCGCGACCATGTTTCGGGCAACGCGCCCTCGACATTCATGCCGTCGGGCCAGGCAAAATGGATGGGAATGGGCGTCATCGACGGGCCCACCTCGATTGCCACATTATGATTGGAAAGCAGCAGTTCGATCTGCTCCTTGAGATAGTGGCTGAAAAGGTCGGGGCGCGTGATGGTGGTCGAATAGGTACCCGGTCCCGGCACATGTCCGAATGACAGGCGGGAGTCGATCTGGGCGTGGGTATCCGTCGTCATGCGGATTTCTGGATAAGTCGCGCGGTAACGGCCAGCCGAGGGAACCTCATTCTGGGCGACGCGCGTGAATGCATCTCGTAGAAATTCAGTATGAACCTGATAAATATCCAGTAGTCGCTCGATTGCGGCTTCTGCGTCACGAAAGGTTTCGTGGCTGAAGCGATCCGGAGCGATCGTGGAAAAGGTCGTTTTCATTCTTTGCATACTCCTTTTCCTCTGGCCTTTTCCGGTGTTTCGTCAAAAAGGTCAAGGGAAAATATTATATAAGCAACAATACTACGTCTTGTGTTGCAATTATGTGTACGGTTGCGCTGTTTCAAGAGCCAGACAGAAAATCAAAACCGTGTTTTGCGAGAGAGTATAGGGGCATTTTTTTAAAATAATGCTCCTTTGTGAAGGCGGAAAATGGGCGGCAACCGGTTCAAGACGACAATTTTCGAAGAAGGTTGCAATATTATGCAGGCAAAATTTTCAGATGTGCGCTATGCTTTGTGACATCTGCTGAATGCCATGGGAGCTTGCTGTGTCCGTCGAATTTCTGATCACATCCTTTTTCATCGTCATCATGCCCGGTACCGGCATGATTTATACGCTCATGGTGACATTGCGCCGCGGGCTTCGCATGGGGCTGCTGGCCGCACTGGGCGGGACGCTATCGATTATCTCCCATATAACGGCGGCTGTGCTGGGGCTTGCGGCGCTGCTGCATGCCAGCGCCATGGCCTTTCAGATGGTCAAGTTTGCCGGGGTCGCCTATCTGCTGTTCATGGCCTATAAGATGATGCGGGACAAGGAGCAGTTTGATGCCGAGCATCTAACGGCTGGGCCTGCGCAGAAGCGGACGGCTTATGGTGTCGTGCGTGACGGGATCCTGCTCAATCTGCTCAATCCGAAGCTGTCGATTTTCTTTCTCGCCTTTCTGCCCCAGTTTATCGACCCGCAGGCGGCCAGTCCTGTTCTGGACATGATCGAGCTTGGCGCTGTCTTCATGGTGATGACCTTTGCGGTCTTTGCTCTTGTCTCTTTCGCTGCGGCTTCCGTGCGTGACAAACTCCTGTCCCGTCCGGCTGTCATGGCTTGGCTGAAGCGTGGTTTTGCGGCGACATTCGTTGCGCTGGGAGCGAAGTTGGCGCTGACTCAACGCTAGAAAATAATCGTTATTTCAACGGCGTGACGTTGTTTTAATTGAAATGAAAAAGCCCCGCTCAAAAGAGCGGGGCTTTTCGTTTTTCAAGAGATGGCAGCGGCTGGCGCTGCATCTTGCATGGATCAGGAGCAGCCGCTCGTTGCGCCGCAGGTGTCGCATTTCAGGCATGTGCCATTGCGAACCATGGTGAAGTTGCCGCATTCAGGGCAGCTTTCCCCTTCATAGCCTTTCATGCGGGCCAGAGCGATCTGGTCGGCCTTGCTTTCCGTTTTGCCAACGGCCGGGGCAGGGCTGCTTGCGACCTGATGATCCGGTTTCAGCATGGCGGTCGTGCTCGATGGCATAGCCGCCTTGCTTGCCGTTTTGGTACCATGGCTGTGACCATGATCGTGGTCGTGATCATGGTCATGATGGGCATGATCGAACTCGCGCAGACGGGCATATTCCTTGCCGTCCACCAGCTTGAAGCGACCAGCCTTGCCGCGCAGCAGGCCCTTGGAAATCGGAACCGGAACCTTGCCTTCCGAGCTTCCCTTGCCGGTCGATGTCGTTGCGATATCATCCGGATTGACATGAGCCAGATCGTGGCGATCCAGATAGGACACGGCCAGTTCGCGGAACACATAGTCCAGAATGGAGGTCGCATTCTTGATGGCTTCGTTGCCCTGAACCATGCCAGCCGGTTCAAACCGGGTGAAGGTGAAGGCATCGACATATTCATCAAGCGGCACACCATATTGCAGGCCGAGGGAAATGGCGATTGCGAAATTGTTCATCAGGCTGCGGAAAGCGGCGCCTTCCTTGTGCATGTCGATGAAGATCTCGCCAATCTGGCCATCGTCATATTCGCCGGTACGCAGATAGACCTTGTGGCCGCCGACGGTTGCCTTCTGGGTGTAGCCCTTGCGGCGATCTGGCAGTTTGAGGCGTTCGCGGACGCGGTGTTCGACCACGCGCTCTACCACGCGCTCGACGACCTTCTCGGTAACAAGGGTTGCCCGTTCCGGAGCCGATGCAGCGGCGAGTGCCTCGATCGTGTCTTCGGCCTCGTCCTCGTCATCGTCCAGCAACTGGCTGTTGAGCGGCTGGGACAGTTTGGAGCCGTCACGATAAAGGGCGTTGGCCTTGAGGGCCAGCTTCCAGGACATCATGTAGGCGTCCTTGCAGTCTTCAACCGTGGCATCATTTGGCATGTTGATCGTTTTGGAGATCGCGCCGGTGATGAAGGGCTGGGAAGCTGCCATCATGCGAATGTGGCTCTCCACGGAGAGATAGCGCTTGCCGATGCGGCCACACGGGTTGGCACAGTCGAAGACCGGCAGATGCTCGTCTTTCAGATGCGGGGCGCCTTCAAGGGTCATCGCGCCGCAAACATGGATGTTGGCAACCTCGATCTCTTCCTTGCTGAAGCCAAGGGCAGACAGCATGTCGAAATGCGGATCATTCAGCTGTTCGTCATCAAAGCCGAGGGTTTCCTTGCAGAAATCTTCGCCAAGGCTCCATTTGTTGAAGGCAAACTTGATGTCGAAGGCGCTCTTGAGGCCGCTTTCAACGGCTTCCAGCTTCTCGTCCGTCAGGCCCTTGCCCTTCAGCGCATTGTGGCTGATGGCGTTGCAGTTTTTCAGCGTGCCATGACCAACCGCGTAGGTTTCGATGTCCTTGATCTGCTGCTCGTTATAGCCAAGCTTCTTGAGGGCATTGGGAACGGTGCGGTTGATGATCTTGAAATAGCCGCCACCGGCCAGCTTCTTGAATTTGACCAGCGCGAAGTCCGGCTCGATGCCGGTGGTGTCGCAGTCCATGACGAGGCCGATGGTGCCGGTCGGGGCAACCACGGTGGTCTGGGCGTTGCGGTAGCCATATTCCTGACCAAGCTCAAGCGCCTTGTCCCATGATGCAACAGCATGGCTCAGCAGGGCCTTGTCCTTGCAGTTTTCATGATCGAGCGGAACCGGAGCAATGTCGAGATCCTCATAGCCATCGCTGTTGCCATATGCGGCATTGCGATGGTTGCGCATGACGCGCAGCATGTGGGAAGCGTTGGCCTCGTAGCGATCGAACGCACCCAGCTCCTTGGCCATCTCGGCAGAGGTGGCATAGGCGGTGCCGGTCATCAGGGCCGAAATGGCGGCGCAGATGGCGCGGCCCTCGGCGCTGTCATAAGGAATGCCGGAGGTCATCAGCAGGCCGCCGATATTGGCATAGCCCAGACCGAGCGTGCGATAGAGATAGGAGCGCTCGGCAATTTCCGGAGACGGGAACTGGGCCATCAGAACCGAGATTTCCAGAACCATGGTCCAGAGGCGAACCGTATGCTCGAATTGCTCGACTGCGAAATTGCCGTCTTGCTGCAGGAATTGCAGCAGGTTGATGGAGGCAAGGTTGCAGGCGGTGTTGTCCAGGAACATATATTCCGAGCAAGGGTTGGACGCGATGATCTCACCATCGGTAAGGCAGGTGTGCCAGTCGTTGATGGTGGTGTGGAACTGCAGGCCCGGATCGGCAGAGGCCCATGCGGCATAGCCGATCTGTTCCCAAAGGTCCTTGGCCTTGACGGTCTTGCGGATATCGCCCTTGATGCGGCCAATCAGATTCCAGTCGCGGTCTTCCTTCACTGCATTGAGGAAGTCGTCGGTGATGCGTACCGAGTTGTTAGAATTCTGGCCGGCAACGGTCAGATAGGCAGCGCTGTCCCAGTCGGTATTGTAGGTTTCGAACTCGATGTCCTTGTAACCCTGCTTGGCGAACTGGATGACTCGACGGATATAGTTCTCCGGAACCTGCATCTTCTTGGCAGCGCGGATTTCGCGCTTGAGGGCAGGATTCTTGGCCGGGTCGAAGCATTCGTCATTGGAGCCCTGACAATTGACGCAGGCCTTCATGATGGCTTTGAGATGCTTGGAAACGATCTTGGAGCCGGTCACGATCGCGGCGACCTTTTCCTCTTCCTTGACCTTCCAGTTGATATAGGCCTCGATATCGGGATGGTCGATATCGACAACAACCATCTTGGCGGCGCGACGGGTGGTCCCGCCGGATTTGATGGCACCGGCTGCGCGGTCACCGATCTTGAGGAAAGACATCAGGCCGGAAGATTTGCCGCCGCCGGAGAGGGGCTCGCCTTCAGAGCGCAGCGAGGAGAAGTTGGTGCCGGTACCGGAGCCATATTTGAACAGGCGGGCTTCGCGCACCCACAGATCCATGATGCCGCCCTCATTGACGAGGTCGTCAGAGATGGACTGGATAAAGCAGGCGTGGGGCTGGGGATGCTCATAGGCAGATGCCGAGCGGGTCAGACGGCCGGTTTCGAAATCGACATAATGATGGCCCTGACTGGGGCCGTCGATGCCATAGGCCCAGTGCAGGCCGGTGTTGAACCATTGCGGAGAATTGGGGGCGACGCGCTGGGTGCAGAGCATATAGCGCAGTTCGTCATAGAAGGCGCGAGCGTCGGCGTCCGTGTCAAAATAGCCGCCCTTCCAGCCCCAGTAGGTCCATGTGCCTGCCAGACGGTCGAAAACCTGCTGGGAGGACATTTCCGGGCCATAGCGCTCGTCTTCTGGCAGCTTGCTCAGCGCTTCTTCGTCCGGGACGGAGCGCCACAGCCAGGAGGGAACGGAATTTTCTTCAACGCGTTCCAGTGCTGCTGGGACGCCAGCCTTGCGGAAATATTTCTGGGCTAGAATGTCTGCCGCAACCTGAGACCAGGATGTCGGTACATCGATATTTTCCAGACGGAAAACGATGGAGCCGTCCGGATTTCGGATTTCGCTCGTGGCCTTGCGAAACTCGATGGAATCGTATGCTGATTTTCCTTCAGTGGTATAGCGCCGCTCTACACGCATTTTTTATCCCCTTGACAAAGGTCTTGCTGACAACGCGATGAAGCCAGCAATTGGAGTTGGGCGGTTGATCGGATTTCCTGGCCTCGGAAAGAACCGATTTCCCGCGAGAATTTTGAATCTGTGTCACGAGCGAATCGTGGCACTATGAAGACATTCTTCAGACACAAGTAGATCCCGTATAGGTTAACAAAATCTATATATAGTGTCCATGCCGGTGATGTGGCCTCTATATGTTGTGCTTTTGTCTTTTTCTGTCCATGTCCAAGCGCATAAGGATACGCGACCTGAAACCTTCCGCTTGCTCAGGGATTGCCCGCTGATCGCTTCGATTTCGATCTTGTTTCTTTGCGAAATTACTGGAACAGGAAGTCTGGAGCATCAGTCCAGAGACGCCACTGCCTCGACTTGACGGATTATGGATTTTTGCGCGAATGAACGCAAGAAGGTCTATCGCTTGTGTGTCGCGATTTGTTGTCAATCTATATATAGTGTTTTTTGCGATGGTCGCAAGAATGGGAAAAAACCGCGCCTTCACTGCTTCGGGGGTGGGGAAATTAACTTTTTTGGCCGGTTTAACAAATCTGTTAAAATTGAAATCAAATGCAAAAACCCTTTTTGAACGCGAATTAATGGCTTTATGCGATCCTGAAATCCGACCAAGAAAAAAGTCACAATAAAACAGCAGGTTGGATATATTTATGGAGCATCATTCGGCCTACGGGCTCAGTATCGAATCGCTCGACATCGTCATCGTTGATGACTCGAAGTCCGTGCTCACCATGATTCGATCCATGATATCCTCAATGAAGGTGGCGCGGGTGAGATCCTATGATCGCGGCGACACGGCGTTGCATGCGATGATGCATGAGCCACCAAATGTGCTCATCACCGATCTCAATATGGCACCGATGTCCGGCTTGCAATTGCTCAGTCTCATTCGCCGCCAGACCATGGAGCCCTTGTGCTATATTCCGGTCATTGTGATTACAGCCCATGCAACAGAGCAGCGTGTGGCCCGTCTTTTCGAGACCGGTGCACATCATGTGCTTGCCAAGCCGATGTCTTCGGCGGCCATTCAGCAAAGGCTGATGTCTCTTTGTTCAGACAAGCGTCTGATGCGTCTGGAGGGGGACCGCTTTGTCATCGAGGGCATGCATGAAGTGCTGGAGGAAAAGCGCTCACGTCTGCGTTCCCTTGCCAAGGCGCGGCAGTTTCACGAAGAAACCCTGCCTCAGGCCAAACGCAGCCAGCGCGATGTGGATCGCATTCTGCAGCGCAATGAGGAAGAAGGGCAGGCGAACGAACAGCCGCAAAGCGTCTATCAGGGAAACCGCTTTCTCAAGGCGGCAAAATCGGCGGGCTCCACAGCCTCCCGGCCATCCCGTTCGAAGCGCTATGCGAGCGTGGGAGGACGCCGCCGATAGGCGGGCTCGATTGGCGCTTTGACTGGTTGCGGTGAGGGGTGATCCATTCGTCGGATATTTTGCCTCACTCTATGGACATCTGCTTAAATATGTAGGCATAGTGGCTGCCGTTCAATCCGCTTGCATATGGGCTGTCATGAAAAATTTTCTGCTTCTGCTTTTTACCTGGTGGGGAAAAACGACCTTCGGAACCTGGCTACACACCAAGCGGTTCGGTGTGTTTGTCGGTCAGGATGAGTTTGGCAACAAATATTACAAGCAGAAGGTTCCCAAGAATCCGAGCTATGGGGCAGAGCGCAAGGGTGAGCGGCGCTGGGTTGTCTATGCCAATCCGGCAGAGGCGAGCACCATTCCGGCTGGCTGGCATGGCTGGATGCATTACAGAAGCGATGTTGCCCCCAGCGAGGCCGAGGTGAAACACTGGTCGTGGGAGCGGGCTCATCAGCCCAACATGACCGGCACATCCCGAGCCTATCGTCCGGCAGGCTCCTTGCTATCTGCGCAAAAGCCTTCTGCCGACAAGGCCGCCGACTATGAGGCATGGAGCCCCTAGCGGCTTGTGAACCGTCCGCATTATCTTCAATGATCCTTTTGGCCTTTGACCTTGTCGTCGGTGAGGGCTTTTCATTGTCTGCAATGGCAATGGGAAAAGCGTAATCTGCTTGTTGGACAAAGAATCGTCCATTTCTCACTCTATGCCTGTTTTCCTATAATGATCCTGTTTCTTGCGCTGGCGGAATGCATTTTGGCCAGCGTCGAAACTATCGGGACCCGAGCCCGGGAGAATTGGCAAATGAGCCTTGCCTTTTGCCCCAAAACAGGGCTAGGAACGGGGTGGTTTGCGGTTGCCGTTGCTGCAATCGTCAAGACAGGTGTTTGATGGATGGGCTGTTGGACAAACAGCCGATCCGTGGAACCGGTAAAGATGCAGGGCGGCTTGGTCTTTGGGATGCTGGTCTATGACCAGTGGGTGTCCAACCGATCGTCGGAGTTTGGAATGAATTATTTCGTGGGCCGCAAAGGGGGCTGGATCATGAGAAGAGCTGCGATTGCTTCTCTGTTCTTATTGGGGTGTTTGCTGGGCCTGCAGGCAAAGGCCGAAGAGGTTGCAAACCCTGTCGCCACCTTCGCAGGGCTGGACAAGATCACGGCACGGATGATTCAGTTCGACGTTTATATCGACGAGACCGTTCAGTTCGGCTCACTGCAGGTGACCCCTCGGGTCTGCTATACGCGCCCGGAGACGGAGCGGCAGGAAGAAACCGCCTTTGTCGAAGTCGACGAGATTACGCTCGAACGCAAGGTTCGGCGCATTTTCACCGGCTGGATGTTTGCATCCAGTCCGGGCATGAATGCGGTTGAGCATCCGGTTTATGATGTCTGGCTGGTGGGCTGCAAACAGAATACCGACGTGCCCAAGCCGAACTGATATCTGCTTCATTTTCTCTCGGGATAGAGCTGCACGCGCGGCCATGGCTTATGGCATGGCCCTGAAGCAGGCTGTCTGACTATCTGTCTCTCTGCTTCTCTTGCGCCATCATTTCTGGTCGTGCGCTGACTGGGTTTCAATCTGCGTTTAGGACTGTTGTGACGGCTTATCGAGGGCGTAGAAGTCTGCGCGTCTCTGCATGGCGTGGTCTAGCAGGGCATGATATTCGGCCTTGGGTATTTCCACCGTGCCGAACTGCTTGAGATGATCCGTTATGAACTGGGTATCGAGCAGGGTGTAACCGCCGGCATTGAGCCTTTGCACAAGATGAATGAGCGCCATCTTGGAGGTGTCCCGCGCCCGCGAGAACATGCTTTCGCCGAAAAAGGCGGTGCCCAGACTGACGCCATATAGACCGCCGACAAGGCTGTCCCCATCCCAGACTTCCACCGAATGACTATGGCCCATATCGAACAGATCGCGATAGAGCGCATGGATCTGAGGATTGATCCATGTGGTCGTTCGTCCGGGCGCCGAGGCCGCGCAGGCATCCATGACGCCGCCGAAATCCGTATCCACGCGAATCTGGAAGGATGTGGTGCGCATGGTGCGCAGCATCCTTTTGGGAATGTGGAAATTGTCGAGCGGAATGATGCCGCGCATCTCCGGTTCGATCCAGAACAGGGTGGGATCGTCGGCCCCCTCGGACATGGGGAATATGCCGCAGGCATAGGCCCTGAGCAGGATCTGGGGAGTGATATCCAAGGTGGAAGATTCGTCAGTCATGATCTGGACTTTACCACAGCTCTCTTTACGATTTGATGCAATCGGCGCCCGGCCAAAGCAAAAGACCGCGCTCTTGTGCGCGGTCTTGATATTGTTCTACCTGTTGCAAGATCAAGGCATCGACCTATTTCATGCCGAGATATTTTTCCAGCCAGTGAATGTCATAGGCACCATTGGCAATATCGGGATTGTCGACCAGCTTGCGGAACAGCGGCAATGTGGTCTGGATGCCATCAACGACGAATTCATCCAGCGCACGGCGCAGACGCATCATGCATTCGACCCGATTGCGGCCGGTTACGATCAGCTTGCCGATCAGGCTGTCATAATAGGGCGGGATGGAATAGCCCTGATAGACGCCGGAATCAACGCGCACGCCAAGCCCCCCCGGCGGGTGGTAATAGGTGATCTTGCCCGGAGACGGAACGAAGGTTTCCGGATTTTCAGCGTTGATACGGCATTCGATGGCGTGACCCTGGAAAACCACATCTTCCTGACGGATATCGAGCCCGGCACCGCAAGCGACTTTCAGCTGTTCGTTGACAAGGTCAATGCGGGTGATGGATTCGGTTACAGGATGCTCCACCTGCAGGCGGGTGTTCATTTCAATGAAATAGAATTCGCCATTCTCGTAGAGAAACTCGATGGTACCGGCGCCGGAATAGCCCAGCCCCTGCATCGCAGTGGCGCAGATATCGCCGATGCGCTTCTGCTGTTCTTCATTGAGGGCAGGGGATTGGGCTTCTTCCCAGACCTTCTGGTGACGGCGCTGCAAGGAGCAGTCGCGTTCGCCCAGATGGATCGCATGGCCCTTGCCATCGCCCATGACCTGAACTTCGATATGGCGCGGCTTTTCGAGATATTTCTCGATATAGACCGTTGAATCGCCGAAGTTGGCAGACGCTTCAGAGCGGGCGGTCGTGAAGGCAAGACCCATCTTGTCTTCGGAATGCACCACCTGCATGCCCTTGCCGCCGCCGCCGGAGGCGGCCTTGATCAGAACCGGGTAGCCCATTTCGGCAGCGCAGCGCTTGGCGTCCTCGACCGTGTCGACACCACCTTCAGAGCCGGGAACAACCGGAATGCCGAGGCGTTTTGCGGTCTGCTTGGCGGCAATCTTGTCGCCCATGATGCGGATATGCTCGGCGCTTGGGCCGATGAAGCTGATCTTGTGCTCTTCCAGAATCTGCGCGAAACGGGCATTTTCCGAAAGGAAGCCATAGCCGGGATGAACCGCATCAGCGCCGGTAATTTCACAGGCTGCCAGAATTTGCGGAATGTTGAGATAACTGTCACGGGCCGAAGGCGGCCCGATGCAGACGCTCTCATCGGCCAGCTTGACATGCATTGCCTCGGCATCGGCGGTGGAATGAATCGCAACCGTCTGAATGCCAAGTTCCTTGCAGGCTCGCAATACACGAAGGGCGATTTCACCCCGGTTTGCGATCAGAACCTTAGAAAACATGGATTTCCCCTACATTCCTGATTATTCAATGATGACCAGCGGCTCGTCGAATTCGACCGGCTGGGCGTCTTCCACCAGAATAGCCGTGATTTTGCCGGCTTTGGTGGCAGGAATCTGGTTCATGGTTTTCATGGCTTCGACGATCATCAGCGTGTCGCCGAGCTTGACCTGATCTCCCACGGATACAAATGGGGCAGACCCCGGCTCCGGAGACAGATAGGCAGTACCGACCATCGGTGAGCGGACTGCGTTGTTGAGATTTGCGTCGTTGTCTGCGGCAGCAGCTGCAGGCGCAGCGGCCGGTGCTGGAGCTACCGAAGCGGCAGGAGCTGCTGCCAGCGGTGCAGCGATGGCCTGCTGAACGACGATTTCACGGGCGACACGAATTCGCAAGTCTTTCTGCTCGATCTCAATTTCAGTCAGGTCCTGAGACTTAACCAGCTCCGCCAGCTGACGGATGAAATCAGGATCAAGTTTGCTTTTTTCTGTGGTCATATGTTCGCATTCCGTTGGTTAGTCGCCAGGCATGCACAAAGCCTATGCCCGGGGTGGCAAAAGGCTTTACGCCTGTGCCTTTTCTAGATGTTCCACAAGCGCCTCAATCGCCAGCACATATCCCTTGGCATTCAGCCCGCAGATGACGCCGAGCGCCGCAGGTGAAACAAAGGAGTGGTGGCGGAAGGATTCGCGTGCGTGAATATTGGACAGGTGAACCTCGATAACTGGCAGGCTCACAGCTCGAATTGCATCTTGCAGTGCGACGGATGTGTGCGTGAAAGCTGCTGGATTGAAAATGATGCCGCTCGATTTCTCTCGGGCTTCATGAATCCAGTCGATCAGTTCACCTTCATGATTGCTTTGGCGAAAGGCGATTGACCACCCCATGGAGGCTGCCTTCTCCTGACACATCATTTCGATGTCTTTCAAGGTGGTGGCGCCGTAGATACCGGGTTCTCTCAGTCCGAGCATGTTAAGATTTGGGCCATTGAGAACATAGAGAGTTTTGGTCATTTCGCTGTCCGCGCAAAAAATCCTGAAGCTGTTTTGTTGTCCCGCCCTATTCGCGAAAGCGGAAGAGACAAGTGACGAAAGCGCCCCCGGGGCGTTTTCCTCTAGAGGTTCCTTATAGGCGGTCCCTAACTGTGTGAAAAGATATGAAAAGGACGGTAATGCTATTCATTCCTAGTTATCGTCATGATTCTTGCCAAAAAAGACGATTCTGTGGTGCCGCGCGGCTTTGTGGGAAAGCAATTGGGGATATGCGGGAAAACTGCATGAAAGGCATTTGTCGAGCCTGCGCCTGTCCCTGACGGCGCGGGGCCGGGCTGTCCTGCCCGGCCGGTGCTCGTTGGCCAGATTGCCTTTTCTTGCGCCTGATCAGCAGTTGGTTGAACCGCAGCTGCGCAGATTGGAAATCTTGCTTTCGAAGGCTTCCTGCGAGATATAGCCGGGGATGATTTCGTCGCCCAGCACATAGCCCGGCGTGCCGTTCAGATTGAGCGCATCGGCCAGCCGATAGGCATCCTGAATGGGCTTGCGGGAGGCTTTGTCTTCATACAATTTTTCAAGTCCCTCGCGGGAAATACCGAGCTTTTCGGCGGTACGCAAAGCGGTTTCCTTGTTGGCTGTGCCGCGCATGGTCATCATCGCCTTGTGGAAGTCCCAGTATTGATCCGGAGCGAGCTTGGTAACCGCGACCGCGACAAGGGCTGCTTCCTGTGACTGTGGCCCGAGGATCGGCCATTCTTTCAGCACAACGCGCAATTTCTTGTCCTGATCCATCAGTTCCAGCATGCCGCCGAAGGCCTGTTTGCAATAGCCGCAGTTATAATCAAGAAATTCGACGAGGGTCACATCGCCCTTGGGATTGCCAAGCACGATCTGATCCTTGGCATTGAAAAGCTCTTCCTGATTTTCAACCAGCGCCTGCTTGGCCAGTTCGGCACGCTGCAATTCGGCCTGCTGCTGCTTGTCGGCTTCCTGCTGGCTGATAATGGTGAAGACCTGTCGAATAAGATCCGGATTTTCAAGAAGATAGTCAGAAATAATCTTTTCGATTTCCTGCTTCTGCGTGTCGTTGAATTCGGCTGCGCGTGCAGGGGGCGAGGCAAATCCAATGAGAGCAAGAGTGGCAAATAGGAAGGAAATCGTTGAAAATTTACGGCGCATGAGAAGGCGTCCTTGTGCGTTCTGTCTGGGTGAGCAGGCGTTTTATATGCAAGAATGGCCCGCAGAATAGGGCAGATTCATGAGAATGTGAGACAAAACTCATTTTGTTCACTTGATTGTGACCATTCGCCACGGTTGCCCTGATTTTGGTGAATGGCCGCGTATCCGGGCTTTTTGCAGGTCACATGATCATATCTTGGGTATCTTGTAGGACAGGATATCATCTGCCTGCAACCATTCCGGCGAACCTCGCTTGAGCTTTTTTTGAGCCCGTGCGGCCATGGCCTTGGCCGAGGCGATGTCTCCAGAGGCGAAATAGCCGTTGGCCGTGGCCATCTCTGCCTGAGCCCGCTGGCCCAGATATTCATAGGCCTGCGCCAGAAAACGATAACCAACCGCCAGATCGGGATCATCTTGCAGGCCTCGTTGCAGATGGGTGACGGCTGCGCTGTAATTCTTGTTGCTTTTTGACGACAGGATGGCCTGTCCGAGCATGACGCGCAGGATGCCTTCATCGGGGCGCAGGGAAACGGCCCTGTTCAACGGAGCGATGGCATTGTCTGCCATGCCGGTTTCCAGATAGATCTGGCCCTTCAGTTCCAGAAAATAGGGATTGTCTGGCTGGAGTTTCAGCAGTTGATCCATCTGCTTTATGGCCTTGTTGCGGTTGCCGAGGCGGAAGGTGACGATGGCCTGTGCGTAGAGGCTAGGCATATCGTTGCCCTTGTAGCTGCGCATGACGCGCTTTGGATCCTGAGTGAAGGCGGCCAGTTTGGCGCGCACCATATCATGGCGCTGCTGTAGCTGGGCGCTGTCCTTCCTGTCGAAATATTTGCTTTTCTTGGCCAGCCGCTCGATCTGGGCTATACGCTCGCGGGGCAGGGGATGGGACTGGATGTAGGGATCCACATATTGACTGGAAAAGAGCGACTGGTCAGCAAAGCGCTCGAAGGTGCGCAACATGCCTTTGGCCGATTGGCCGGTTTGTTCCAGATAGCGCACGGCTGCCCGGTCGGCTGCGGTTTCCTCGGTTCTGGCATAGCTGAGGAAGGTGCGCTGCGCGATACCCGGTGCGCTGGTCATGATGGCGGTGCCTGCACGGGCGGCGTCTGAAGATCCCGCTGCGGCCCCTGCTGCCATGGCTCCGGCACCTGCCAGCATGCCGATGGCGGCAATGGTCTGGGCCCGCTTCATGGCCTCGCGCAGCCGGATCATGTGGCCACCAACGATATGGCCGGTTTCATGGGCCAGCACGCCGATGATTTCATTGGGGGTATCTGCTTCGATAATGGTGCCGGTGTTGATAAACATGCGCTTGCTGTCGACAACAAAGGCGTTGAAGCTGTTGTCCTTGACCAGATGGATGCGGATATTGCCCGGTTTCAGGCCCGCAGCCTTGAAGATCGGGCGGGTATAATCGCGGATCAATTCTTCGGTTTCCGCGTCCCGGATCAGTTTGATGCTGGAGCCTTGGGCGCTGGCGCTGGAGACCGACAGAAGAACAGGTTGCAGGGCGAGCAGAAGCGTTAGCAGTGTACAAGCCAAGCGCGGGAGGGACTTCCCGGCAACTGTCGCTTCTTTCTGCGCGCCAATGGGTGGAACTTTCCGCAAAGACTTGGTACCAAAGCTCTTAAACATGATCACAACCTTCTTTGATTTTCTCAATCCCCAGTCAAGAGATCTGTCGGAGATCAAAGCCACTGAAAGTCTCAGAAAGCCACAGAAGGCATCAGTTCTTCTGAGCGTGCATTCGTCTGACTGTCTGGCCATTCCGGCGGCATGGATTCGTCACATTTTGTCCCAATTCTTGCCTGTGGCCATGGTCAAAATGTGGCACAGACATATCTGCGGGCCAAGCAGAAACATAGAAGAGCCAAAAGGAAAAGAAAATGCGCAGCATTTCCAAGCGCGGTACCATCGAACCATTCTTTGCCATGGACATCATGGCCAAGGCCAACGCTCTGGCTGCCGAGGGCCGGGATATCGTGCATATGGAAATCGGTCAACCCGGCGCTCCTGCGCCCCGGCTGGTGCGTGAGGCGGCACAGAAGGCGCTTGTGGATGGGCGGATCGGTTATACCGATGCCTTGGGCATTCCGGCTTTGCGTGAGCGCATTGCCCAGCACTATGCCGACCAATATGGCGTCTCTGTTTCGCCTCAGGCCATTGCGGTCACCACCGGCTCAAGCGCAGGCTTCAATCTGGCCTTCCTGTCGCTGTTTGAAGTTGGTGACAGGGTCATTCTGCCAAGTCCGGGCTATCCGGCCTATCGCAATATTCTTTTCTCGCTCGGTCTGGAGGTGGTCGAGGTGGAAACCCGGGCCGAGGATCGCTGGAGCCTGACGGCTGAAGATATAAGGCGGGTTCATGCGGAAAAGCCGGTGAAAGGCGTTCTGATTGCCAGTCCCGCCAATCCGTCCGGAACGATCATGGAAGCGGAGGCGTTGCGCTCGGTGGTCGAGATTTGCGATGAATTGGGTATCTGGTTCATTTCCGATGAAATCTATCATCGCCTCGAATTCGGCATGAAGGCGGAAACCGCCTTGCGCTATTCGCCCAACGTGGTGATCATCAATTCCTTCTCCAAATATTATTGCATGACGGGCTGGCGCATTGGCTGGATGGTGTTGCCCGAGCAGGCGCAGCGATCGGTCGAATGCCTCAGTCAGTCGCTCTATCTCTGCCCGCCGACGCTCTCGCAGGTGGCGGCCTCAGCCGCCTTTGATGCCAGCGAAGAGCTTGATCTGGTCAAGTCAGCCTATGGGCGCAACCGCAGCTTCCTGATGGATGCGCTTCCCGGTATCGGGCTTGGTGATTTCATGCCGGTTGACGGCGCTTTCTATATCTATTGCGATGTCAGCAAACTGACCAATGACTCGATGGATTTTGCCATGCGGTCATTGTCCGAGGCAGGCGTTGCCATCACGCCGGGTGCCGATTTTGACAGGGAGCGGGGGCATCGCTATGTGCGTCTGTCTTTTGCGGGCACCGAAGCGACCATGGTGGACGCCGTGCGCAGGCTTGGCGATTGGCTCCGCTGAGGGGGAAGCTCCTCCAAGCGTCTTCATTCCTGATCACAACAGAAAAGCCGCTTCCTTTTGAGAAGGAAGCGGCTTTTTGATTCATGCTAGCGAGAGGTCCTAAACAGCCGGCTTATAGAAAACCTGAGCGATTCCACCAGCCTGTGCGCTTTGGGCGGTTGTCCTCCGGCTTTTCTTCCTGCTGTTCAGCTTCGGCGGTAAGGGGAGCCTCGGACTCCGTTTCGGCTTCTTGCTGAGGTTCGGTTTCCGGCTGACCCTGAGCGTCTTCGGCCTCACTCTCGTCTGCAAGAGGAGCCTCGGATGATGAAACGGCTTCCTCGACAGCGCCTTCCAAAGAGGCTTGCTGGGGTGACGCTTCCTCGGTTTCTTCGGTGCTGATCGCTTCGGCGACAGGGCCTGTTTCTGTCGATGCGACAAAGACGGACTCTTCTTCCGCTTCCGATGTGGTTTCCTCAACCCTTGCAGCATCAGATGTCGCTTCAGAGGCGGCTGCCTGGTCCGTCTCATCGGACTCAATAACATAAGCGAGGGAAGCTTCGTCGGACTGGCTTGATGCTTCTGCATCAATCATGACGGTTTCCTTAGCTGTTTCTGCGTCATCCCGAGAGCCTTGCTCGGCGGTAGCTTCGCCATCGTCTGCGGAAAGATCATAGACGGCAGGGCTTTCGCCGACCACTTCCATGGCCTCTGCGGTCATTTCCTGTGCTTCGGCGTCACCATTGCGGTTGCGACGATTGCGGCGACCGCCGCGGCGGCCTCTGCGACGGCTTTTCTTTGGTCTGTCATCACCATTGCCGTCATCTTCGCGTGCTTCGGCTGCGCCATCGGCGTCATCTGCAGAATCGTCACCGGCTTCGGTGCTGTCGCCATCGGACTGTTCGTCGTCATCGCGCCCAGATCTTGCGTCGGACTGATTCTTCTTGCGGCGACGGCGGCGGCGACGCTTCTTGGAGCTGCTTTCTTCTTCGCGCTCTTTTTCTTCCTCGGCCTCTTCATAGGCCTCGAAGGCTTCGTCTTCTTCATCGACAACAACTTCCATCGCCTGCATGGAAATGGTCGGTGTTGGCGCTACCGGCTGATCCAGTGGCTCGCCGCGGTCGATTTCAAGATGCTTGCCTTCGATATGGTCGTCAACTTCCACATGGATATGAACACCAAAGCGGTTTTCCAGCTCGAACAGATTTTCGCGCTTCTGATTGAGAATATAGAGAGCAACATTGCCGCGGGTTCTGACCACCACATGGTGGGTGAAGCCCTTGAGCAAATGATCTTCGATGGAACGCAGAACCAGCAGCGCAACGGAGGCGGCGGCACGCACATAACCGGTGCCCTGACAATGCGGGCAAGGATCCATGGTGCTTTCGAGCACACCGGTACGGATGCGCTGACGGGACATTTCCATCAGGCCGAAATGGGAGATGCGGCCGACCTGAATGCGGGCGCGATCAGATTTCAGGCAATCCTTGAGGCGTTTCTCGACAGCGCGGTTGTTGCGCTTTTCTTCCATGTCGATGAAGTCGATCACGACAAGACCGGCAAGGTCGCGCAGGCGCAGCTGGCGGGAAATTTCTTCGGCAGCTTCAAGGTTTGTCGAAAGCGCCGTGTCCTCGATATTATGCTCGCGCGTCGAACGGCCGGAGTTGACGTCGATGGAAACGAGCGCTTCGGTCTGGTCGATGACGATATAGCCGCCCGATTTCAGCGTAACCTGCGGGCTGAACATGGCGTCGAGCTGATTTTCAATGCCCAGACGGGTGAAGATCGGCTGCGGCTCACGATAGGGCTGGACGTTGCGGGCATGGCTCGGCATCAGCATGCGCATGAAGCTCTTGGCTTCCTTGTAGCCTTCCTCACCGGCGACCAGAACCTGATCTATATCCTTGTTGTAAAGGTCACGTATCGAACGCTTGATCAGCGAGCCTTCCTCATAGACCAGCATCGGGGCTGCGGATTTGAGCGTCAGATCGCGCACATTCTCCCACAGGCGCAACAGATATTCGAAGTCACGCTTGATTTCGGTTTTGGTGCGAGACGCGCCGGCGGTGCGCAGAATGACGCCCATGCCGTCAGCGACTTCCAGTTCGGAAGCGATCTGCTTGAGGCGCTTGCGGTCGGACACATTGGTGATCTTGCGTGAAATGCCGCCACCGCGTGCGGTGTTTGGCATCAGCACGGAATAGCGACCGGCGAGCGAGAGATAGGTGGTCAGGGCTGCGCCCTTGTTGCCGCGCTCTTCCTTGACGACCTGAACAAGCAGAATCTGGCGGCGCTTGATGACTTCCTGAATCTTGTATTGCTTGGCACGACGACGGCTGCGGCGTTCCGGAACTTCTTCCAGAGCGTCTTCTGCACCGACATGTTCTACGCCTGCATCTTCGTCTTCGTCGTCATCCTCATCGTCGTCTTCATCATCTGAATCGGCTTCCGAAGCAGAGAGGGAATCCTCGTCTTCATCTTCGTCCTCATCATCAAGATCATCCGGGTCGGCACTGACGCTTTCGTCATCAGCGACGGCATGAGCCTGCGCGGGCGGCGTGTTGCCGTCATCGTCTTCTTCGGAGGATGAGAAAGCGCTGGACGCTTCCTGAGTTTCCGAAGAACCGGTTTCCGAACTCTCTGCTGCGCTTTCTTGCGGAGTGGCACCTGTCGCATCTTCAGAAGAAGCTGCAACACCTTCGCCATTATCATCAGATGCTTCGCTGTCTGCGGATACGGCTTCTGCCTGATCCTCGGATGGCGTTTCCTGCTCGGCGGTCTCTGCGCGGGCGGCCTTGGACGACTTTCTGGAAGAGCGGCGGCGTCTTGATTTTCTGGCCGGCTTTTCTTCTTCATGAAATTCATCGTCATCCTGACCCTGTTCTTCTTCAAGAAGGGCCTGACGATCTGCCATCGGGATCTGATAATAGTCCGGATGAATCTCGCTGAATGCGAGGAAGCCATGGCGGTTGCCGCCATAGTCAACAAAAGCTGCCTGCAGGGACGGTTCGACCCTGGTAACCTTTGCTAGATAGATATTGCCGCGCAATTGCTTGCGATTGGCGGACTCGAAGTCGAATTCCTCAACCCGATTGCCGCGTACGACGACAACCCGGGTTTCCTCCGGATGCGTCGCATCAACGAGCATTTGATTTGCCATAAAGTGTTTTCTCCACGGAAAGGCGCGCCGACAACCGTTCTGGCCGACTGAGCCGACGCTCGGCAGGTTCGCGCTTCTCCGCTTTTGTCTGATGACGACCCGACCTTACTCTGTTCAGGGATATGCAAATGGCTGAGCGCCAGGGCATGCAGGCTTGCTGCAAAGCGAACTCCGGCTTTCTTACGCATTTGTAGACACATCCCTTGGTGGGTCCTCTTGTTAATACTCAATGCCCGAGGATCTTGTTTCACCCTCGGCAGGGGTTCTTGGCATGCAATCGGGACTTTGATACGCGTTCCAGATTGCTGCGAATTAGTAACGGTCTCCGGGGGCTAACCCGAATTTCCTGGCCATTTGTCAGAGCTTGGTATGTCCGCTTCGCCGGCGCGAAAAACCTGTTGATGTCCAATCTTGGAGACCTGTCAGATCTTTTCGCCAGTCACGCATTTTTGACGTTCGTTCTTTGTCAGAAATACGGATTCTCGAATCGGATCATTGCTTGGCAATAATAGCTCAATCGTCTTTGTAGGGTTCCTCGCGCAAATATGCAAGTGCAAGGCGGTTGATCAAGTGAGTTGATACGCTGTTTTTGCTTGTTATCTATACTTATATATACAGATATAGCATGCAGAAATGTGTATATAGGGATTCTGTCAAGATGAGGTTAACCCTGACATACCAATCTGCGAATGGAACTGATACAACGAGATTCTGATTTTCGCTGTCTTGCTGCCACCTTTTCTCATTAGATTTGAACCAGTGTGACACCCCTTTTGTAACGGAAGAGGCTTATGACTTCAGCATTGAATTTTGTAAAAGGATTTTTGGTGCTGTTGCTGCTTGTCGTTTGCGGACCTCTGATGGCGCAGGAACAGGACGGGCCTGTTGCAACTGCCAAGGGGGCCAGAACCGACGGGGATACGGCTAAGGCACAGTTTATCCTCGATATATCGCAACCGGTCGGCTTCAGTGTCTTTGCTCTGGATGAACCCTATCGATTGGTCATTGATCTGCCTGACATGACCTTCGAGATGGAGCAGGGCATGGGCATTGTCGAGAGGGCGATGGTGCGGAATTTCCGCTTTGGCCGGTTCGGACATGCCGGTTCGCGCGTGGTGCTGGATCTGGCGGGGCCGACCAAGGTGGAGCGCGCCTATATTCTTCCCTCGGTTGATAACAATCCGGCCCGGCTGGTCATCAATATGGAAGCCGTCGATGAGAAGGAATTTGCCGAACAGGCCTTGCGCGATGTGATCCGCATCGGTGCTGATGGCAAGCCTCAGGAAGATCTTTTGCCGCTGGAGCCGGAGGAAAACCTCATTGAAGAGGACAAGGAGGACAGGCGGCCATTGATCGTGCTTGATCCGGGGCATGGCGGCATCGATACCGGCGCTGTTTCAAGCGGCGGGGTTCACGAGAGTGCCATCGTTCTGTCTTTTGCCATGTCCTTGCGCAAGGCTCTGGAAAAGGACGGACGGTTTCGCATTCTGATGACCCGAGACAGCGACCGCTTCATTTCGCTTTCCAAGCGTGTGGCCTTTGCCCAGCAGCACAAGGCCAATCTCTTCCTGTCCATTCATGCCGATATCGTCAGGGAACATTATGTGCGCGGGGCCACTGTCTATACGCTCTCGGACAAGGCGTCCGATGCCGTGGCGCACAAGCTTGCGCAGCAGGAGAACAGGTCGGATCTGATTGCCGGTCTGGAAATCGATGAATCCGACGATGTCGTTGCCGACATTCTGATTGATCTGACAAGGCGGGAGACGGCCAACTATTCGGCGCTCTATTCGCGCACGCTGGTTGGCGCACTGAAATCTTCCATTCGCCTTTCCAAGACCCCGGAGCGCTCTGCTGGTTTTCGTGTGCTCAAGGCGCCTGATATCCCTTCGGTCCTGCTTGAGCTTGGCTATCTTTCAAACAAGGAAGATCGTGAAGATCTGCTCTCGAAGGCCTGGCGCGAAAAAGCCATAAAGTCGATTTTGAAGTCGATTAACAGCTTTTTTGACAGGCGGTCGGTGCAGAGCAGCGCGCTGTTTGTCTCCGGGCAAGGTTGATTGCAGAGAATCAAGCCGGGCCAAAAATCCATTTGTCTTGCGGGATATGAGGCAGAACGGGCATGCAAGCCCTTTTGGTGGCGGAGCTTTGGCTGAATAGATGCGGATAAATTTATTAACAAAGCCCTTTTGCTGCCCCAATGTCATGTGACGGTTGCAAAATGATTGTTGGCAGAATAAGTCTGTGCGTGATTGAAAACCGGGCCTGTTTGCTGTCGGTTTACGCTATGTGTCGCACTGGTCGGCTGGTTGACTGTTGAGCTTTCAGCTTGACCATGCTTGACGCGCTTGAGCTGTTACAAGCTTTTGGAAAACGGGATAAGTAGGAACAGATATGATAATTTGGCGCTTCTTCGGCTTTCTCTTTGCCGCAGGTTCGGTTCTGTTCATAGTGGTCGCCACCGCTGTATATATCTTTCTTAATTCCATGATGGCCGGTCTGCCGGACTTCACAGCCTTGCGGAATTATGAGCCACCCGTGACCACGCGCATCCATGCTGGCGATGGGCAGCTGATGGCGGAATATGCCCGTGAGCGGCGGCTGTTTCTGCCAATTCAGGCAATTCCGGATCGCGTCAAAGAGGCCTTCATCTCTGCCGAAGACAAGAATTTCTACAGCCATGCCGGGCTTGATTTTACCGGTATTGCGCGCGCTGTCGTCACCAACCTGAAAAATATGGGGCAGAATCGTCGCCTCGTTGGTGCCTCGACCATCACGCAGCAGGTGGCCAAGAACTTTCTTTTGACGTCCGAGCAGTCTTATGAGCGCAAGATCAAGGAAGCTCTGCTTTCCATGCGCATCGAGCAGACCTTCTCCAAGCCCGAGATTCTTGAGCTTTATCTCAATGAAATGTATTTCGGCATCGGGGTTTATGGTATCGGCTCGGCTTCCCTGAATTATTTCGACAAGTCGGTGCATGAGTTGACGCTGGCCGAAGCGGCCTATCTGGCTGCCTTGATGAAGGCGCCGAACAACTATCATCCGATCCGCCACAAGCAGAAGGCCATTGAACGTCGCGACTGGGTCATCGATCAGATGGTCAGCAACGGTTATGTGACGGTCGAAGAGGCCAACAAGGCCAAGGCGACCGATCTTCAGGTTACCTTCCGTCCGCGCGGGGCGCATATTTTTGCTGCCGACTATTTCGCCGAGGAAGTGCGCCGCTGGATCGACAAGACCTTCGGCGAGGAAAAACTCTATAATGGCGGTCTTTCCGTGCGCACATCTCTTGATGTGAAATTGCAGGAAGAGGCCCGCATTGCGCTCAATCATGGTCTGGTCGAGTTTGACAAGACCAAGGGCTGGCGTGGTCCGCTCGCGAATATCGATATCGCCGGTGACTGGGGCAAGACGCTGCTGGAACAGAAGCCTCTGACCGATGTTCCCGAATGGCGTATGGCCGTTGTGCTTTCCACTGAAGGCAAGGAAGCAACCATCGGGCTGCGTCCTGATGAAGCCGACAAGAGCGCCGATGCCAACAAGCGCCAGATGGCGACGCTCAATGTCAAATCCATGAGCTGGGCCAAATGGACCAAGGGCGAGCGCAAGGGCAAGGCTGTTCGCGGCACCTCGGATGTGCTTTCTCCGGGTGATGTGATTTACGTTTCCACGGACAAGGACGGCAATTTCGTGCTTGAGCAGGTGCCTGAAGTGTCCGGTGCGCTGATCGCGATGGATCCGATGACCGGGCGTATTCTGGCCATTGCCGGTGGTTTCTCTTTCGAGCAGAGCCAGTTTGACCGGGCAACGCAGGCCTATCGCCAGCCCGGCTCGTCCTTCAAGCCGTTTGTTTATGCCACCGCGCTCGATAATGGTTACACCCCATCCAGCGTGGTGATGGATGCGCCGATCGAGATCGATCAGGGCAACGGGCAGGGCCTGTGGCGGCCGCAGAATTATGGCGGCAAATTCTATGGCCCCTCGACCTTGCGTCTCGGGATCGAGCTTTCACGAAACGTCATGACGGTTCGGCTGGCCAAGGATATGGGCATGCCGCTGGTGGCCGAATATGCCAAGCGTTTCGGCATCTATGACAATCTGATGCCGGTGCTCTCCATGTCGCTGGGAGCGGGGGAGACCACGGTTCTGCGTATGGTGACAGCCTATTCGATGCTGGCCAATGGCGGCCGCCGGATTACGCCGACCTTCGTTGACCGCGTTCAGGACCGTTATGGCAAGACCATCTATAAGCATGACCAGCGCATTTGCGAAAATTGCAATGTCCAGCGCTGGGATCATCAGTCCGAGCCGGTGGTTGTTGACAACCGCGAGCAGGTGCTCGATCCGATGACGGCCTACCAGATCACTTCCATGATGGAAGGGGTTGTCCAGCGCGGTACAGGCACGATCGTCAACAAGGTTGTCGGCAAGCCGATCGCAGGCAAGACCGGTACCACGAATGATGAGCGCGATGCCTGGTTTGTCGGTTTCTCTCCTGATCTGGTGGTTGGCGTCTATGTCGGTTACGATCAGCCGCGTCCGATGGGACACTCGGCGTCGGGTGGTCATCTTGCTGCGCCGATCTTTGCCGAATTCATGAAATTTGCGCTCAAGGACAAGCCCAAGAAGCCGTTCAAGGTTCCTGAAGGCATCGAGCTTATTCCGATTGACCGACGCACTGGCCTGAGGGCTTCGGCCCAGAGTGAAGGTGTCATTCTGGAAGCCTTCAAGCCGGGCACATTGCCGCCGGACAGCTATTCGGTCATTGGCTTTACCGATGATATGGGGCGGCCTGTGACTGCGGAAGAAGCCGAACATGCCTTGACGCAGGGCACCGGTGGTCTGTATTAAACCTGCAATCTGAATGTGACGGGCGGATGCGGCTTGGCCAGCATCCGCCTTGCTGTCACCGCAGAGATGAATTTCTTTAAAGATGAGGGCGGGGCGGCCTGCCTTCTCTGTGACGAATGAAGAGAGAAATATGCGCGCAGAAATCCTGAATATAGTCGACGAAATCAAGCAGGGTCTTGCTCTGCTGAGGAGGCATCTTTGACTGGGATGTCGCCCAGAAACGCCTGCTAGAGCTCAATAATCTCGCTGAAGACCCCAATCTCTGGAATGATCCGCAAAATGCCCAGAAGCTGATGCAGGAACGCCAGAAACTGGAAGCTGCCATCAATGGCTATCTGAAGGCCAATCAGGATCTTGAAGATTCCATCGAGCTTATCGAATTGGGCGAGATGGAAGACGATCAGGATGTGGTCAAGGATGCTGAACAGACCCTGCATGCCCTTTTGAAAAATATCGAGCGGCAACAGATCGAGACCATGCTTTCGGGCGAGGCCGACGGTATGGATTGCTATCTCGAAGTGCATTCCGGGGCTGGCGGTACGGAAAGTCAGGACTGGGCATCGATGATGCTCAGAATGTATACCCGCTGGGCCGAGAAAGCCGGTTTCAAGGTGGATGTGCTGGAAGTGACGCCGGGTGAAGAGGCCGGTATCAAGGCGGCGACCATCATGGTCAAGGGCGAGAATGCCTATGGCTGGGCCAAGACCGAATCCGGGGTTCATCGTCTGGTTCGTATTTCACCATTTGACAGTCAGGCGCGTCGGCATACCTCCTTCTCGTCGGTCTGGGTCTATCCGGTAATTGACGATACTATCGAGATCGAGATCAACGAGAGCGATTGCCGCATCGATACCTATCGTGCGTCCGGCGCCGGTGGACAGCATGTCAACACGACCGACTCGGCGGTGCGCATCACGCACCATCCGACCGGTATCGTCGTGCAATGTCAGAATGAGCGTTCCCAGCACAAGAACCGTGCGCAGGCATGGGACATGTTGCGCGCGCGTCTTTATGAGCGGGAATTGCAGATTCGTGAAGACAAGGCCAATGCGGAAGCAGCCTCCAAAACCGATATTGGCTGGGGCCATCAGATTCGCTCTTATGTTCTTCAGCCCTATCAGTTGGTCAAGGATTTGCGGACCGGGGTGGAAAGCACCAGCCCGCAAGATGTGCTTGATGGCGCATTGACGCCTTATATGGAAGCGGCCCTTGCCCAGCGTGCCTATGGCACGGAAGGGGATGAAAAGGTAGACGATCTCGTCTAGGCAGCCTGTGGGAAGCCTGTGGGGAGTCTGTAGGGAACCAGAATTCGGTTCTTTTATCTTTCGTTTTCTTCTCGGCGTTTGGCCGTTGATCGAGAAATGTTGATTGTCTCTGAGAAAGGCCCGGATCTTTTGATCCGGGCTTTTTTATTGCTCTTAATTGTTCGATGTGCGTGCGTGAATGGAATATGTGAAATCAAATGTACGAAAGCAAATGCGCGAATGGGAACGCCGAGAATGCGAATGCTGCGGAATGGGAATGTCGTGCGTGCAAGAGCATGCAGGACATTGTCATGTCAATGGGTCGGCGAAGCGGTGCTGATGTTTGGTGAGAAGCAAATGGTCAGGCGGATCGCA
Source organism: uncultured Cohaesibacter sp. (assembly GCF_963676275.1). Taxonomy (NCBI): domain Bacteria; kingdom Pseudomonadati; phylum Pseudomonadota; class Alphaproteobacteria; order Hyphomicrobiales; family Cohaesibacteraceae; genus Cohaesibacter; species uncultured Cohaesibacter sp. The sequence continues at coordinate 2,813,333 of NZ_OY781091.1, read as the reverse complement.
TCTTGCTGGATAAGAAAATCTATGCCTAGATCAGCTTATGCAATTCTTTTCCTGCGATAAGAAAAGAGTAGGGGTTCACGGCTTTGCCCCCGACGCGGGTTTCGAAATGCAGGTGAGGGCCTGTCGAGCGTCCGGTCGATCCCACCTTGCCAAGGATCGTGCCGGTGGTGACCTTCTCGCCCACCTGAGAGAGTGCCTTGCTCATATGGGCGTAGCGGCTGATTACGCCGTTGCCATGATTGACCTCAACCATGATGCCGTAGCCAGTGCGCGGGCCGGAATAGGTGACGGTGCCGGAACCGGCCGAGCGGATGGGCGCGCCGTAAGTGTCGGCTACATCAATGCCCGAATGCATCGACATGCGGTCAAGGAAGGGGTCCTTGCGAATGCCGAACTTGCTGCTCAAATGGCCCGATGGCAGTGGGTGGTTGATCGGTAGTTTCCTGACCTGATTTTTCAGCTGCATGAAGCGATCAAGAGCCAGTTCCACCTTTTCCGCATCCTCTGCCAGCTGATCGTGGTTATAGTCGTCAGAGAGCGGAATATAGGGTCCCCCGACGGCACCTTCTTCGTCGGGCACGTCCACCGGGATACCCAATGAGGCGATGCGCTGTTCGACCCGGCCGGACTTGTATCTCAGATCATTGAGCAGATTATGCAGGATAACCTTGCTCTCGTGCATTTCCTTTTCCAGTCGTCCGGCCGCATCGGCGAGCTTGACGATGGTTTTGTTTTCTCCGGTGGCGACATTGGCGGCATCGAAAATGGAGGGATCCGCATCGGGATCATTTTCAGCCAGAATATCGTCCCCCAATGTGAAATCATCCGTATCGGCAAAGGAGAGGGCGGCAATTTCGACAGGAGATCCGGTACCGCTGTCTGATCCATCCGTTGCATCTGTCAGCGAGGAGCTGCTACGAAAGCCAAGACGGGTCAGTTCTTCGAACCTGTTTGAGATCGCTTCCGCCGAAGTGCTGGAAGAGGCTTGTGCCAATGCCAGTTTGGGTGTCTCGGGAAGGATATTGCTCCGGGTGGCAGGCGGTATCTCGGCGGCTGCCTGATTGTCCTTCGAACGCCAAGGGGCGGTGCGTGGCAGGGGAACTTTCAATTCCGAACGAATGGATAGGCCTGCCTTGCGGGCCTTGTCGATGATCGGCTCCAGAACCGACGAATAGGCCTCGAAATCGGCCTGCTTCTGCATCAGATTCTGGACATGGCTCTGCAGGGCCTGCTGGTCGAGCATCTGACGGCTGGCGATTCTGTCGATCTGGCTGCGCAGTTGGGCAATCCTGTCTTCATATTCGCTCTGCATCTGCGCCTGCTCGGTGCGCGAGAAGGAGATGATGTCATCGCGAAAGACCAGATAGGCAGTCGCGGAAAGATAGAGAATGCTAAAAAGCACGCCAAAAAACAAAAGGCCCGAAATGATCCATGGGCGCACAACAAAATCCTGAACCGTATCACCATGGGCAATGATGATACGATGAGGCTCCTTACGGCGACCAAATTCTCTATTTCTACCTTCGGAAAGCATTCAACACCCAGCCAAAAGACACACTGACAGTTTGATCTATTAGGCTGGGAATATGGTTAATATTTCGTTTACCTGATGGCGGTGGCCATATGGTGAAAAGTGGAAAAACGTGAGAAATCTGGGGTTTGTTTCTGTCTGTATATGGTTAATACACGGAACATGCCCCATTTTGGGGCAAGTTCGCGCATCTTCTTCATGCCTGTCATATAGACTCAGGCTGTCAAATCCCTGACGGACTGCAAAACGTCGCTGGCATGATTCTTTACCTTCACCTTTCGCCAGATCTTGGCGATCTTGCCGTTCTTGTCGATCAGGAAGGTGCTGCGTTCCACACCCATGTAGCTTTTGCCATACATTTGCTTTTCGACCCATGTGCCATAGGCATTGCAGATGGTGGTTTCCGGATCCGATGCCAAAAGGACCGAGAGATTATGCTTCGCGACAAAATTGTCATGCTTCTGGACGCTGTCTGGCGAGACGCCGATGATCTGGGCGTCAAGAGCGGCAAATTCGTCATAAAGGGCACTGAAGTCGACTGCCTCGGTGGTGCAGCCGGGCGTGTTGTCTTTAGGATAGAAATAGAGAATGACGGTGCGTCCCGCAAAATCATCAAGGGAAATTTCGCCGTCACCATTGGTTTTTGCAGTGAAACCGGGCGCCTTGGTGCCAATTTCAAGAGGCTGAATATTATCTGACATGGGCCATCCTTTTGTCTCTATCTTGTGGTCTGTTAGATTAACCTGAGTCGATCCGAAAATTCGCATCTATTCTACGGAAAGCTTCGGGAGGTGGATCAGAGTCTTGCCTTCCATGCCTGATGACAGGACTTTATTCTCAAATATGCGCTTTGACATTTAGAAAGCTCTTGTGAGGCGCACGAATCTGGCCTAACAGATCATAGAGTTGCAGGGGCGGCGGGGCTTTTTTGTGATCAGGATGAGTGCGTGCATGGAGGCATATCAGTTTGGCTAATCGCTTGGATACGTCGCAGGAGCAGGATGGCCCGCCGGAGCCGCATTCGCCCAGCCCTGACGCCTTGCCCAAAGTCAGGCAACGTTCCAGATTGGTCAGACGCACCCTCTTTTCTCTGGGGGCGCTTGTTGTTGTCCTTGCCCTGATTATCGGCGGTGTCGGCCTGAGGCTCTATTATGCGCCGCTGTCAATTAGCAGTTTCAAAGGTGAAATCGAGGCGCTCGTTGTCAACCGCCTGCCGCAGGGGCAGAGATTCCGTTTGAGCGAGGTGCTTGTGGGCCTTTCGGAAAATGGCCGCCTTGCGCTTCAGCTTTCCGATGTGACGCTCAGCGAGGGCGATGATATTCTGCTTTCAGCCCCCAAGATCGATCTTGAAGTCGGCCTGCTTGCTCTTCTGAAGCGTCAAATTCGCGCCAGAAGCATCAATATATTGAGCATGAAAGTGAAGGTGCGTCGCGATCTTACCGGGCGCTTGCTGATTGCCGGGCAGGATCCCAGTTTGCTCAGCGATGCTGCGCCTCCTGATGAGAGACTTTACGACCCCAATGAGCCGGATTTTGTTTCGGTGCTTAATGCTGTGCGGCGCGCGATCAAACCTCTGGCAGATGATGACCTGAACAAGCGGCCACCGCAGATTCTCATTCGTAATACGCAGATCCATTTCCGGGACGAGGTCATCGACAAGGAAATGACCTATGAGAATGTCGCCTTCGCCTATAATCCGCTGGGGGAGGATGACAATCTGTGGCGTATCGATTTTGCCTATGACGGTCGTCATGGGCGCATTCATTCTGCAATGGGCGAGTCTCCCATTACCACATCCGACAAGAAGGCTGCTGGTCGTTCCATTCAGCTGGTTTTCGAGAATATTTCGCTGGCAGATATTTTGCCGCGCTTTGCCGGAGAAAACCATAATTTCAGTTTCAGTTCGGCCTTTGCCGGCAGAGCGCAGCTGGATTTCAATGAGGCTGATACCCTTGCGGGCATGAGAATGGAGCTCGATGTCGGGGAAGGGTTGCTGGAATTTGGTGAAAAGGACGAAGCCTATCTGAACAGCGCCACGTTGCGCTTTGTCTGGGCGCCCAAAACGCATCAGTTGCGGCTGTTGAACAGCACGGTCTTTTTTGGCGAGACCGGCGGCAGCTTGCGCGGGGTCGCTGCCTGGCCAGATAGCCTTGAGGGCAATATTCAGGTTCAGTTGCTGGGGCAGAATCTCAAGCTGGCCGCGCGCGACAATCCTTATCCCAGCCGCATGCTCAATGCCTTGTCGCTTCAGGCTCGTATTGATCGACAGACACATGTGGCCACTGTTGATGATTTCCGGATGGTTGCCGATGAGGGCAGCGTAAGCGGCAATGGCACGATTGCCATGATCAATGGCGAACTGGCTCTCAATATGGGCTTCGATATTTCGCAGATGCCCTATGATCTGCTGTTGCATATGTGGCCGGTCAATATCGCCAATGGCGCGCGCAAGTGGCTCATCAAGAATTTGCGGGGCGGAATCACCACAGGCGGGCATTTTGATCTGGCGCTGACCGAAAGCATGCTCAAGCGCAATGAGGAAGGGCGTCTCATTCTGCCAGATGACTCCGTTCATGGAACTTTCGGCTTCACCGATGCAAAGCTCAAGCCGTTTGGTGATCTGCCCGAAAGCGAGAAGCTGTCCGGACAGGGCGTTGTTACCGGCCGGACCTTTCATACCTCGATCGATAGCGGCGAGTTCGTCACCAAAAGCGGTTTGCTCTTTCCCGTCAGCAAGGGGCGCTTTGAAATTCCCGATCATTCCCAGAAGCCTGCGACTGGTGTGCTGGTTCTCGACGGCGAGGGAGATGCGGTGGCTTTTGGCGAGATTGTCGATAGTGATCCGCTCAATACGCTCAAGCAGGAAAAGCAGAAGGCATCCGATCTGAGTGGGAAAGCCAGCGCCAAGGTGCGCCTCAGTTTCCCCTTCATTGATCCGCTCAGGCTTGAGGATGTTGATTATGATGCCCAGATCACGCTCAGGGCGGTGGACAGCAAGGCTCCGCTGCGTGGGCATAGCGTCGCCAATGCCGATGTGGTCATCAACACCGATGGCAAGCGGATGGATATCAAGGGACAGGCGACCGTGGATGGCGTGCGGGCGGCGCTCGAACTCATTTCGTCGACTGATGATTCCGTCGTCTCTTCCTCCAGCTTTGATATGGTGCTCAATGATGCTGATCGCAGTCGCTTCGGGCTTGGGCTGGAGGACTGGTTGCGCGGTCCAGTTTCCGTGCGCGCCATTCAGCGTGGCGACAGGCCCAATGTCACCACAGTGGAAGCCGATCTGACAAAGGCCGAGCTGGATTTGAAGATATTGGGCTGGAGCAAGAAGCCCAATGTGCGTGGCAGCGCAGGATTTGATCTGGTCGATAAGGGGGATCATTTCTCGGTTGAGAATCTCTCCGTCTCCGGCGATGGCTTTGATGCTTCTGGGGCGGTTGAGATCGACAAGGATGATGGCTTGCAATCTCTCAGGATTGACGAATTGGTGCTCAGTCGCGGCGATCGCTTGTCTGTTGATGTTACCAGAAACGGTCAGGGCCCCTATCATGTCAATGTGGATGGGGATGTTCTCGATTTGCGTGGCAAGCTTCTCAAGAGTCCTTTCATTGCCAATGATGCCAAGGGGGGCGAAGCGGAAGACGCGATCCTCAATGCCCGTATCAAGAAGGTTATCGGCCTTTCCGGTCATGCCATTACAGGACTGATTGCTACGGTGCAGGTGGAGAATGGCATGCCGCGGAACATTCAATTGAATGGCATGCTCGATGGTTCCAATCCGATCGAGGTTACCACCAAGATGGAGCAATATCCCACGGTGCATCTGGATGCGAGCGATGCGGGCAATTTCCTGCGCTTTCTCGGGGCTATCGACCGGGTGGTCGGCGGGCGACTGGCTCTCAGTGTCGCCTTGCAGAAGGGGCTCAATACCATTTCGGGTGCTGTTTCCTTAAGGGATTTCAAGATCAGCGGTCAGGTGGAGCGGCATCAGTCCTCCAAGGCGACGACGCAGAATGTCGATAGCGGCTTTGATGCCTTCTCGGTCCAGTATCAGGGCAACAAGGGGGTCTTCAATCTCTCTCGCGGAATATTGAAGGGGCCGGTCTTGGGCGCTACCGTAGACGGCACCATCGATCTGAAATCCCGCATCCTGAATTTGTCCGGCACCTATATTCCCGCCTATCGGGTCAATAACATCTTCAGCCGATTGCCGATCATCGGCAGGGCGCTCGGCAACCGCAAGAATGAAGGTCTGCTCGGTATCACCTATGTGGTAAAGGGCGATATGGCCAATCCGACCCTGATCGTCAATCCCGCCTCGCTGTTGGCTCCGGGTGTCTTTCGCAAGATATTCGAATTCTGATTTATTCCGGAAACAAGAGCATCTGAAGGAATGGGTTCCCGAGTGGGGGGCTTCTTGCGGGGGTGGTTTGGGGGGCTGGCAAGCTACCCATTTGATTGCTCGTGATGCATTCTCCCTGATTGCAACCTTAGTGATGTCGCAATCCTGATCTTTAGTTCTGTTATATTGGTTTTTGATCAGGATGGATCTGATGAAGAAATTCTTCGTGGCCCTTGGCATCATCTTCATGCTGCTGCTCGCTGTATGCGGAGGCTTGTTCGGCTATGGCTATATGGATGCCATTTCTGATGCGGATACACTGAGAGCGCGCGCAGAAGCGCTAATTGCATCCGGGTTTGGAGGCTCTTCTCTGGGAGAAGAGCGCTATCGACAATTGTTAATGGTGCAAGATCCCCGTTTCGAACAACACAATGGAGTGGATATGACGACGCCGGGAGCGGGCGTTACGACCATTTCCCAGTCACTGGCAAAGCGTGTCGGCTTTCAGAAATTCACCCCGGGCATTGGAAAAATAAGACAAACCGGATATGCGCTTGGGCTCGAGAGCAGGCTGAACAAAGAGCAGATCATGGCGCTCTGGCTAGACACTCTGGAAATGGGGCAGGGGCCAAAGGGCTGGGTGACGGGGTTCCATCAAATGAGTGTGGCTTTGTTTGGTGCGCCGCCGTCATTGATCAGTGAGGATCAATATCTCTCTCTTGTCGCGGTTCTGATCGCACCGGGGCGTTTTCAAATTGGATCGGGCAACGAAGCTCTGGTCAATCGAGTGGAGCGCATTCGCCGATTGGTCAAGGGGGATTGTGTTCCCCTCGACAATGCCGATGTCTGGCTGGAGGGCTGCAAATAGGAAGCCTGAGGCTCATGGCCATGCGCCTTGTCTGGTTTGCGTCGGGGCATGGAGGTCTGGTCTATGGAGGTCTGGCCCATGGAGAATGGCGTCATCTTTGCTTCAGCCATTCACGCTGCCAAGTGGTTGCCCAGTTTCAAGGCCCTGTTTTAAAGCTCCCATTTTTGGGGGCACAAAAAAACCTACACACCATACTGGGTGGCGTGTAGGTTTGAAATAAGAGCAAATGCGGTCGCATTAACTGACTTTTCTGAGAGCGGAGCGCTTTCTCAGGAAAGCTTGAGCAGAACGTGCTTTTTCTTGCCCATGGACAGCTTGATGACCCCATCCTCATTGAGGTTTGCCTTTGTCAGGGCAATGGAGTCGTCGGTGACGGTTTCGTCATTGACCTTCAAGGCGCCTCCCTTGACGGAGCGACGGGCTTCGCCGTTGGATTTGGCAAGGCCGGCGGTGACAAAAGCGCTCAGGATGCCAATGCCGGCTTCCAGATCGCTTGCCGGGATATCGATGCTCGGCAGATTTGCTTCTGCGGCCATGCCGGCTTCGAATGTCTTGAAGGCGGTTTCGGCGGCATTTTCCGCTTCCACGCGACTGTGAATGAGCGCTGTCGCTTCGGTTGCCAGGATCTTCTTGGCTTCGTTCAGCTCGTTGCCTTCCAGCGCTTCCAGACGACGGATCTCGTCCATTGGCAGAGTGGTATAAAGCTTGAGGAAGCGTCCTACGTCGGCGTCGGAAACGTTGCGCCAGAATTGCCAATAGTCATAGGGGCTGTACATGTCGCCACGCAGCCAGATGGCGCCAGACACGGATTTGCCCATCTTGGAGCCATCCGACTTGGTGATCAGCGGCACGGTCAGGGCGAAGCATTCGTCATTGTTGATGCGGCGGCAGAGGTCGATACCGGAGACGATATTGCCCCATTGGTCAGAGCCGCCCATCTGTAGCTTGCAGCCATAAAGCTTGTTCAGCTGTGTGTAGTCATAGGCCTGCAGCAGCATATAGTTGAATTCAAGGAAGCTCAAAGCCTGCTCGCGCTCAAGGCGCAGGCGAACGGAATCGCGGGCCAGCATCTGGTTCACGGAGACGCGGGAGCCGATGTCGCGCAGGAAATCAACATAGTTGAGTTCCAGCAGCCAGCGGGCATTGTCTTCCTGGATGGCATCGGTCGGTCCGTCGCCAAAGTCGAGCAGTTTGGAGAAGACCTCGCGGATGCTTTCCTTGTTTTGCTGGATTTTTTCAGGCGTCAGGAGCTGGCGGGTTTCATCCCGGCCGGAAGGGTCGCCGACCATGGTGGTGCCGCCGCCCATCAGGGCGATGGGGCGATGGCCGGTCTTCTGCATCCAGTGCAGGATCATCATGGAAACGAGGTTGCCCACATGGACAGAAGGAGCCGTGCAGTCATAGCCCACATAAGCAGTTACCGTCTCCGTCTTAAAGAGTTTGTCCAACCCTTCCGGGTCTGAGCACTGATGAATGAAGCCACGCTCACTCAAAGTGTGAAGAAATTCGGATTTGAAGGCGGTCATGCCGCTTTTTCTCCTTAAAGATACGGTTGTTGCTGCTAGTCTGGCCAAATGTCATTGATGCTGGGCACACCGGACAGGACGGCCTTTCGGGAAGATGGTCTAGCAAAGATCATGACAAAGATCACTAACAAGATTGGGGAGACGGGGACAAAAATGGCAAAAAATGAGGAAAAACTGTCGCTTGCTGTGGGTTTGATGAGCGGAACCTCCTGTGACGGGGTTGATGCCGCGCTTATCGAAACCGATGGAGAGGGACAGGTTCGCTCCATCCTTTCGGCGTTTCGTCCCTATGATTATCAGGAGCAGGTTCTTTTGCGGCAAGCTCTTGTCGATGCCAAAGGCATGAAAGACAGAAAGGCGCGCCCGGGATGTCTGGTGGAAGCCGAAGCGCTGGTGACCCGTGCCCATAAGGAAGCTGTATCGCAACTGTTGTCGCAAAAGGGGGCTTCTGGTCTCAAGCCCGATGTGATCGGCTTTCATGGCCAGACCGTCTGGCATGATCCCGCCGCCGGTGTAACGGTACAGATCGGCAACGGGCAGGCGCTGGCCAATGCGGTCAAGATCCCCGTCGTGCATGATTTCCGGGCCGCTGATGTCGCCGCTGGAGGGCAGGGCGCACCGCTCGTGCCCATCTATCACAAGGCATTGCAGGCATCGAGTGTCATTCCGCTGCAACAACCGCTGGCCATCATCAATATTGGCGGGGTGGCCAATATCACATGGATCGGCAAGGACGGGGCGCTGACGGCATTTGACAGCGGACCGGGCAATGCCCTGATCAATGACTGGGTATTCAGCAAGGAAGGGGTGGCAATGGATGAGAATGGTGCGATCGCTGCCAGCGGCGCCGTTGACTTTCTGGGGCTGATTGCCCTGATGGGCAATCCCTATTTCAAGAAATCCGCCCCTAAGTCTCTGGACCGGAATGCCTTCGACATGACACCCATCAAGGCCATGTCCTTGCAGGATGGCGCGGCAACGCTGACCGCCTTCACTGTCGAGACGCTCTGTCTTGGACTAGAGCATATGGAGATCCGGGAAGGCGAACCGGCTAAGATGGTTGTAGTTTGCGGCGGAGGCCAGCATAATGGACATATGATGGAGCAACTGGCCGAAGCGCTGGATAGCCCCATCATGTTGGCAGACAATCTGGGCTGGAATGGAGACGGGCTGGAAGCGGAAGCTTTCGCATATCTCGCCGTCCGGTCGATGCGGCAGCTACCGCTTACTTTCCCCGGAACCACCGGGGTCAAGCAGCCGCTGAGCGGGGGCGTTTATTCTCCGCCGGTTTAGAATTGATAACGGGATCGACAGACACGACAAGAAACAGGGGGTATTTCATGGTCAGTGTTCCGAGCAACAGGGGATATGAAATCACGGCGGCAAGCCTGTCCAAGCGATATGACGGATATGAGATAGAGGAAACCCATGGCTGGTTTCTTGATATGTTGCCACCGGCTCCCTTGAGCGTGCTGGATATTGGTGCAGGATCGGGGCGCGACGGGCTTCATTATGCCGCCAAGGGCTATCAGGTGACGGCGGTGGAGCCGACCGATGCTTTCCGAAAGATCGCCATGGCAAAGGACGGGGCCGATGCCATAGAGTGGCTGGAGGATACCTTGCCCGAGCTTGCCCTGCTGGAAGAGAGGGCATTTGATGTCGTCACCCTTATTGCTGTCTGGATGCATCTGGATGTCGATGAACGGGAAGAGGGCATGGTGCGGCTCAATGAGTTGCTCAATCCCGGTGGGCTGCTGGTAATGACGGTGCGTCATGGCGAGCCGCCAGAAGGGCGCCTGATGTTTGAGATCGCCGATGAAGAGGTGATTGAGGCGGCACGGGCGCTCGGGCTTTCTCTGGTCAGTCACGCCAATGTGGAATCGATCCAGCCCCTTAACAAGGCCAAGGGCATTACATGGAGCCGCTTTGCTTTCAGGAAGGGCCTGAGCTTATATGGCTCGATCATGGTGTGAGGTCGCTCTGTGTTCAGACTGTAACAAAAAGGCCGCCCACTAGGTGAGGCGGCCTTTGATATTGTTGTAAAGCCCTGCGGCGGAAGCCTACAGCTGGATGGCTGAATCAGACTTGTCGCCCGACTCCTTGATGTCTTCCAACTGAGAGGGATCAAAGCCGATGCGTTTGTCCAGATAGTTGGCGCAAACATTGATCAGCTGGTCGGTTTCTTCCTTGAAGAAGTGGTTTGCTCCCGGAATGATTTCCTGATCGATGACAATGCCCTTCTGCGTCTTGAGCTTGTCAACGAGTGCCTGAACATCCTTGTGCGGAACCACCTTGTCCATGCCACCGTGGGTGATGAGCCCGGATGACGGGCAGGGAGCAAGGAAGGAGAAGTCGTAAAGGTTGGCCGGAGGGGCGATGGAGATGAAGCCTTCCACCTCTGGTCTGCGCATCAGGAGCTGCATGCCGATCCAGGCTCCGAAGGAGAAGCCGGCAATCCAGACGCCGGGAGCTTCGGAATGGAAGGTCTGGACCCAGTCCAGAGCCGCCGCCGCATCGGACAATTCGCCAACGCCATGGTCGAAAGTGCCCTGAGAGCGACCGACACCACGGAAGTTGAAACGCAGAACCGTAAAGCCGCGACGGGCGAACATGTAATAGAGATGATAGATGATCTCGTTATTCATGGTGCCGCCGAAGCGTGGATGCGGATGGAGAATCAGTGCGATTGGAGCCTTGCGGTTTTTGGAAGGGTGCAGCCGCCCTTCCAGACGCCCGGCAGGGCCATTAAAGATCACCTCTGGCATTTGTTGCCCGGTCCTCTTTCAAATTGGTTCACTTTTGGGGATCTCGCGACTTGTGTCTGAGCCTGTTGCATTAATATGTGTACATTCCTGCATCCATACAATGGATGCGGCTATAAAACTTGACTAATTGGCACAAGTTTTATATTGCTCTTTTTAGAATGATTCAAAACTATTGTCAGCGCTCAGGTCGGTGCGATCCATTTGATTGCCCTTCTTAGCACAAATGGATGGTCGAATTTCAAGTCTTTTTGCAGGGTATAGGCGAAATAACTTGCCCGATTGGCTCAAATTTTCGCCCAGTCATGGTAAATGATCGGGCAAAGGCCTCCGGAAAGGTTCCGGAGGGTTGAATACGGGAAATTGACATGCAACGCGCCTATCTAGATCACAATGCGACTTCGCCATTACGCCCAGAGGTGAAGGCCGCCATCCTTGATGTGTGGGACGGGGTTGGAAATGCCTCCTCCGTACACAAGGAAGGTCGTGATGCGTGGGCTCTGGTTGAGCGGGCAAGGGGGAAGGTGGCCGAGTTGGTCGGTGGCGCGGTGCGGCAGGTGATTTTCACCTCCGGGGCGAGCGAAGCCAATATGCTGGCGCTGACACCGAATATGAAGGTTGAATATCAGCCCGATCCGGCCTCCCGCCTCTATATGAGTGCGATTGAGCATCCCTCGGTGCTGTCTGGCGGGCGTTTTGGCGTCGAGGCAAGGTGCGAGATTCCGGTTTTGCGAAATGGGCAGATCGACCTGTCGGCGTTGCGGGTAAAGCTTGAGGCGCATGACCGTCTGAAGGGGCGTCCGATGGTTGCCGTTATGGCGGTCAACAGCGAAACGGGCGTTATACAGCCGATTGAGGAGATTGCGGCACTTGCCGGGGAATTTGACGCCTATTTCCATCTCGATGCGGTGCAGGCTGCGGGCCGTATTCCGCTCGATATGGCGGCTCTGGGCTGTACGAGCCTCTCGCTCTCGGCGCACAAGCTTGGAGGCCCGCAGGGCGTTGGTGCGCTTGTAATGGCGCATGAAGGAACAGAACCGGAGCCTCTGATCACCGGTGGTCCGCAAGAAAACCGGCTTCGGGCCGGAACCGAGAATGTCGCCGGGATCGTCGGATTCGGGGTGGCCTGTCAGTCGGTGGCCAAGGAGCTGGAAAGGCCGGACGGGTTTGCCCGGCTGACTGGGTTACGCGATCGGTTTGAAGAAGGATTGCGGGCGCTTGATCCTGATGTCGTGATATTCGGGCAGGATGCGCCAAGGGTTGGGAATACATGTCAGTTTGCAATTCCGGGAATGAAGGGGGAGACAAGTCTCATTCGTCTCGATCTTTCCGGGGTTGCTGTCAGCTCGGGTTCGGCCTGTTCTTCGGGCAAGGTTTCGGCATCCCATGTGCTTCTGGCGATGGGATATGAGTCGAAACTTGCCGGTTCAGCCATTCGTATGAGCCTTGGCTGGAATAGCAAAGAGCCTGAAATCAATGCACTTATCGAGGCTCTTGAACAAATATGCGTCAAAAACTCAAAAAATAACTCAAGAGGCATTGAGAAGGCGTTGTGAGCGCGCTTATATAGTCATCATGGATTGAAATCATGGTGCAATCGTGAGGCGCTCTGATTTTAAACGGATGTGCCACTGGTCAGAGGCCGGTGGCATCAAGGCAAGATGAGATGAGTTAAAATCTGCGATCGGGCATCTCGACCCTTTTTGCCTTGCCGACAGACCAGTGTCGGATCAACGATAATGCAGGGAACTGGGCGAGCAGCCCTATGACCGGCGGTCCTTGAAACCGCGCTAGGATGGAGTAGCAAATGGCTGCTGTGAAGGAGACTGTCGATCAAGTCAAACAGATCGACGTTGACCAGTATAAATATGGCTTTGTGACGGATATCGAATCCGAAAAAGCCCCGCTTGGATTGAACGAGGATGTGATCCGGTTCATTTCTGCCAAGAAATCAGAACCGGAATGGATGCTTGAATGGCGTCTGGACGCCTATCGGCGCTGGCTGACCATGGAAGAACCGACATGGGCCAAGCTTGATTATCCCAAGCCGAAATTCAACGAGATCTATTATTATTCCGCGCCGAAAATCGCTGAAGGCCCCAAAAGCCTTGCAGAGGTGGATCCCGAGCTGCTCAGAACCTATGAGAAGCTGGGCATTCCGCTGCAGGAACAGGAAATTCTGGCGGGTGTCACCGAAGAGAATCGGCAATATGCCAAGGTGGCTGTCGATGCCGTGTTCGACTCGGTCTCGGTTGCGACCACCTTCAAGGAAGAGCTGAAAAAGGCCGGTGTCATTTTCTGCTCCATTTCGGAAGCCATCCGTGAGCATCCGGAACTGGTGAAGAAATATCTCGCTTCCGTGGTGCCGGTATCGGATAATTTCTATGCGACGCTGAACAGCGCGGTCTTTACCGACGGTTCTTTTGTCTATGTGCCTGAAGGGGTGCGTTGTCCGATGGAGCTTTCGACCTATTTCCGTATCAACGAGCAGAATACGGGGCAGTTCGAGCGCACGCTGATCATTGCCGACAAGGGGTCCTATGTTTCCTATCTGGAAGGCTGCACGGCACCTCAGCGCGACGAGAACCAGTTGCATGCTGCGGTGGTGGAACTGATCGCTCTGGAAGATGCCGAGATCAAATATTCGACGGTCCAGAACTGGTATCCGGGCGACAGCGAAGGCAAGGGCGGCATCTATAACTTCGTTACCAAGCGCGGTGACTGTCGCGAGAAGAATGCCAAGATTTCCTGGACACAGGTAGAGACCGGTTCGGCCATTACCTGGAAATATCCAAGCTGCATTCTGCGTGGTGAAAATTCCACCGGCGAATTCTACTCGATTGCCATTTCCAATGGCTATCAGCAGATCGACAGTGGCACCAAGATGATCCATCTGGGCAAGAATACGTCCTCGCGCATCATCTCCAAGGGCATTTCCGCAGGGCGGTCCAACAACACCTATCGCGGGCTCGTGTCAGCGCACAAGAAAGCCTCTGGCGCCCGTAACTTCACCCAGTGTGACAGCCTTCTGATCGGTGATCAGTGCGGTGCGCATACGGTGCCTTACGTGGAGAGCAAGAATGCCTCGGCCATTTTCGAGCATGAAGCAACGACCTCGAAAATCTCCGATGACCAGATGTTCTATTGTCAGGCACGCGGCATCGGCGAAGAGGAAGCTGTGGCGCTCATCGTCAACGGATTTGTCAAGGATGTGATCCAGCAACTGCCAATGGAATTCGCAGTTGAAGCGCAGAAACTGATCAATATTTCGCTCGAAGGATCAGTTGGCTAGGCACATTTCATGTTTCATGAAATGTTGCTCTATCCTTGCGCTTGGCCCCTCTGGACGGGGTAATGGACACTTATGATTACTGGGATGGCGAAGCCGGAGAGGCGACGCCCCAAAGGAAACAAAACAATGTTGGAAATCAAGAATCTTCATGCCGAAGTGGAAGGCAACAAAATTCTCCGTGGTATCGATCTGACCATCAATCCGGGTGAAATTCACGCCATCATGGGCCCGAACGGTTCGGGCAAATCCACGCTCTCCTATGTGCTGGCGGGCAAGGATGATTATGAAATCACCGAAGGTGAAATTCTCTTCAATGGCGAGAATGTTCTGGAAATGGAACCGGACGAGCGTGCCGCTGCCGGTCTGTTTCTGGCCATGCAATATCCGATCGAAATTCCTGGTGTTGCCAATATGACCTTCCTCAAGACCGCTCTCAATGCCCAGCGGGTGGCGCGCGGTGAAGGCGAGATGAAAACCCCTGACTTCATGAAGAAGGTAAAGGAACTCTCGGCCACACTGAATGTTTCGCAGGAGATGCTGCGTCGTCCGCTCAATGTCGGCTTCTCGGGTGGCGAGAAAAAGCGCAACGAGATTTTGCAGATGGCTCTGCTGGAGCCCAAGCTCTGCATTCTCGACGAGACCGACTCCGGGCTCGATATCGATGCGCTGCGGATCGTTTCCGAGGGCGTCAATGCGCTGAAGTCGCCGGAACGTTCCATGCTGGTCATCACCCACTATCAGCGCCTGCTGAACTATATCGTGCCTGACGTGGTGCATGTCATGTATCAGGGCAAGATCGTCAAGACCGGCGATAAGGATCTGGCCTTGCAGCTGGAAGAAAAGGGCTATGCCGAATTCACTGGCGACGCTGCGGCCTGATCGGGAGGATATTGATGACTACGCCTATAATCAAAACGGCTGCGGATCAGGCTCTGCAAGAGCTGCTGAAAGCCGCACAGGCAGGCCTGCCGGGCAATGCGGATTTCTCCTCCTTGCGTTCGGCTGCCGTATCTGACTTTGAAGAAAACGGGTTGCCGACGCGTCGGGTTGAGGAATGGAAATATTCCGATCTCAAGCGGGCCATGCCTGCCGATCTGGCGCTTGCCGAACCGGTGGCTGCCGATACGGCCAGAGGGCATCTGTCCGGTTCCGGCATTCTCAGATCAATCGAGAAAAATCAGCTGGTATTGGTCAATGGCTGCTTCTCTGCCGAATTGTCCGATCTTGCCGATCTGGGCGATGCCATTTCCGTGCGCTCGGTAGCCGATGCGCTGCAGGCTGGCGACTTCGTGCTTGATGATCCGGAAATCGCCAAGGGTGACATTGCCCTGTCTCTCAACACGGCGCTTCTTCAGGATGGTGTCATTGTCGAGATCGCCGAAGGGGCCGAGATCAGCAAGCCGATTGAAATTCGCCATGTGATGCTGGGCGGTGGACTTGCCACCCTGCGCAACCGGGTGGTGATCGGCAAGGGCGCCAAGGTTGGCATCATCGAGACCTTTGTCGGCGATGAGGCTTCCTATCAGCTCAATAGCGCGATTGATTATCGTATCGGTGATGAAGCCAAGCTCAATGTGCTGCGCATCATCAATGAGGGCGATAATGCCATTCATCTTGGCTCCACCACCGCGAAAGTGGGCGGGCAGGTGCATTTTGAACATTTCACCCTGTCTGCAAGCGGCCAGTTCGTGCGCAGCCAGTCCTTTGTGGCGATGCTGGGTGAATATAGCGATGCAGATCTGTTCGGTGCCTCGCTGGTCGATGGCAATCGCCATAGCGACATCACGCTGAAAATGGATCATGCGGTGCCTCACTGCAATTCCAAGGAACAATATCGCACGGTGCTTGATGACAAGGCCGAGGCTGTGTTTCAGGGCCAGATCATTGTGCGCCAATATGCCCAGAAGACAGACGCAAAGATGATGAGTCAGGCGCTGCTGTTGTCTGAGGATGCCTCCTTCAACAACAAGCCAGAGCTTGAAATCTATGCCGATGACGTCGTCTGCGGCCATGGCGCGACCTGTGGTGATCTGGACGAGGATCTGCTGTTCTATTTGAGGGCGCGCGGCATTTCCAAGGATGTGGCCAAGAAAATGCTGGTCATGGCCTTTCTGGCTGAAGCGATTGAAAATGTTTCAAACGAGCAGTTTGTAGAAGCTCTGGAAAGCTATATTCTGGACCGTCTTGGTCTTTCCGAGTGATATGTGATTTGAATTGACGGGCACCCTTTGCGGGGTGCCCAGACTGGATTTAGGACCATGATGCATTCTCCCCAACTGGCAGGCGATGAAATCTATGATGTAGAGGCCATTCGCGCCGATTTTCCCATTCTGGCCTCGGAAGTCTATGGCAAGCCGCTGGTCTATTTCGATAATGGTGCGTCTGCGCAGAAACCGCAGGTCGTTATCGATGCCATATCGAAGGCCTATTCAAGCGAATATGCCAACGTGCACAGGGGCTTGCATTATCTCTCCAATCTGGCAACCGACCATTTCGAGGCGGCGCGCGAGACCGTGCGCCGCTTTCTCAATGCCCCTTCGGTCGATAATGTGATTTTTACGCGCTCATCGACGGAAGCGATCAATCTGGTTGCCCATTCCTATGGCGGCATGGTGCTCAAGGAGGGGGATGAGGTCATCATTTCCATTCTGGAGCACCATTCCAATATCGTGCCGTGGAACTTCCTGCGCGAGCAGCGTGGCGTCGTTATCAAATGGGCCCCGGTGGACGATGATGGCAATTTCCTGATGGAGGAATTTGAAAAGCTCCTGACGGAGAAGACCAAGATCGTTGCCATCACGCAGATGTCAAACGCGATCGGGACGATTGTGCCGGTCAAGGATGTCATCGCCAAGGCTCATGCAGCCGGAGCCAAGGTGCTGGTGGATGCCAGCCAGAGCGCCGTGCATATGCCGCTTGATGTGCAGGATCTCGATGTCGATTTTCTCGCGATCACTGGCCACAAGCTCTATGGTCCTTCCGGGATCGGGGCGCTTTATGGCAAGGCCGAGTTGCTCGATGCCATGCCTCCCTTCATGGGTGGGGGCGAGATGATCAAGGATGTGACGCTGGATGGCGTCACCTACGGGGTTGCTCCGCACAAGTTCGAGGCTGGCACGCCGCCAATCGTTCAGGCTATCGGCTTGGGCGTGGCGCTTGACTATATGGACAAGATCGGGCGCGAGAAGATTGCTGCTCATGAAGAAACCCTGCGCGCCTATGCCCATGAAAAGCTTGGTTCGATCAATGCCTTGCGCATTATCGGGCAGGCGAAGAGGAAAGGTGCGATCGTTTCCTTTGCGTTGGATGGCATTCATGCGCACGATGTGTCGATGGTGATTGATCGATCGGGCGTGGCAGTTCGGGCTGGCACCCATTGTGCGCAGCCGCTATTGACCCGGTTTGGTGTTACCTCCACTTGCCGGGCCTCCTTTGGTCTTTACAACACCAAGGCGGAAATCGATATT
Source organism: uncultured Cohaesibacter sp. (assembly GCF_963676275.1). NCBI lineage: Bacteria > Pseudomonadati > Pseudomonadota > Alphaproteobacteria > Hyphomicrobiales > Cohaesibacteraceae > Cohaesibacter > uncultured Cohaesibacter sp. The sequence goes on along the minus strand of NZ_OY781091.1, from coordinate 2,795,542 downwards.
CTCGCCGATGCGCTTGTGAAGGCTCGGTCTTTCTTCTCTTGAATGGATTGGTCTCAAGCCGTTCCTTTGTGATAGGGTGAAAGACAGAAATATGGGTTCGAAATGATGAGTGAAACAGTGAGCGATAGTGAGTTCGTTGAGCCAAATGTTCCCAATATGGCGCAGACTTCGGCTATTCCCGAAGCCGAGCTGGAACGACTGACCTCCGAAATTGTCGGTGCTCTCAAGACGGTGTATGACCCCGAGATTCCCGCCGATATCTATGAGATTGGCCTGATCTATCGGGTTGATATTGATGATGATCGCAATGTCGAAATCGATATGACCCTGACCGCGCCGGGCTGTCCGGTGGCTGGTGAAATGCCGTCATGGGTGGAGAATGCTGTGAGTTCGGTTGCCGGTGTCGGTGTCGTCAAGGTCAATATGGTGTTTGATCCGCCATGGACACCGGACCGGATGAGCGAAGAGGCAAAGATTGCGATCAACTGGTACTGAGCCTTGATCATGTCAATGTTGGGCCATTGCTCTTGTCTGCAAGGGAGATGGTCATCTTGCCCTTGAGACGGCATGGAGCGCCATGGAAGGGGCTTGATAATCGCGATGCAATCGCCATCTTCCAGCAAAGGGGCAGAGGCTTTTGTCGTCGCATTCTCTTCATTGCAGGACGCGCCGAGCCAGTTGCTTTAGGCTGGTTGCTCTGGGCTAACTGTTCGGGGCGAGATTTTCGGTATTGAATGATCGGTCTGATCTGGCGCTTGTGTGCCACATGACGACTTATGAAAAGGAACGGATATGGTTGGGAAATTTCAGGTTCTGAAGATCTCTGACGAGGCCGCAGATTTCATCCGGTCCATCGTGGAAGCGTCCGATGAGCCCGTCAAGGGCATCCGGATCGGGGTGAAGAATGGCGGCTGCGCCGGTATGGAATATGTGCTGGACAAGGTCGTGGATGCAAATCCGGCTGATGATCTGGTCGAGGACAAGGGCGTTGCAGTCTATGTCGATCCCAAGGCTGTGCTGTTCCTGCTTGGAACAGAGCTTGGATATGAACAGACCAAGTTTCGCTCTGGGCTAACTTTCAATAACCCAAATCAGACTTCGGCTTGTGGCTGTGGTGAATCCGTCGAATTGACGCCGGTTGACCCTTCTGCATTGGAAGCAATGCGCAAGAATGCCTGATATCCTGTTTGGTTTATGGCCTGAATGCGTTTGAACCGAGATGCGTTATGATAACAAAAAAGCGGCCCAAGGCCGCTTTTTGCATATTCATTGTTTGACCAAGGCAGGCTTAGGCTGCACCGGTTTCGTCAGCCAGGAAGTTGACATCCGGGTCGGTTTCGCATTTGACGAGGTTGCGTCCACCGCGCTTTGCTGCGTAGAGAGACTGGTCGGCGCGTTCGATCAGATCCTGAATGCTGTCGCCTTTGGAAAGCGTGGAGCAGCCAATGGAAATGGTGATGCGTCCGAGATTTTCTCCGGTAGAGCGCTTGATCAATTCTTTTGCCATAACAGCCTTGCGGATGCTTTCGGCAACGGCAATTGCCTGACGCAGATTGGTGTTTGGCAAGACAACGGCAAATTCCTCTCCGCCGTAGCGGCAGGGAACATCGCGTCCCTTGACATTTTGTTTCACCGCAACAGCTACCAGACGCAAAACCTGATCGCCTGTCTGGTGACCATATGTGTCGTTGAACTTCTTGAAATGATCGATATCGGTCATCAGCAGGGAAAGTGGCTCGTCATTTTCGACGGCTTCTTCCAGCGCCTGTTCAAGAGAGCGGTCAAAATGCTTGCGATTGGCAAGGGTGGTCAAGTCGTCGGTCAGGGATTCGTAGCGGATCGTATCCAGCGACTCGCGCAACTGTTGCACCTGCGCCTGAGAGGCTGCAAGCTGTTCGCTCAAGGAGCGGTTTTGTTCTTCGGCTTCCTTGGTTTCCTGAATCAGCTGAGAAACAATTTCCCGGATGGCATTGCGATCTTCTGTTTTGGAAAGATTGTGCGAAGCGCCCATCAGGGTGTCGCCATAGTGGCTTGTTGCCGAAATATAGCCTTCGACTTCCCGCACAATAGAACGGATTTCACTTGAAATCTTGCCGCCGACTTCGTCAACGCGGTCGCCCAGACGGCTGGGAGCCAGATGTTCGTTGTAAATCGCGTCCAGCTGGGAAAGGGTTATGGATCCGTTGGTGCGCAGAATATCGTTGATTGCCTTGTTCAATCCGCGATTAAAGCCCGCAGCGTAGGTGTACCATATCTCGTAATTGCGAGGGTAAGCCGGCATCTGATTTTTTTTCAGATTTCCCAGCGCAGACTCACCATAGATATATGTGCGTTTGAAATCGCTATTGTCCATTGCGTTTGCTACGTGACTAGTCACGCAATCCCCTCGGTTTCGCCCCAAATCGTATTCAATACTAGTCGTACAAGGCTTAAGGCGACGTTAAACGAGTGAGGAGTTTGGTGCTGCTGCGCCTAAAAATGTCAAATAAATATTGTTTAAATTGGTTAATCCTTACAGGCTAGGTAATTTTGTCAAGAATGGCCAGTTTCTTCCATGTAAAGAAAAGCCCCGAACTTGGTCGGGGCTGATCTAATTCTTGAACTATTGTTGTAAGACTTGATTCGTGCGCTGTAATTCTTAAGAAGAGCTGAACAAGACTTGCGCCTGGCTGGACGATTAATCCGTCCCGTTGCTTTTCTCAGCTTTGCCTTTGGTGGGTCGAATTGGCTGAAGCAGGAAGGCCGGAACATGGTCGCCCATACCGATAATCTGGCGCTCACCACGGTCCTTGGAGCGATTTCTGTTGTTTCGCATATTGTTGTCCGGCCGCTCGGTGCGGGCAGCGCCCGGTTTGCGTCCGCTTTCCTGCTGCTGGACCGGCTCGCTTCTGCTTGCGGTGGCCGGTTTTGGCGCTGTTTCGGCTTTGGGCTGCTGATGGTCAGCCGATTTTGCTGAATCGGTTCTTGACTTGCCGCGGGTGCGGCGTGATCTGCGCGGCTTTTCCTGTTCCTGATCGTCATTGTCGGAGGAACGGGAGGTGAAGTCTTTTTCACCGAGCCATTCGATGGTGTCGCCAGTCAGCGCTTCAATGGCGTCGATATATTTTTTGTCGGCCTTTGTTGCGATGGAAACGGCAGAGCCGGAACGTCCTGCGCGACCGGTGCGCCCGATGCGATGCACATAGTCTTCCGCATGGGTTGGCAAATCGAAGTTGAACACATGGCTGACGCTCGGAATATCCAGTCCGCGTGCGGCTACGTCACTGGCAACAAGCAGGGTGATTTCATTCTTCTTGAAGCCGTCCAGCGTGGCCATGCGAGAGGTCTGGTCCATGTCACCATGCAGGGCGCCTGCGCTGAAGCCATGTTTGGAAAGGGAGCGGCAGACTGTTGCAACATCGCGTTTGCGGTTGCAGAAAATGATGGCGTTGGTCAGATCCTTCGCGTCATTGATCAGCGAGCGCAAAACGGCGCGCTTGTCCCAGGGCTTGGAGCCCGAAGAGATCAGGCGCTGGGTGATTGTCTTAGCCGTGGACGCGGCGGGAGAGACTTCCACCTTGACCGGATTATGCAGGAACTGGTCTGCCAGACGCTGAATTTCCTTTGGCATCGTTGCCGAGAAAAAGACGGTCTGACGTGTGAAAGGCAGCAATTGGCAAATGCGCTCGATGTCGGGAATGAAGCCCATATCCAGCATGCGGTCGGCTTCGTCGACGACGAATGTCTCCACGCCAGTCAGAAGCAGTTTGCCTCTTTCGAAATGGTCGAGAAGGCGACCGGGCGTGGCGATCAGAACATCGGCGCCGCGATCCAGCTTCTTGAGCTGTTCGGCAAAAGAGACGCCACCAATCAGAAGGGATACGGTGAGCCGATGATTCTGTCCGTAGACAGCAAAGCTCTGTTCCACCTGAGCGGCCAATTCTCTGGTCGGTTCCAGAATGAGCGTGCGAGGCATACGCGCCCGTGCGCGTCCGCTTTCGAGAAGGGAAAGCATAGGAAGCGTGAATGAGGCTGTCTTGCCTGTGCCGGTTTGGGCAACACCCAGAACATCACGGCGGGCAAGAACATGAGGAATTGCCTGCTCCTGAATGGGTGTTGGCTTTTCGTACCCGGCAGATTGCACTGCTGCGAGCACTTTTTCACTCAGACCTAGATCCGAAAAATTCATCAGATGATGGAACCAGTTGTTGCGCATCGCCTACGGTTTTGCCCGACATTGGGTAAGCCTGAAGACGTGCTTAGGTTTTAGAAGTTGGCGGAACCATACGATTTTGAGAGAATTTGTCAATGCAATGCGGCAAATACGGTTTATTTGCGGAGTTAAAAGCGGGATTTGGACAATTTTCCCCAAATTTCAATTGATTTTATTGAAACCTATTGTTGCAAAAGGCGGTTGTATCATTTGCGCGCTTGGTGAGAAGCCTGAAAAGCGGCAAAACTGCTCGCCCATGTCGACTCTTCTGCCGGGGTGTCGGGATCCAGCTTTGTCTTTATTTCGGTTTCAACATGATCGAACAGATCGTCGATGGTTCTTGATGATTTCAGGTCAGGATCATCTTCCTCGAACAGATTGATCCAGCGATCCGTCGCCCGCCCGAATAGCATCAGACGATCAAGTGCCCATGAGGGATCGCTCGGGCGGAGAAGCCCCAGAAGGGCGGCCACAACGGCAAGCGGGCTTAGAAGAATGTCGCGAATATTGTCCGCTGCAAGCCTGAGCTGGAAATAGAGGGTGCGCCTGACGAGATCGCCATAGCTTTGGCTTCTGTGGGGGCGAATGCTTTGCTTCTTGCGTTCATATTGCTGGTGACGATCAGCATGCAAAGGAGCAAAAACACGCTTTTGTCTGGCGCTTCTTGACCATGCCATTTTTGTCCCCCTTTGCCGCGCTGCTGCGCGGGCCGTCATCGTGCAACCTGAAATATGGAAAGAATACAGTTAATTTCAACCTTGTGAAAGAGACGATCCTGCATTTTTTCTGGGCGTTATTGTTGTTTGAAGAAATATTGCCAGACGCCATCAGGACTTATGCCCAATTGAAAATAGCTATATTGACCGCTCCGCAGGCTTTGTTCCAATGCCGTTTGGGGGAGTAGCTGGAGCAGCTCATCTCTTTGGGCCATATTCAGGGACGGGATGTCATAATAGGCGAAATAGGGCCAGACATAGGCCTCGTAAGGGGTGCCAATGTCGGTCAGAACGAAGCCGCTTTGCAGGATGGCGTTGAGTGCGGCGAGTATTTCGCCCTCTTCAGCGCTTTCGGAAAGGGACCGCAGCTGTTTTATCGGATCGATGATGTCGGGATCGGTTGCACCAAAGCTGGGCGGCATTTCGTTCATTTCGATCGGGCCGCGCAAGGCTTCGAGGCTCTCGGCCTGACTGGCGTCCAGAAGCGCCATGACCATTTGCCAGACAGGGGCGGGCAGGGCGTCCAGATCCCGGTAAATGGTGGGGCCTTGAGCTGAGCTGCTGGAGAAGAATTGCCCGCTCTGCGCGCCCACGGGGCGGCCATCTACTGTGGCTCCTGAGCTGATCGGACCATTGGAATAGGCACCGTCCTGACTGGAGGCGGAATAGTCCGGCAGCTTTATGACGCCGTCAATCGTAACGCCGCTCTCGGCGCGTGCCGACCCACATATCGGATCTGTCATCAATGTCAGGCCGAGCAGGATGGCGGCAATGGCAGTCTTGGCAGAATGGCGCGCTGGCTTCATGGAGCAGACCTGTCGGCTTGTATGCGCTGGGCTCGGGCCCGGATTTTATCTCCGGAATTGTTAGCCGAAGCGCCGGCTATTGCAAGTGCCATTTGCTTCTGTGCTGTAATCAAGTCCGGCTGAGGCAGCGCTCTGCCGGATGTCTACTGGATGCAGCGATCCAGCGTATAGTCTCCGCACAGGATACGGCTTGGCAAATCAGAGCAGAATTCGGCGACGCTTTCTTCGCCATAGGCCAGAACAAGGCTGCTCAGGGCCTGAAACAGGGCGGCGTGGGAAAGGCAATCGATATTGAGGCCATCATCGGATGCCTGATCCCACAGATCGCCCAGAATGCAAAGTGCCTGCTGCTTCTGCTTGTCGATTTCGCGCATGTCCTTTTCCGGGGCTGACCCTTGGCTTGTAAAGGTTTGATCGGACATGTGTGCGCGTCTCCTGAGAGTAATATCTGTCTTGTCTGAGAAACGGGCGAGGAGAGGGATGATGCAATTGCAAGTTGGTCGTCAAATGCCCAGCCTAGCCGAAATCTCAAGACCTTGATTCTGTTATCTTTGTTCAAGAGATAGCAGATTCTGCGGAGCTGTGGGCAATTCGTTACCAAAAGGTTAAGGTTTTCCTTAAGATTTGGTGCAGATGGTTAACGTGCATGCTTAAGTTTTAAAGTGGTCAGCAGTGACTGACCCTCTTCATGATAGAGGCGCGTGATCATTTTTGCCTGCGCGTTGCAGCTTTTATAAGTGCTGGAATAGGTGAGATAGCTTTTATTGAAGCGGTCCTTTAGCTGCCTTGTGCGGGTGTCATCGGCATTTTCCGCTTCGAGCAGCGCGGCCATTTGCAGATACCAGTCCTTGGGATCGCTGCCATTGCACAGCGGATCAAGAAACATCAGCGCGCCAACAACGGCGCTGAGGCGTCTGAGGCTTTGCTCATAGGGAGGCAGATTATTCTCCGCCGCCTTTGCATGAACGGGAGTGAGGCACAAAGAGCATGCCAATGTCAGGAGCAAGGCCATAGCCTTTGCATCAGATGTCAAGATCGGTCGCAAATTCGGCATTTTCCTGAATGAATTCAAAGCGCGCTTCCGGTTTGTTGCCCATCAGTCGCATCACGACATCTTTCGTTTGTCCCGGAACCATATCAACGATTTTTACTTTCAGCAATGTGCGGTTCTTCGGATCCATGGTCGTATCCTTGAGCTGGTCCGAACGCATTTCGCCCAGACCTTTGAACCGGCCGATTTCGATCTTGCCTTTGCCCTTGAATTCCTTGGCCAGCAACTCATCCTTATGCATGTCGTCTCTGGCATAAAGGGTCTTGCCACCCTGACTGATGCGATAAAGCGGCGGAACCGCCAGAAACAGATGGCCGTTATGGATCAGTTGCGGCATTTCACGCTGGAAATAGGTCAGCAGCAGCGAGGCGATATGGGCGCCGTCGACGTCGGCGTCGGTCATGATGATGACGCGGTCATAACGCAGATCGTCATCATTATACTGCTTGCGTGTGCCGCAGCCGAGGGCCTGCACCAGATCGGCCAGAAGCTGGTTGGCATGGAGCTTGTCGCTGGAGGCACTGGCGACGTTGAGGATTTTGCCGCGCAGGGGAAGAACGGCCTGCGTCGTTCGATTGCGGGCCTGTTTGGCAGAGCCGCCAGCGGAGTCGCCCTCCACGATGAAGAGTTCGGTGTCACCCTTGGCATTCTGTGAACAGTCGGCCAGCTTGCCCGGCAGGCGCAGCTTGCGCACAGCAGACTTGCGGCTGACATCCTTTTCCTTGCGGCGGCGCAGGCGCTCTTCGGCGCGATCAATCACCCATTCAAGCAGACGGTTGGCCTGTTGCGGGGCATTGGTAAGCCAGTGGTCGAACTGGTCGCGCACGGCCTGTTCGACAATGCGGGTGGCTGCCGTGGTTGCCAGACGATCCTTGGTCTGGCCGACAAATTCGGGCTCGCGAATGAAAACCGAGAGCATCGCACCGGCGCTGGTCATCACATCATCGGCACTGATCAATGCACCCTTCTTGTTGCTGGTCAGTTCGGCATAATTCTTCAGACCGCGCAGAAGGGCAGTGCGCAGACCGCTTTCATGGGTGCCGCCTTCCGGGGTCGGTACGGTGTTACAATAGGAATTGAAGAAACCGTCACCGCCAAACCAGCAGACGGCCCATTCCACGGCTCCGTGGCCCGATGTCTTTTCCGTGCGACCGGCGAAGATCTCCTGAGTGACCAGATTGGTCTTGCCAAGGGTTGCTGCCAGATAGTCTTTCAGGCCCTCGGGGAAATGGAATGTCGCCTTGGCGGGCACGTCAGGGCAATGTTCAAGCAATTCCGGAGCGCATGACCAGCGGATTTCCACGCCGCCGAAGAGATAGGCCTTCGAGCGGGACATGTTGAGCAATTGCTCGGGCTTGAAGCGCAGCTTCTTGCCGAAGATCTCATAGTCCGGCTTGAAGGTGACCTTGGTGCCGCGGCGATTATGCACGTCGCCGAGAAATTCCAGCGCCCCTGTCGGGATGCCGCGCGAAAAGCTCTGGCGATAGAGCTTCTTGTTGGTGGCGACTTCCACCGACATGCTTTCCGAGAGGGCGTTGACTACGGATGCACCAACGCCATGCAGACCGCCGGATGTTTCATAGACGGCGGAATCGAACTTGCCGCCGGCATGCAGGGTGGTCAGGATGACTTCCAGCGCCGACTTGTTGGGGAATTTGGGATGCGGGTCAACCGGAATGCCGCGCCCGTTGTCGGTGACGACAATCACATTGTCCGGCAGCAGTTCCACCTCGATCCAGGAAGCGTAGCCAGCAACGGCCTCGTCCATCGAGTTGTCGATGATTTCGGCAAACAGATGGTGCAGTGCCTTCTCATCGGTGCCGCCGATATACATGCCCGGTCTGCGGCGTACAGGCTCCAGCCCTTCAAGAACCTCGATGTCAGCTGCGGTATAATCGGCCTTGACGCCGGGAACCGATGCAGGGGCACTGTTCCGGGCTTCGGTTTTTGGCGCGACATCAGCCGCCTTCGGGGCTTTCGGCTTGGGCGCGCTTCCCTTTGGTGTTGGCACAGATGCAAAAAGATCGTCAGACGCAGACATGGACTACTCTTGGGTTCCGACAGGACGGTTCTGGTTTCGGTAACGATTGCCTGAGGCGTTACCGATCCGACTTCGTTCGGTCTTATCATTTTACGGGCTGATCGCAAGTGCGGATGATGCGCAGCAAATCGCGCGAATCAGGCTCAATTTTGTTTCCACAATGTCTTTGGCTAACGTCCAATGGTCAAGTGTTCGATGAAAGGAAATGTGAATCCCTGCGGCATTTGCGCCTTTCTGAGGCAGAAATATCGCGCAATCGCAAGGGCTAGACTGCGCGCAGGCGATGTCTGGGGCTGGCTTGCTTCTTGTTTGAGTATGACCTGACAAGGCCGTGTCAAACTTTTGCATTATGGTTAATCTTTGTTAACCATTTGGCCGTTAGATTTCCAATACAGGGGACAAAACAAACGGATTATTCATGAACGAGGTTGAGGCGGAAATTGACAATCTGCGCACGTCGGTGTTTGAGTTGAAGTCAAGCCTGTACAGAGCCGACAGGGCAAGATTGCAATATCAGGATGTCGCAGGCATGTCGCCTTGGCTGAATGCGACCGTCACCTGTTTGCTTGCGCTGTTTTTTCTTCTGATCTAGGGCAGCGCCGTTTGAAGCGATCCGGTGCTGTGCCGCAACCGGTTGGCCCGAGCATGTTGGTTCGATATCTCACACATCCTGAAGTGAAAATGGATCCCGCGGTTCCTGCCAGTGAATGGGAACTGGATGAGCGGGGCAAGGCGCGCACTGAAGCTTTTGCTGCAGCTGGCCTGCTTGCCAGTACGGCCTATATCTTTTCCAGCAGTCAGAAAAAAGCTTCTCAGAGCGCCGCCATCATCGCCGACAGGCTTTCGCTGTTTCCTGTTGCCTTTCCCGAAATGGACGAGAGCGATAACATGGCATCGGGCTATTTGCCCGAAAAGCGTTTTCTGGATCATTTCAAGCGCTTCTTCTCAAAGCCTGAGGAAAGTGCCGGAGACGGTTGGGAAACGGCCATGGATGCGCAGGACCGGATTGCGGCAGCCTATCAAATGGCGATGGAACGGGTGATTTCGAGCGGCATGCGAGGCGATGTGCTGATGGTCGGGCACGGGCGCGTTGGCGCGCTGCTCTATTGCTATCTGACCGGACAGGCGATCGGTCAGGACTTCACACCGCCATCTCCGGGCTTCTATTTCACTTATGACTGGGGCGCAAGAAGTATGCTGCATGGCTGGCGGCCGATGGAAGAGAGCTGATCATTCATTTTAGAGTTATGTAAATTTCAAATTTTGATTTCGTTTTTATTGTTGGAGGAGCTTATGTATTTCTTACTAAAACCGGTTGAGTTGCAAAAATATAAAAGATGGTTCTGGTTTGGTGTTATCGCAACATTCCTTTGTTTGTTTTCCCATCTGACTTACGCGGCACAGCGATACCACCCCATTAGCGCGTCTCAGATTCCTGAAGAAAGTCGCTCGAAATTGGCGTCTGCCGTTGCAAAGGTTTTGGGCGTTAAGGATGTTGCGTTGAGTGACATTCATTATGGTTCCGGAGCGAAGGGCTTTTATGCTTGTGCCTTTTTCTCTTATGACGGAAATAGGCTGCCATTTGCTGCTGAATTCTATAAGCAGTCTTCAAAATGGCGGATTGTTCGAAATCCGAACAAGAAAGCTTTGCTAAACCGCGGTCCAGGTACTTCCTACTATTATGCTGTTCACTATGCGTGCTCTCTGAATGGGATCGCATTGGGACGTTGGAATAAACTTATAAAATCAAGTTCACCCAAAGTTGGAGGGGGCAATCTCAAATTAACATCAAAACAGAGAAGGGCTATTGAACTTGGGCTTAGCAAGAGGCTCGGTGATTTGAAACTTTACAAGGGTAGTAAAGTGGTGAAATTGCTTTCCTATGCTTCGAAAAAACACAAGAAAACAGTTCTGGATGTTTGTGGCTATATGCGGGTTGGGCGTGAAGTTGTTCCCTATCATGGATTTTTGGCTTCAAAGAAGAATCATTTTTACCCCACTTTTCCAAAATCATATAAAGGGGAAGCAGTCGATATATATACTGTAACTAATTCGTGTGTGAAGGCGGGTTTTACTATGCAGTCGGCTCTGTAGTAACTGATCAGAAAAGCCTTGAATTATTAGGTTTATAAAAAAGGGCCGGTTAAAACCGGCCCTTTGTTTATTGGCTTTCGGTGCTGTTTATGGAAACGGCACCTGTCGCTGCGGCTCACAAAATACTGTGAGATTTTAGCGTTTGGCGGGGCCAAACGCTAAAGACTTAGCAGCTGTAATACATCAGGAATTCAACCGGATGCGGGGTGTGTTCGAACAGCTGGATTTCTTCTTCCTTCAGTTCGATATAGCCAGCAATCTGGTCTTTGGTGAATACGTCGCCAGCCAGCAGGAAGTCGCTGTCGGCCTTGAGTTCTTCGATGGCTTCACGCAGGGAACCGCAAACGGTTGGAATGCCTTCGAGTTCTTCAGGTGGCAGATCGTACAGGTTCTTGTCCATTGCATCGCCAGGATGGATCTTGTTCTTGATACCGTCAAGACCAGCCATCAGCAGGGCTGCAAAGCAGAGATACGGGTTGGCGGACGGATCCGGGAAGCGGGCTTCAACGCGTTTTGCCTTTGGAGATTCGGTCCAAGGAATACGGATGCAGCCAGAACGGTTACGTGCGGAATATGCACGCAGAACCGGAGCTTCGAAGCCCGGAATCAGGCGCTTGTAGGAGTTGGTGGACGGGTTGGTGAAAGCGTTCAGGGCTTTCGCATGCTTGAGGATACCGCCGATGAAATACAGGGCTTCGTCGGACAGGTCAGCATATTTGTCGCCAGCGAAGAGCGGCTTGCCGTCTTTCCAGATGGACATGTTGCAGTGCATGCCGGTGCCGTTGTCGCCATAGATCGGCTTTGGCATGAAGGTGGCAGATTTGCCATATGCCTGAGCAACGTTATGGATGACATATTTGTATTTCTGCAGCTCGTCACCCTGTTTGGTGAGGCTATCGAAAATCAGGCCCAGCTCATGCTGACAGGAAGCCACTTCGTGGTGGTGCTTGTCAACTTTCATGCCGAGAGATTTCATGGTGGAAAGCATCTCGGAACGGATGTCCTGAGCATAGTCGGTCGGGTTTACAGGGAAGTAGCCGCCCTTGATGCCCGGACGATGACCGGTGTTGCCGGTTTCATATTCGGTGTCGGTGTTCCATGCTGCGTCAGCGGCGTCTACTTCGTAGGACACCTTGTTCATGGTGTTGGCATAGCGCACGTCATCGAAGATGAAGAATTCGGCTTCAGGGCCGAAATAGGCTACGTCACCAATGCCGGTTGCTTTGAGGTAAGCTTCGGCTTTCTGTGCGGTACCGCGCGGGTCGCGCTCGTAAGGAGCACCGGTGTCTGGTTCGACAACAGAACAGTGAATGCAGAGGGTTTTTTCTGCATAGAACGGATCGATATAGGCGCTGTCGCAATCAGGCATCAGCTTCATGTCAGAAGCTTCGATGGATTTCCAGCCTGCGATAGAGGAACCGTCAAACATGAAGCCTTCTTCGAGGAAGTCTTCATCAACCTGGTCTTCAATAACGGTTACGTGCTGCAATTTACCGCGAGGGTCGGTAAAACGGATGTCAACATACTTGACGTCCTGCTCTGAAATCAATTTGACGATATCAGCTGGTGTGCTCATTCCAGTATCCTTTACTGTCTGTGAATTGGAAATAGGAAAACGTCTTGCACTCCGTTTCTCCGATTTCCCAACTTGTGTCTGAACTGTTCCCTTGGAAGGTGTTTATTGTCCCTTGGAAGGTTGTATCATATGCTCCGGGTCGGGACGCTCCGGAGCTTTATTTGCAAATCAGATGGCGTCGTTGCCGGTTTCGCCGGTACGAATGCGAATGGCCTGCTCGATCGTGGAGATGAAGATCTTGCCATCGCCGATGCGGCCTGTCTGGGCGGCTTTCTGGATGGCTTCCACTGCGGCGTCGACCTGATCGTCGGCGAGAATGACCTCGACTTTCACTTTGGGAAGAAAATCGACTACATATTCGGCGCCGCGATACAGTTCGGTGTGACCTTTCTGCCGGCCAAACCCTTTAGCTTCGATCACTGTGATGCCCTGAAGGCCAACTTCCTGCAGCGCTTCTTTGACTTCATCGAGTTTGAAAGGTTTGATAATTGCCTCGATTTTTTTCATGGCTGTTCGCTTTCCCAAACTATTTGTGCTTTGGAGCCTCTATCAACCATTGCCAGATCTGCGAGCGCTCAATCGGACCCTGGTTAACTTTTGAGCCGGATTGCCTCAGTCATCCGAAGCCCTAGGGGACATCTTCAGCCGCTTTCCGGTTTGTGAAAATTTATGCATTCTGTGTGCCAATTGTGTTGTAGGGAATAAAAGCAGGAAAAGCTTGCGTTCACCAGTACCCAACGGTCGAATTTTGAGGCATTTTGGGGAAATGAAATGATGTAAAATTAGGCAAATGATGCATATTTATGCATCATGGCCTTTGGTCAACAGTCGAATTTGTTGACTTTGATGGTCACTTTTAGGTCACTTTTTCTTTTCGAACCCTACTTTTGCATAATATCGAGGCACTGTTTGGGCTGATTCTTTCTGTGGATTTTCATTCCGATGAGGCAGTTGGAGCGCCGATCCGATGGTTGGAGAATGTTAATTTTCCGGCTCGGTCGGGCGGAGAGGCGAAAATTCTTGCCAGCTCGCGATATTAGCGTGGGCAATAGGGGCTGGCGCGATTGTTGTTTGCGCATTCTGGTTATAGATTTTCAGACAATAACAAAGGCGAGTGCTTCGCAAGGAGCGCCGTCAGGACTGTTTCGCCATTGCGGGACGGTCGCCATTTTGAGGAATATCTGGGATGTCTGAGATGAGCGAAACTGCCGTTGAAATTCTAACGCCGGCGCAAATGGGGGAGGCGGATCGTCTCACAATCGAAAGAGGAACCGAAGGATATCAACTCATGGAAAGTGCCGGTCAGGCCGTGGCTGCTGCGGCCATGGATCTGCTGGAACGCAAGACGGGCTCTGCGGCGTCGGGTATGGTCTGTATTCTCTGCGGTCCGGGCAACAATGGTGGCGATGGCTTTGTCGCGGCGCAATTGCTCGAAGAAGAGGGCTGGAGCGTTATTATCGGCTGCATGGTCGAGGTGGATGATCTCAAGGGGGATGCGCGACGGGCTGCGGAAGAATGGGGTGATGAAGTTTACAGCCTGTCCGCCAGCCTCTGGGATGATTCCGATATCGTTGTTGATGCGCTTTTCGGTGCCGGGCTGGATCGACCGATCACCGGCGAGATTGCCGAACTGATCGATGAACTCAATCTGAGCGGCTTGCCTGTTCTCTCGGTTGATCTGCCAAGCGGTGTTGAAGGGGCTAGTGGCCAGATTGGCGGTGCTGCGGTGCGTGCCGATCAGACGGTCACTTTCTTTCGCAAGAAGCCCGGCCATCTTCTCTATCCGGGCAAGGCCTCCTGTGGGCGGCTGGTGGTGGCCGATATCGGCATCAAGGACGATGTGCTGGAAGACACCGGTTGCTGTGCGTTCGAGAATGTGCCTTCGCTTTGGCTGAGCAATTGGCCTGAAGCGCTCAAGCCTCTGGATGTCATCCAGGCGGAACGGCTGGCGGATCACAAATTCCATCGCGGCCATTGTGTCGTACTGTGTGGTGATGCGTTGCATAGCGGTGCTGCGCGTCTTGCCGCGCGGGCGGCGTTGCGGGCGGGGGCAGGGCTCGTGACACTGGCTCCTCCTGCTGATGCTGCGATTGCCGTTGCTCAGCAGGTGACCTCCATCATGATCGAACCCATGACGGTTGCCGGTTCGCTTGCCGGTCTTTTCGAGCGTCGCGATTGCGATATTCTCGTTGCCGGACCAGCGCTTGGCACCGAGGCTGAAAAGCAGCAACTGGTGGAAGAAGCGCTTGGGCAAGATATGGGGCTGCTGCTGGATGCCGATGCGATTACCTGCTTTGCAAAGGCTGTTGCTGACGGCTCAAGAGACATGGCGCATCTGCATGATTGTCCCGCAGCGCAATCAGGACGGTTGGTTCTGACGCCCCATGAAGGCGAGTTTGCACGTCTGTTCCCCGATCTCTCTTATCGTATGCGCGAAGAGAAGCGGCTTTCCAAGCTGGATTGTGCCGTTGCTGCTGCGCAGCGCAGCGGTGCTGTCATTATTCTTAAGGGGGCTGATACCGTTGTCGCCAGCCCGGATGGTTATGCGGTCATTCATTCGCAAGGCGTGCCGTTTCTGGCCACGGCGGGCAGTGGTGATGTGCTCGCCGGTATTGTTGGTGGCCTGATGGCGCAAGGCATGCCGACCTTCGATTCTGCCTGTGCTGGCGTGTGGCTTCACAGTCAGGCCGGTTCCACTCTCGGGCCGGGGCTCATTTCCGAAGATCTCGTCGACATTTTGCCGAAGGTTTATGAAAGCCTGTTCGAGGATTATGACATCGATGAGGACGGGCCGGATATGGACAGTTATGGTGACGACGACTGATGGGTTCGGTTGTCATCTAGCTGTCCTTGGCTGCCAATCGGGCGCTCATTCTTTGTTGATGGCCGTTTGATCGAGAGATATCTGGCGGGTGGAGTAAATGGGGTGGCGGCGTCTTTTTGCCGCCTGCTTTTCCTGCTCGTCACAAGGCCTTGGTTATCCCAAATATCGCAGATTTGTGACAGCTTTGCGCCATTGAAACTTGATGGCTAAAGCGGGGCGCTGTCTGGGCGACCGTTGTGGCCTGTCGGGCGGGAGGCGCCGGTCTGTGCGTTTTTTGTTGCAAAATTCACCTGATACCCCCAAGGCTCATGGGGAATTTTGCACTTTTTGTGAATTTTCCTTTGCGCTTTCCATATCGGGTGTTATAGAGGCTCCGCTCGATTTGCTGGCGCACCATGCGCCGCGCTGTGCGGGTGTGGTGGAATTGGTAGACACGCCAGATTTAGGTTCTGGTGGCGAGAGCCGTGGGGGTTCAAGTCCCTCCACCCGTACCATAGCTTCTCTTTTCATGTGAAATTGGAAAGAGGGGGGAGACATGTCTAGGTCGCACGCAAGATGGTTTTTGCCTCTGTCGCGGCCTGTCTTCGTTGGTAGTGAGTGGCGCGAGGCTGTTTGACGACAGCAGATTGATAAGAAATTGGACGCGCCAAACCGTCCGGGGTTTTCCCTTTTGGTGCGCCTCGAACCAACTGAATTTGACAAAGAACGAAAGCAGATTGATATGCAGGTCACTGAAACCCTGTCCGAAGGTCTGAAACGCGAACTGAAAGTCGTGGTTCCTGCTTCTGATCTCGAAGCCAAGCTGGTCGCCAAAATTGATGAAATCAAGGGTCAGATCCGAATTAACGGCTTCCGCCCAGGCAAGGTACCGGCATCTCATGTCCGCAAACTGCATGGTAAGGCCCTGATGGGCGAAATCATTCAGGAGCTGATCAACGAGACCACTCGGACCACTCTGGCTGATCGCAATGAAAAATCGGCCATGCAGCCTCAGTATAAGCTGACTGAAGATGAAGTCGAAGCTGGCAAAATCATGGATGGCAAGGCTGATCTCGATTTCAGCATCATCTATGAAGTGCTGCCGACCATCGAGGTTGCTGATGTTTCCGGCGTCGAGATCGAACGTCCGGTCGTCGAAGTCGAGGATAGCGAAGTTGAGGAACGCCTCAACCAGATCGCTGAAAGCTCCCGTCCTTTCGAAACCAAGGAAGGCAAGGCTGAAAATGGCGACCGTGTTGTCATGTCCTATCTGGGCAAGATCGACGGCGAAGCCTTTGACGGCGGTGCTGATGAAAATGGCCAGCTGGTTCTGGGCTCCGGCCAGTTCATTCCGGGCTTTGAAGAGCAGTTGATCGGTGTTGCTGCCGGTGACGAAACCGTTGTCAAGGTCAAGTTCCCCGAGGAATATGGCGCCGAGCATCTCGCTGGCAAGGACGCTGAATTCGAAGTGAAGGTCAAGGAAGTTCAGGCTCCGGGCGAGCTGGAACTGACCGACGAATTTGCTACCAAACTGGGTATCGAATCCCTCGACAAGCTCAAAGAGCTGATCAAGGACCAGATCGTTTCCCAATATGGTCAGCTGACCCGTCAGCGCGTCAAGCGTCAGCTTCTTGACAAGATGGACGAGCTGCACAAGTTTGACGTTCCGCCAACCCTTCTGGAACAGGAATTCGAGAATATCTGGCGTCAGGTCACTGCTGAAATGAATGAAGCCAGCAAGACCTTTGAAGACGAGGATACGACCGAAGAGAAAGCCAAGGAAGAGTATAAGGCAATTGCCGAACGTCGCGTTCGCCTTGGTCTGGTGCTTTCCGAAATCGGTGAGAAGAACGAAATTACGGTTGCTGACGAGGAAGTGCAGCGCGGCATCATGCAGCGTGCCCAGCAGTTCCCGGGTCAGGAACGTCAGGTCTTCGAATATTACACCAAGAATCCGGAAGCTCTGGCTTCCATTCGTGCGCCGATCTTCGAAGAAAAAGTGGTCGACTATCTGCTCGAACTGGTGAAGGTTGAAGACAAGACCGTTACCAAGGAAGAGCTGGAAAAGATGGTCACTGAAGACGAAGAATAATCACATTCTTCGCTCTCGGCTTGAAATTCGGGACGCCTGCCGTTTTCCACGGTGGGCGTCTTTCTGTTTACAACATGTTGAATTTATCCCGGTTAACCATATCTATTCATTTTAGAAGGCGAATGGGCTGGTCAGTGGCCGCCATTTGCGGATAGTGTGCCGGTCGCGACTCATTGATCCGCTGATTTCCCGGTCTTTGAATATTTGTCAGTAAAATATTCATTGTCACGGTGCTAATGAGACTGTGCTGGTCCATTCTCGTGATTCTCTGGCCTTTGTGCTGTTGGTTTTGCGAGGTGGAAGGATTTCATGGCATATATGTCAGATTGTCCGGCGTTGCTCTGGCAAAAGCGCTGTTTTTTGCGGAGTAAGATCAAATATGGTGACTTTGCGTCACCAGATGGCCTTAATCAGGGTTAGTGTTTAAGGTTTGGCGTGTGGAGCAGAGGGGCGATGATGCCTTTGCCCGGTTGGAGTTGATAAGGAAAGACGAATGAAGGATCCACTCGATCTCACTATGAATCTGGTTCCAATGGTGGTGGAGCAGTCAAATCGCGGAGAACGCGCCTATGACATCTATTCGCGCCTCCTGAAGGAACGCATTATCTTTATCACGGGCCCGATTGAAGATCACATGGCTGCTCTGGTCTGTGCCCAGTTGCTGTTTCTGGAAGCGGATAACCCCAAGAAAGAGATTTCTCTCTATATCAATTCGCCCGGAGGCGTTGTGACGGCAGGCATGTCCATTTATGACACCATGCAGTTCATCAAGCCGCCGGTTGCCACGCTCTGCCTGGGGCAGGCTGCTTCCATGGGCTCGCTGCTGCTTTGCGCAGGGCACAAGGATATGCGTTTTGCGCTGCCAAATGCGCGCATCATGGTGCATCAGCCATCGGGCGGCTTTCAGGGTCAGGCATCGGACATCCAGCGCCATGCCGAAGATATCCTGAAGATGAAGCGCCGTCTGAACGAAGTTTATGTCAAGCATTGCGGACAGGATTATGAAACGGTCGACAAGACGCTCGATCGTGATCATTTCATGACCGCACAGGAGGCCAAGGAATGGGGGCTCGTCGACAAGGTTGTCGAGAATCGCAATTCCCTTGCGCCTGAAGACAAGAAAGAGAAAGGCAAGGACTAAGTTCTTGCAGGGCCGGTTGGCTGGCAGATCGTGTCTGCCGATCCGGTTCTGGCATGCCGAATAGACCCTGTTAAACCTATATTGATCTTTTCGGGTACATGCTTTTATAAATCTGGCGGCTTTTGGCTGAAATTGGCAAATTTATGCGTCAGGCGTCAGGGAGATTGGGTTTATTTTGCTTGCAGACGTTGCAGAGCATTCTAAACTAGTAAGTCGGTGTTCAAATCGAGACCGCCGAATGCAACGAAAGAAGAGGCACATACATGAGTAAGGCTAGTGGTGGTGATAGCAAAAATACGCTCTACTGCTCCTTCTGTGGCAAAAGCCAGCATGAAGTGCGCAAGTTGATTGCGGGGCCGACGGTATTCATTTGTGATGAATGCGTCGAGTTGTGCATGGATATCATCCGCGAAGAGAACAAGTCTTCGATGGTGAAATCCAAGGACGGTATTCCTACACCGCAGGAAATTTGCGATGTGCTCGACGATTATGTAATTGGTCAGGGAAGGGCAAAGAAGGTTCTTTCTGTTGCCGTTCACAACCATTACAAGCGTCTTGCCCACGGAAAGAAGAGCTCGGATCTCGAACTTGCTAAATCCAACATCATGCTGATCGGCCCGACCGGTTGCGGCAAGACCTTCCTTGCCCAGACCATGGCGCGCATTCTGGATGTGCCTTTCACGATGGCCGATGCTACGACACTGACCGAAGCTGGTTATGTGGGTGAGGATGTCGAGAATATCATTCTCAAGCTGCTGCAGGCTGCCGATTACAATGTCGAGCAGGCACAGCGCGGGATTGTCTATATCGACGAGATCGACAAGATTTCCCGCAAGTCCGACAATCCATCCATCACCCGCGACGTTTCGGGTGAGGGCGTTCAGCAGGCATTGCTCAAGATCATGGAAGGGACTGTTGCTTCCGTTCCGCCTCAGGGCGGGCGCAAGCATCCGCAGCAGGAATTCCTGCAGGTGGATACGTCCAACATCCTGTTTATCTGTGGCGGGGCCTTTGCTGGTCTGGACAAGATCATTTCCGCGCGCGGTGTAGACAGCTCCATCGGCTTTGCTGCCAAGGTGGAAGATCCTGATGAGCGCGGCACTGGCGAGTTGTTCAAGGAACTGGAACCGGAGGATCTGCTCAAGTTCGGTCTTATCCCGGAATTTGTCGGTCGTCTACCTGTTCTGGCCACCCTTGAAGATCTGGATGAAGAGGCGCTGGTTTCCATTCTGACCCAGCCCAAGAATGCGATCGTCAAGCAGTATCAGGCGCTGTTCGAAATGGAAGGCGTGCGCCTGACATTCCATGACGATGCTCTGCGCGGGGTTGCCAAGAAGGCGATCGAGCGAAAAACCGGTGCCCGTGGTCTGCGGTCCATTCTGGAAGCCATTCTTCTTGATACAATGTATGAGCTCCCCGGGCTCGAAGGTGTTGAAGAAGTGGTCATTTCCGGCGATGTGGTCAAAGGAGAGGCACGCCCGCTCTATATTTATGGCGACATGAAGAGCGAGGCGGAACCGACCTCCGCCTGATTGGCCGGTCTTTGCGCAATGAATTCAAAGGGCGGCCTTGGGTCGCCTTTTTTGTCAGTCGGAATAAGGCCGTCTGGCGCTATTCTTGCAAGGCAGAGCGATATCATACACGGCCCGGACGCGACCCTTTTTTCACAATGTTGGAAAGGGTCTGTGGAGTGGCTTGAAAAGCATGTCGCGAAGCCCCAACTAAGTGGTACCGTGAGGCGATTTCTGTTTGTGTGTGAGTCTCACTCTGTTCATCTGCCGATGACGTTTCTGGTCCAGCGGCTCTTTATGAGCGTATGACTTTGTATCGGCTTTATTGCGGGCCAAGGGCCGCATATATACCCTGTCTCTGACGGGAAGGGTCAATGATCCAAGAAAGGTAGGAAAGCATGACCGAAGGACCTGTGATTGGCGCAGCCAACCCGATGGCTTCGGATACTTATCCGGTCTTGCCACTGAGAGACATTGTTGTCTTTCCACATATGATCGTTCCGCTTTTTGTGGGACGCGAAAAGTCCATTCGCGCACTTGAAGAAGTGATGCAGTCGGACAAGATGATTTTGCTGGCAACGCAGATGAATGCCGGCGATGATGATCCCGCCCCCGGGGACATTTTCAAAATTGGTACGCTCGCAACCGTGCTGCAGCTGCTCAAGCTGCCCGATGGCACCGTCAAGGTGCTCGTCGAAGGCGTGAACCGGGCCAAGCTGGGCGATTTCACCAAGCGCGATGATCTTTATGAAGCAACCGCTACCGTGTTGCATGACGAAGATGGCGAGCGGGTTGAAGTCGAGGCTCTGGCGCGTTCTGTTGCGACCGAATTCGAGAATTATGTGAAGCTGAACAAGAAGGTTTCACCTGAAGTGATCGGGGCAGTGTCCCAGATCGATGACTATTCCAAGCTGGCCGATACCGTTGCTTCCCATCTTGCCATCAAGATTCAGGAGAAGCAGGAAATTCTCGGTATTGTCAGCGTGATCGAGCGTCTGGAACAGGTGCTTGGCCTGATGGAGAGCGAGATCTCCGTTCTTCAGGTCGAAAAGCGCATCCGCAGTCGCGTCAAGCGCCAGATGGAGAAAACCCAGCGCGAATATTATCTGAATGAGCAGATGAAGGCCATTCAGAAGGAGCTGGGCGATTCCGAGGAAGGCGCGGACGAGATTCGCGAGCTGGAACAGGCGATCGAGAAGACCAAGCTGACCAAGGAAGCCAAGGAAAAGGCGGAGGCCGAGCTGAAGAAGCTCAAGCAGATGAGCCCGATGTCTGCCGAGGCTACCGTGGTGCGCAACTATCTCGACTGGCTGCTGGGTATTCCCTGGAGCAAGAAGTCCCGCGTCAAGGTGGATCTGGAAAAGGCGGAAGAGATTCTGGATGTCGATCACTATGGCCTCGAGAAGGTCAAAGAGCGGATCATCGAATATCTTGCCGTGCAGACCCGGACCAACAAGCTCAAGGGCCCGATCCTTTGCCTCGTTGGCCCTCCGGGCGTTGGCAAGACCTCGCTTGGCAAGAGCATTGCGAAGGCTACCGGACGCGAATTTGTGCGCATGGCACTTGGTGGTGTGCGCGATGAAGCGGAAATTCGCGGTCATCGCCGGACCTATATCGGTTCCATGCCGGGCAAGGTGATCCAGTCGATGAAGAAGGCCAAGAAGGCCAACCCGCTGTTCCTGCTCGACGAGATCGACAAGATGGGCATGGACTTCCGCGGCGATCCGTCTTCGGCTCTGCTTGAAGTGCTTGATCCGGAACAGAATGGTACCTTTGTGGACCATTATCTGGAGGTGGAATATGACCTTTCCAACGTCATGTTCATCACCACGGCCAACACGCTTAATATTCCGGCTCCGCTGATGGACCGCATGGAAGTCATTCGCATCGCCGGTTACACCGAGGATGAGAAGATCGAGATTGCGCGTCGTCATCTGTTGCCCAAAGCCATGTCCGATCATGGTCTGAAGGAAGGCGAGTTCAGCCTTGATGAGGAAGCCCTGCGTCTGATCGTTCAGCGCTATACCCGCGAGGCCGGTGTCCGTAACCTTGAGCGCGAGCTGATGAAGCTGGCACGCAAGGTTACCAAGGACCTGATCATGAAGAAACTCGACAAGATCGACATCACTGTCGCCAATATCGAGGATTATCTCGGGGTGCCACGCTTCCGCTTCGGCGAAATCGATGCCGAGGATCAGGTGGGCGTTGTCACCGGTCTGGCATGGACCGAGGTGGGCGGCGAATTGCTGACCATCGAAGGCGTCATGATGCCCGGCAAGGGCAAGATGACGGTGACGGGTAACCTGCGCGACGTGATGAAGGAATCCATTCAGGCCGCAGCCTCCTATGTGCGTTCCCGTGCCGTGGACTTCGGCGTCGAGCCTCCGTTGTTCGACAGGAAGGACATTCACGTTCACGTGCCTGAGGGGGCTACGCCGAAGGACGGTCCGTCCGCCGGTATCGCCATGGCGACTGCCATCGTGTCCCTGATGACCGGCATTCCGGTGCGCAAGGATATTGCGATGACCGGTGAGATCACGCTGCGTGGCCGCGTCTTGCCGATCGGTGGTCTGAAGGAAAAGCTGCTGGCAGCTCTGCGCGGTGGTATCAAGACCGTGCTGATTCCGGAAGAGAATGCCAAGGATCTTGTCGATATTCCTGACAATGTGAAGAATGGAATGGAAATCATTCCGGTCAGCAACGTCGGTCAGGTTCTCGAGAAGGCGCTGGTTGAAAAGTTCGAGCCCATCGAGTGGGACGAGAGCCAGATGCCGGATCCGGGCATTCAGTCCGAAAGTGAGGAAAACGCTTCGGTTGCTCACTGATCGGGGAAAGAATCGATTGCGTTTTGGCGAGCGATTTTGGCCTTGTTCAATGTGACAGGTAAGAAAAAACAAGGCTCTTCCTACTAAGGAAGGGCCTTTTTTTCTTGTCAGGCTGTTAATTCCTGTTTAAAGCCCCAAAAATGGCTGATTTCTGCGAAATTCCCTCTTGATTTCTGACCCGTTTCGCCAGATTGTCGCATTCCGCGTCTGGTATTTCCCAAGGTGTGTTGATTCTTAGTGGTGAAGCGTTGCGAAGGACCATGAGCTTTTGCGATTGAACCGAAAAGGAAGAAAATATGAACAAGAACGAACTGATCTCTGCTGTTGCGGAAAAAGCAGATCTCACAAAAGCACAGGCTGGCGAAGCGGTTGATGCGCTGTTTGACATCGTTTCTGAAACCCTGAAAAACAATGAAGAAGTCCGCATCATTGGCTTCGGAAACTTTTCTGTCACCGAACGTGCCGCTACCGAAGGCCGTAACCCCCGCACTGGTGACACCATTCAGATCCCGGCTTCCAAAACGCCTAAGTTCAAAGCTGGCAAAGGTCTGAAAGACGCCGTCAACGGCAAATAAGCGCGATTGACCATTTATCGCGACAAGATTTTTAACCCCCGGTTCGGACCGAACTGGGGGTTTTTACATTTTGGGAATGCTGTATAAGCAAAAATCTCAAATGCACGGTTTCATGCGACCAGTTGGAGCCGGGCTGCAATGACAAAGAGAATGATCGCCTTTGCCGTGGTTTATGCGCGGGCAAGGCGCATGCAAATAGCTGAAGGGTGGACCATGACCGAATCCTCACTGATCCCCGATTGCCAGAATTGCGCGGCCCTTTGCTGCATCTGTCTGGCCTTTGATAAGTCTGACGAGTTTCCCATCGACAAGCCAAACGGAGAGCCGTGCCCGCAATTGACCGAGGGGCAGAGCTGCAAGATCTATGAGGAGCGCGAACAGCAGGGCTATCGGGGCTGCATGCATTTTGATTGTCTGGGGGCAGGGCAGCGGGTAACGCAGGAGGTATTTGGCGGCCGCAACTGGCGCGATGACTCCAGACTGGTGGCGCCAATGACCCGGGCCTTTGTCATCATGCTGAAGATTCACCAATTGATGGGACTGTTGCAGACGGCCTCACAACTGCCGCTCACCTATGATGAGATGGATCGCTTTGATGTGCTCATGGCCGATCTGGAGCCGGTTGATGGCTGGAGCGAGGAACGGCTGGAAGGCTTTGAGGCGCAGGGGACTGAAGCTGCCGTCCATGCCTTCCTTAAAAGCCTCAGGCATCATGTTGCCTGAAAGCAGTCTGTGTGGTCTGCAAGAAAGAGCGCGTGCAATTCCGCCCGGGAGCCAGTTTGGCTGGCTGACGGGCGAATATGCATTGCAGATTTGGTCACAAGTGGGCTAAACCTGCAGGGTAAATCCTGCCTGGGAGGCAGATTCTGTATTGGTAGTTTCCTCAGGTGATGTTGAACCGCCCGGTGGAGGGCCCATTCGCATCTCATCCATGGTTTGGCTGGAAACATCTTCCTGAAGACTCAGCATGGCGTTGAGCGTTTCTGCCGAGAAAAGCGAAGACGTGGACGATGAACTGCTGGAACTGCTTGAAGTATCAGATGTTTCTTCGTCCGATCCAAAGAGTGTGCTGAATGTGTCGTCGCTGCTTGTACTGCTGGTGCTGCTTGTCGAGTTTGACGAGAGGAGCGCCAGCAGGCTGTTTGTACTGTCATAAGTCGAAGTATAGATAGACATGATTTTGCTCGTTTTGTTCATCAACAAATCGGATACGTGATTAAAAGAGCAAAGAGCATGCCAAAACGGCTGCCGGTTTCATCCGGAGTGTAGAGCAGAGGCGAGATTGCCTATTTGGGATGACGGGGGCGGAAAAGGAAGCAGCCAAGCGACATCAGGCCACATGATGCATGAAGCATCTTGGCCAATGCAGCGATCGTTGAAAAACAGAATTATCCAGACGAGCGCTTGAGGCTATTAATCTTTTAAGGCTTTGGGGAATGGTGGGTGTTGAGAGATTCGAACTCCCGACCCTCTCGGTGTAAACGAGATGCTCTAACCAGCTGAGCTAAACACCCATTCTGCATTTCCTAAAATGAAATGCGATCAATGCATTCAGAAGCGTTCCCTTGTCGAAAACATTCCTGCTGGACGATTTCGAAGGCTTTCGACATGCGAAAGTCAGGGAATGGTGGGTGTTGAGAGATTCGAACTCCCGACCCTCTCGGTGTAAACGAGATGCTCTAACCAGCTGAGCTAAACACCCTCGCGCCTTAATGCGTGAGCTGCTTTTAGATGCTGAGTGCCGGGCATGCAACAAAAAAATGACAGTTGAAACCATTCTCTGGGGAAATCAGTGGAGGAGGGCGCGCACCCCTGATTGGCATTGCAAAGCGTGCCCGATGGATCTGCTTTATGGGCTTGATAACAGGATGGTTGTTTCTGATCTTTCAGCAGAAATTTGCTGAGGGAAAAGGGGTTCTGTATGGCTGTGAGCAAGTTGCCTTTGGATAAATTTCGCTTTCCAACAAGGGAAATGGCAGGAATAAGCCGGTTCTGCAAATGGACTGTGAAATTTTCACAAAAAGAATTTCTTGGGTGCTTGACTTACCCTCGTTCGCGTCGTATTTCAGCGCCACTCCACACGGAACATGTCGCTTCAGCGGCGGTGAGTGTGGTTCGGGTAATGGGGATGTAGCTCAGTTGGTTAGAGCGCCGGCCTGTCACGCCGGAGGTCGCGGGTTCGAGTCCCGTCATTCTCGCCATCCCGAAACCCCAGCCGACAAGTTTCTTGTTGGCATGAAATGCGGGGATGTAGCTCAGTTGGTTAGAGCGCCGGCCTGTCACGCCGGAGGTCGCGGGTTCGAGTCCCGTCATTCTCGCCATTTTCTCATGGCATTCTCCTTTGACATTGATGTGACAGACGCCTTCATTTCACTATGAAATGGTGGATCGTGTCTTTTCTGCTGGCAATTTTCGCTGGCGGGGCCGGAATCTGTTCGCGCATGCCTTTATCCCTCAAAGAAAACGTCTGTGCCCTGCCTTGTTTGCTGTGCCCTGCCTTGTTTGCTGTGCCCGGCATGTGCTGTGCCCGGCTTTATGTGCTGCGCGGAGGAGAGGACTGGCGGGAAGGCTCTCTGGGCTGGATCTGGGCTGACTTTGGGCTGGCTGTAGGTCGGCTGGGGCTGGCTTTCTCTCAAAGCCTGTATGTGCGCCCATAGGGGCCTGTGGGCGGCTTTGTTTTGGTTTTGGCGCCCGGGGGCTCTATGGGCAACAAAAAAGGCCACAGCGTCAAGCTGCGGCCTTTCTGAAAGATGGTGGGGCTGACCCCTGATTTGGCCTCTAGTCTTGCCATGGCCAGAAGGATACGGGAAGATTTGCCTTGTCTGCTTCCCAGCGTTTTTCTGCTTCCTTGATCGTCAACAGGCCGCTTTGGGTGTCGACATATTCGCAGACCGATGAAGAGTTGATGGTTGCGATCTGAAGAGCTTTTTCAGCGGTTGCGCCAGCGCCCAGAATGGCGCCGAAGGTGGATGTGAATGCATCACCAGCGCCAGCGGTACCGCGCACATTGGTCTTCTTGATCGGGCAATGATAAATGCCTTCCTGACTGCCCAGATAGGCACCGCCGGTGCCGTCGGTGATCAGGATATATTTCGGACCGATTGACATCAGAAGAGACATGAAGCCGGACAGGGAGCAATGGACATGATCCATGATCAGACCGCGAGTCATCAGGCTCTTGCTGGCGCTCTGATCCATCTTGACCGTGCGCATGTTGGAATGTCTGGAATAGTCCAGAAGGGCTGGCATCATCAACTCTGCTTCGGCACGGTTGATGTTGATCAGATCGATATTCTTGGCCGTGTCGAGAAATTCCTTGCCACGACGATCAATCTGGCGTTCGCCGGGGTTGGCAACAACGAAAGCTCCGGCTTCCTTGCCACGCTGACAGATAATCGGGAAGGCCTCGGCCGACTCGTTGGACATCGGGGCGACATGCAGCAGCTCTGCGCCATCGAAGATGCCCTCATGGATGTCCGCATCGGTTACCCGGCAGTTGGCACCGCGTGCGGTAAAGATTGATGCATTGCGGTCGTGGGACGCAATCATGACCGAGCAGCCGGTGATCGCCTTGTCGGTTGTCATCAGGCCCTTGTCGGAAAGACCTTCCCGCGCCAGAAGCTGTCGAACCATCTCTGCTTCGATATCTTCACCGATCTTGACGTTCGGTGTCACTTCGTTGCCAAGGCGCGACAAGGCTACCGCAGCATTAATGGCGCCACCGCCGACATGGGTGGAGATGTTAAGCGCATCGATTTTGCGACCTTGCTCGAGCATCAGGAATGAATTGTGCGCATTGGTCATGGAGATGCGTTCAATATCATTGTCGGCAACAATGGTAATGATATCGATCATTGCGGAGCCGATTGTTGCTGTTTTCATCAGACTTGCCTCATTTTCGGTTGATCGTCGTGAAAGACTGCGAGCGAGCGTCCCTTCGCTCTTATTGTGATTTCAGTGAGTGTAACTCTTAAATATTTTTTTTCTTCTCGCCTCGAAAAAAATCAAACTTCCGCTCCGGCTTACAATAGAATCCGTGAATTTCACAGAGTTATTTTGGTCAAACTTCGACTATAGTATGAAAATTGGTCGATCTGCGGAGTGTGTGCATGTTTCGCACCATAATCGTCCAGATTGCGTCGGAATGGTGTGTCTCGTGCGGGGCAGGGGCTCGATATCTGCGGTTCGGCATTCGCGATGGCTGATGCTTTTGACCTTTGTCGTAGGTGTTGTTTCTGGTTTTCCGAATCGGGCTGTGCAACAGTAAAGTTATGTTATGCGCTGTTAGTCGCTATCAGTGACAAAAATGGATAGTGTCCCTTGCTTAAGTGTTTATGCTGAGGTAAGCGTGCTGACGTCGAGGTTGTTTATGGACCGCAACCTTCATCCTGTCTCAGATTTCGCTTGACAGTTCAGACCTCCAAGACCAACACCTAGGAGCCTGTCCAGTGAAGGACCATTTTCGAGAGGACCGACCGTTATGGAAGAGCTGCTGAAAGATTATCTTCCCATTGTGATATTTATCGGCATTTCCCTGGTCATCGGTCTGGCCTTGCTGATTTCTCCATTCATTGTTGCCTTCAAGAATCCCGATCCGGAGAAGCTCTCGGCCTATGAATGCGGCTTCAATGCCTTTGATGATGCGCGCATGCCGTTCGATGTCCGCTTCTATCTGGTCTCGATTCTGTTCATCATTTTCGATCTGGAGGTGGCCTTCCTGTTTCCATGGGCGGTGTCCTTCGGCGATCTGGGAATGTTCGGCTTTGTGTCTATGATGATCTTTTTGGCAATCCTGACGGTAGGATTTGTCTATGAATGGAAGAAGGGGGCGCTGGAATGGGATTAAGTGATGGAAATCAGCCGCTGATTGCCCAGCAGCCCAAGGGTATTATTGACCCGAATACCGGCAAGCCGATCGGACATGACGATCCGTTTGTGCAGCAGATGCGCGATGATCTCTCCGACAAGGGCTTTCTTGTTACCGCCACGGATGATCTGATCACATGGGCGCGGACGGGGTCGCTGATGTGGATGACCTTCGGGCTGGCCTGCTGTGCGGTTGAAATGATGCAGATGTCCATGCCGCGCTATGATTGCGAGCGCTTCGGCTTTGCGCCGCGCGGTTCGCCCCGCCAGTCTGACGTGATGATTGTCGCCGGAACACTGACCAACAAGATGGCTCCTGCGCTGCGCAAGGTCTATGACCAGATGCCCGAGCCGCGTTATGTGATTTCCATGGGGTCCTGCGCCAATGGTGGCGGCTATTATCATTATTCCTATAGCGTCGTGAGGGGCTGCGACCGGGTCGTACCGGTCGATATCTATGTGCCCGGCTGTCCTCCGACGGCTGAAGCGCTGCTTTATGGCGTGCTGTTGTTGCAGAAGAAAATCAGGCGGACAGGGTCTATCGAGCGCTGAAGGCGTTTGGTTTTGCGGTCGCTGGCTGGCGTTTGGAGAATGCGCCAGAATTTCGAGAATTGGGCCTTCGGGCTTTGAAGAGGATGTTGCGCAATGGACGAGACATTAAGAGATCTCGGTGACTATATTGCCCTCGTGCTGGATGGCAAAATTGTCGACTGGCATGTTTCCTTCGGCGAATTGACGGTCAATGCAAATCGTGCCGATATCGTCGAGGTCGTCCGGGTATTGCGTGACGATCCGCGGCTCAAATTCGCCTCTTTCATCGATGTGACCGCCGTTGACTATCCGCAAAGGCCGGAGCGCTTTGACGTGGTCTATCATTTGCTCAGTCCGAAGCAGAATGCCCGAGTGCGAATCAAGGTCATGACAGACGAGACGAGCCATGTGGATTCGATTTGCGGGGTATTCCCCGGAGCCAACTGGTTCGAGCGCGAAGCCTATGACATGTATGGCATTCTGTTCAAAGGGCATCCGGATTTGCGCCGTTTGCTGACGGATTACGGATTTGACGGGCATCCCTTGCGCAAGGATTTCCCGCTTACCGGATATTATGAAGTGCATTATGACGACGAGAAGAAGCGCGTTGTCTATGAGCCGGTGAAGCTGGCGCAGGAATTTCGCAATTTTGATTTTCTCAGTCCCTGGGAAGGCGTGGACTATGTCCTGCCCGGAGACGAAAAGGCCGATAGCTGATTGATGGCTGGCAGATGGTCGATGAAGGGGCTGAGAGGGGACTGACGCGTTATGGCTGAAACACAGGTTAGAAATTTCAATATCAACTTCGGACCGCAGCATCCGGCTGCCCATGGTGTGTTGCGCATGGTTCTGGAGCTGGATGGCGAGATTGTCGAGCGGGTTGACCCCCATGTGGGCTTGTTGCATCGGGGTACCGAAAAGCTGATCGAGCACAAGATCTATGCGCAGGCCACGCCCTATTTTGATCGCCTCGATTATGTCGCGCCGATGAATCAGGAACATGCTTTCTGCATGGCGGTGGAGCGTCTGCTGGGGCTGGAAGTGCCGCGCCGGGCGCAGTTGATCCGCGTGCTCTATTGCGAGATTGGCCGCATTCTCAATCATATCCTCAATATCACCACGCAGGCGATGGATGTCGGCGCGCTCACTCCGATCCTTTGGGGCTTTGAAGAGCGCGAAAAACTGATGGTCTTTTACGAGCGGGCCAGCGGCTCGCGCATGCATGCCAATTATTTCCGTGTCGGTGGGGTGCGTCAGGATCTGCCAGAGGTGCTGATCAATGACATCGAGGCCTTTTGCGATCCCTTCCTGCAAGTGGTTGATGACATCGGCACGATGCTGACGGATAACCGCATTTTCAAGCAGCGCAACGCCGATATTGGTGTTGTTGCGCTCGACGATGCCTGGGCTTGGGGCTTTTCCGGTCCGATGGTGCGTTCCTGCGGTGTGCCGTGGGATTTGCGCAAGAGCCAGCCCTATGAATGCTATGCGGAGATGGAATTCGATATTCCGATCGGCAAGCATGGCGACAATTATGACCGCTATCTGATGCGCATGGAAGAAATGCGCCAGTCGGTGCGGATCATGCGCCAATGCATCACCAAGCTGCGCGAGCCCGAGGGGCAGGGGCCGATCTGTGCTGAAAATGACAAGATCGTACCGCCCACACGCGGCGAGATGAAACGCTCCATGGAAGCACTGATCAATCATTTCAAGCTGCACACGGAGGGCTTCCATGTGCCAGCTGGCGAGGTTTATTGCGCAGTGGAAGCGCCCAAGGGCGAGTTCGGGGTCTATCTGGTCTCGGATGGTTCCAACAAGCCTTATAAATGCAAGATCAGGGCGCCGGGTTTTGCGCATCTGTCGGCGATGGACTTTCTGTCGCGCGGCTATCAGCTGGCTGATGTTTCTGCCATTCTCGGATCACTTGATCTGGTGTTTGGTGAGGTGGACCGCTAGGTCGGCTACAATTCGGGCCCGTTGTGTCGGGTCCATGATTTTCAACTTCGATGCCGGACCGGATTGCGGTCGGCTCGAAACAGGTACGAGGAACGGCAGACATGAGTGTCCGTCGCCTGCATAGCGAACAACCCGAGCACTTCGAATTCTCCGCGGAGAATATCGAATGGGCCAGGAATGTGATTGGTCGATATCCCGAAGGGCGTCAGGCCTCTGCTGTGATTCCGCTTTTGACGCGGGCGCAGGAGCAGGAGGGCTGGGTCTCGCAGCCAGCGATCGAATATGTGGCGGACATGCTGTCCATGCCCTATATCCGAGTGCTGGAAGTGGCGACCTTCTACACCCAGTTCATGTTGCAGCCGGTGGGCAAGAAGGCTCATATTCAGGTCTGCGGCACGACGCCATGCCGCCTGCGTGGCGCGGGAGACCTGATCCGCGTCTGCAAGAACAAGATCGCCGAAAAGCAGTTTGCCCTTTCCTCGGATGGCAGTTTCTCGTGGGAAGAGGTGGAATGCGCCGGTGCCTGCGTCAATGCGCCGATGGTGCAGATTTTCAAAGACACCTATGAGGATCTGACGCCCGAGATTCTGGAGCAGTTGATCGACAAGATCGAGGCCGGAGAGGTCGTCAAGCCGGGGAGCCAGATTGGCCGTCAAGGTTCGGCACCCCTTGAGGGGCCGGTGACCCTTACCGATCCGTCGCTTTATGATGGCTCTGTCGTGAAATGGGGCCTTGGGGCAGACATGGACGAGCCTCAGGCTGAGGCTGAGGCGGATAAGGTCGAATCTGGGGGGAGCAAGGCTGCCCCGCTTGAGACGAAGTCTGCCATTGTTGCCGATAGCGCTGAAGAAGGCGAAGCGCCAGCCCTGCTGTCC
Source organism: uncultured Cohaesibacter sp. (assembly GCF_963676275.1). NCBI lineage: Bacteria > Pseudomonadati > Pseudomonadota > Alphaproteobacteria > Hyphomicrobiales > Cohaesibacteraceae > Cohaesibacter > uncultured Cohaesibacter sp. Next base: position 2,763,888 of record NZ_OY781091.1, on the reverse strand, counting down.
GAACCGCTCGATGGCAAGGCGGACAATCTGAAGGAAATCAGCGGCGTTGGTCCCAAGATCGAAGAAAAGCTGAATGGGCTGGGCGTGTTCCATTTTGCCCAGATCGCTAGTTGGACCGATGACAATGTTGCCTTCATCGACAGCCAGCTTGCCTTCCGTGGGCGGATTGTCCGCGAGGGATGGATCGAGCAGGCCAAGATTCTGGCGTCCGGTGAAGAAACGGAATTTTCCAAGCGGGTTGAGGCTGGCAAGGTCTCGTCCAGCAAGAGCGGAGGGGATGCATAATGGCCGTGATGCTCGAGGACAAGGACCGGATCTTTACCAATATCTATGGCATCCATGACTGGGGGCTGGAAGGTGCGCTGAAGCGCGGCTCATGGGATGGCACCCGCGGGCTGCTGCAAAAGGGGCGTGAGTGGATCATTAACGAGATGAAGGCGTCCGGTTTGCGCGGGCGCGGCGGTGCGGGCTTCCCCACCGGTCTGAAATGGTCCTTCATGCCACCCAAACAGGAAGGCAAGCCGCATTATCTGGTGGTCAACGCCGATGAATCCGAGCCGGGCACCTGCAAGGATCGCGAGATCCTGCGCAATGATCCGCATCATCTGGTCGAGGGCTGCCTGATCGCCGGTTTTGCCATGAATGCGGAAGCCGCCTTCATCTATGTGCGCGGCGAATTCATCCGCGAGCGCGAACGATTGCAGGCTGCCGTTGATCAGGCCTATGAGAAGCGCCTGATCGGCAAGAATAATATTCACGGTTATGATTTCGACGTCATCGTCCATCATGGCGCCGGTGCCTATATCTGCGGCGAGGAAACGGCCTTGCTGGAATCGCTGGAAGGCAAGAAGGGGCAACCGCGCCTTAAGCCGCCATTTCCGGCCAATGTGGGCCTTTATGGCTGCCCGACGACGGTCAATAATGTGGAATCCATTGCCGTTGCTCCGACGATCTTGCGGCGCGGGGCGAACTGGTTCAAGGGGTTCGGGGCGGAGAATAACCACGGCACGAAGCTGTTTTGCGTGTCCGGCCATGTCAATCAGCCTGCGACCTTCGAGGAAGCCATGTCGATCCCATTCCGGGAACTGATCGACAAGCATTGTGGCGGTATTCGCGGCGGTTGGGACAATCTTCTGGCGGTCATTCCGGGCGGCTCTTCGGTGCCCTGTGTTCCGGCTGACCAGATCATGGATTGCCCGATGGATTTCGATAGCCTCAAGGAGCTTGGTTCCGGTCTGGGGACGGCTGCTGTGATCGTCATGGACAAGTCCACCGACATCATCGCCGCGATTGCCCGGCTGTCCTATTTCTACAAGCATGAGAGCTGCGGCCAATGCACGCCATGCCGCGAGGGTACGGGCTGGATGTGGCGCGTGATGGAACGCATGGTACGGGGCGAGGCCCACAAGAAGGAAATCGACATGCTGTTCGAGGTTTCCAAGCAGGTGGAAGGTCATACGATCTGCGCCCTTGGCGATGCGGCAGCTTGGCCGGTGCAGGGGCTTATCCGCCATTTCCGGCCGGTGATCGAACAAAGAATTGACCAGTATACGGCCAATCCGAAAGAGGATTCGGCCCCGCTGGCAGCGGCGGAGTGAGACAATGCGCTTGAATGGCTTGAAAGACCAGATTGAGGCCGAGACTTGTGATTTGTCCGGGTCGAGTTTTGAAGATGTGAACCTGAGCGGGGTTTCATTTCATGACGTGAATTTGTCGGGGAGCAGTTATTCGGATATCAACTTTTCCGGCTGTTCGCTCGAAAATCTGAACATGTCTGGATGCTCTATGACCAAGGCCAATCTCTCCGGACTGCAAATGGACGAAGTCAATTTGTCTGGTGCCAGCATCAAGAGTTGCTGTCTTGAAGGCATGACCATTGACGGAATCGAAGTGACGGCACTTTTGAAAAGCTGGAAGGCCCAGCATGGGGATCACAAGGGTAGTTGAGCATGGCAAAGCTGGTCGTTGACGGAATTGAGATAGACGTCCCGAAGGAATATAGCCTGCTGCAAGCCGCAGAAGAGGCGGGGGCAGAGATACCGCGTTTTTGCTATCATGAGCGCCTGTCGATTGCGGGCAACTGCCGCATGTGCCTTGTCGAGGTGAAGGGCGGACCGCCCAAGCCGACCGCTTCCTGCGCCATGCGGGTTGGCGATCTGCGCCCCGGTCGCGATGGCGAACCGCCGGAAATCTTCACCAAATCACCGATGGTCAAGAAGGCGCGTGAAGGGGTGATGGAGTTTCTGCTCATCAACCATCCGCTCGATTGCCCGATCTGTGATCAGGGCGGCGAATGCGATCTTCAGGATCAGGCCATGGCCTTTGGCAAGGGCGGCTCGCGGTTCCATGAGAACAAGCGGGCGGTGGAGAATAAATATATCGGGCCGCTGGTCAAGACCACCATGACCCGCTGCATCCACTGCACCCGTTGTGTCCGCTTTACCACCGAGGTGTGCGGCATTCAGGAGCTGGGGCTGGTCGGTCGCGGCGAAGATGCCGAAATCACCACCTATCTGGAAGCTGCGCTTTCCTCCGAGTTGCAGGGCAATGTGATCGATCTCTGCCCGGTCGGTGCCCTGACTTCGCGGCCCTATGCCTTCACCGCCCGCCCGTGGGAATTGACCAAGACGGAAACCATCGATGTGATGGATGCGGTTGGCAGCAATATCCGCGTAGATAGCCGAGGGCGCGAAGTGATGCGCATTCAGCCGCGGGTCAATGATGCGGTCAATGAGGAATGGATTTCCGACAAGACCCGTTTCATCTGGGATGGTCTGAGATCCCAGCGTCTGGACAAGCCTTATTTGCGCAAGGATGGCAGGCTGACACCGGTTAGCTGGGACGAGGCCTTCAGGGCCATCGCCGCCAGACTTGACGGCATGGCTGGCGACCGGATCGGTGCGATTGCCGGTGCCATGGCCAGCGTTGAAGAGCTTTATGCCCTCAAGAGCCTGATGAAGGCGCTCGGTTCGGGCAATATGGATGCCCGTCAGGATGGTTCGGTTCTGACATCGGCCATGGGGCGGGCTGCCTATCTGTTCAATGCCACCATCGAGGGCATCGAAGAGGCCGACGCGATTCTCATTATCGGCTCCAACCCGCGCATGGAAGCGGCGGTGCTCAATGCCCGTATCCGCAAGACATGGCTGGCGGGCAACACACGGATTGCGGTAATTGGCGAACAGGCCGACCTCAAATATGGCTATGACTATCTGGGGGCAAGCGCCGCAGTGCTGGCCGATCTGGCCGACGGCAAGGGTGCCTTCTTCGATGTGTTGAAGGGAGCCGCAAAGCCGCTGATCCTGATCGGGCAGGGCGCGATCAATCATGAGGATGGGCAAGCGGTTCTGGCGCAGGCTGCAAAACTGGCTGTTGCTTGCGGTGCCTTGTCGGCGGAATGGAACGGTTTCTCGCTGCTGCATACCGATGCCAGCGCTGTGGGGGCGCTGGAGCTTGGTTTCGAGCCACAGGCCGGGGGCAAGGATATTGCCGCCATGCAGGCCGGGGGCGTCGATGCGCTGTTCTTCATGGGGGCTGACGAACTGGCTTTTGATGCCTTCGGTGATGCTTTCAAGATCTATATCGGCAGCCATGGCGACGCGGGCGCGCATGCCGCTGATGTCATCCTGCCTGCTGCCACCTATACGGAAAAATCAGGCCACTATATCAATACCGAAGGGCGGGTGCAGCTTGCGCTGCGCGCCAATTTTGTCCCCGGAGATGCCAAGGAAGACTGGGCGATCCTGCGCGCCCTTTCGGCTGTTCTGGGCAAGACATTGCCGTTTGACAGTCTTGATCAGTTGCGGGCGCGGCTGTTTGCCGATCACCCGGATCTGGACGCAGTCGATGTGTGCCTTGTCGGGGATCGTGCTGCCATTGAAGCATTGGCCAAAGGCGCCAAACAGGTTAAGGGACAGGCATTGGTGTCGCCGATTGCGGACTATTATCTGACCAACCCGATTGCCCGCGCCTCGGCTGTCATGGCCGAATGCAGCGCGCTGGCAAAGGGGCACAAGGCCGAAGCTGCGGAGTGAGAGGATTGCTAGATGAATGAGTTTGTCACAAACTGGCTGATCCCCGGCGCCATCATGGTGGGACAATCCCTGCTGCTGCTGGTCGTCCTGCTCGTGGTGATTGCCTATGTGCTGCTGGCGGACCGCAAGATCTGGGCTGCCGTTCAGATGCGGCGCGGGCCGAATGTGGTCGGCCCCTTTGGACTGTTTCAGTCCTTTGCGGATCTGTTGAAATTCGTCCTCAAGGAACCGGTCATTCCGTCCAGTTCCAACAAGGTGATTTTCCTGCTCGGGCCGCTGGTCACCGTGACCGTGGCGCTGGCGGCATGGGCCGTGGTGCCGGTGGCTGATGGCTGGGTGATTTCCGACATCAATGTCGGCATTCTCTATCTGCTGGCGGTATCATCCCTCGGCGTCTATGGCGTCATCATGGGAGGATGGGCGTCAAACTCGAAATATCCTTTCCTGTCGGCCCTGCGTTCAGCCGCACAGATGGTGTCTTATGAGGTTTCTATCGGCTTTGTCATCGTCACCGTGTTGCTCTGTGTCGGTTCGCTCAATCTCAGTGATATCGTGATGGCGCAACAGAGCGGCCTTGCGACCAAGCTGGGTATGCCTTCGATCAGCTTTCTCAACTGGTATTGGCTGCCGCTGTTCCCGATGTTCATCGTCTTTTTCATCTCGGCACTGGCAGAGACCAACCGTCCGCCATTTGATCTGGCCGAGGCGGAATCCGAGCTGGTGGCCGGTTTCATGGTCGAATATGGCTCGACGCCCTACATGATGTATATGCTGGGCGAATATGTTTCGATTGCGCTGATGTGTTCGATGACGACGATCCTGTTTATGGGAGGATGGTTGCCACCGCTCGATATCGTGCCCTTTACCTGGGTACCGGGTGTTGTCTGGTTCATCCTCAAGTCCGGTGCGGTATTCTTCATGTTTGCCATGGTGAAGGCCTTTGTTCCCCGCTACCGCTATGACCAGTTGATGCGCCTTGGCTGGAAGGTGTTCCTGCCGATCTCGCTATTCTATGTGGTGCTGGTGGCAGGGGTGTTGCAATTTGCCGGCTGGGCTCCGTGAATGCCGGGAGGCGGGCATGTTTGATCTATCCTTGCCCGGCATGGTCGGGGCGCTGATTGGTGGCGTGATCGGCTGGGCCGACTATAAGATGATTGGCGGCATGCTTGGCGCCAAATGGATGAAATTCCGTTCGGAGAAAGGTCTCGCAGACCATCCGGACACAAAGAAATATGGCGACTGGATACAGTTTGTTATCTGGTGCTGCACCCAGCTTCTGTTTCCGTTCATCGGCTATTGGGCCGGTGCGTCATTGGCTGGTTAGGGTCGTTTGGAGAGATAAATGGTGATAACGCCTTTCATTGCTGGCTGTCTGGGTGCCCTGATCGGGCTGCTCATTGCATTGGTCGCCAATGTCGTGGTGCTGCCTGCGGTTCTGCGCGCCCAGAAAGAGGGTTTCGTTCTTGGGCGCAAGACCGCGCTGGGCTCGATGAGTCAGGAAAAAGTCGCTCGTCTCACCCGTTTCACATATCGCGTTCCGATGCCGGTGATGTTCGCATTCGTTGGCTGGTTTGCCGGTTTGACCGCCTTTGGAGGAAACTAGATGGCACTTGCACAGGCTGCAAAATCGCTGATGCTCAAGGAATTCGTTTCGGCCTTCATGCTGTCGATGCGTTATTTCTTCGCGCCCAAATCAACGGTCAATTATCCGTTTGAAAAAGGGCCGGTGTCGCCCCGGTTTCGTGGGGAACATGCCTTGCGCCGCTATCCCAATGGCGAAGAGCGCTGCATTGCCTGCAAGCTGTGCGAGGCGATCTGTCCGGCGCAGGCGATCACCATCGAGGCCGGTCCGCGCGGCAATGACGGCACCCGGCGGACAACGCGCTATGACATCGACATGACCAAATGCATCTATTGCGGCTATTGCCAGGAGGCTTGCCCGGTGGAAGCGATTGTCGAGGGGCCGAATTTCGAATTCGCAGCCGAGACCCGCGAGGAGCTCTTCTATGACAAGCAAAAGCTGCTTGAAAATGGCGAGCGCTGGGAGCAGGAACTGGCGCGCAATATCGCATTGGACGCGCCTTATCGCTAGGGCCAAGGGATTTTTGAGGAGAGATGCTTCCCCTTGAGGGATGCAGGAAAGCAAAGACATGATTCTTCAGAGCATCTTCTTTTATCTGTTTGCGGCAGTGTTGCTGGTCTCGGCGCTGATGGTTGTCGGTGCGCGCAACCCGGTGCATTCGGTGCTGTTTCTGATTCTGGCCTTCTTCAATGCCGCCGCTTTGTTCGTTCTGCTGGGGGCTGAATTTCTGGCGATGCTGCTGGTGGTTGTCTATGTCGGGGCGGTCGCGGTTCTGTTCCTGTTCATCGTCATGATGCTGGATGTGGATTTCGTCGAGCTGAGGGCCGGGTTCCTGCAATATATGCCGATCGGGCTTGTGGTCGGGGTGGTGTTGCTGGCCGAATTGCTGATTGCCATCGGCGGATGGGCCGTCACGCCGGATCTTGCCGCCAATCTGGGCGAGCCGATGCCTGATATTGCGCAAGTCTCCAATATCGAGGCCATTGGTGGACTGCTCTATACCAAATATATTTTCTACTTCCAGACAGCGGCTCTCATCCTGTTTGTGGCGATGATTGGCGCGATCGTTCTGACGCTGCATCACCGCAAGGATATCCAGCGCCAGAATATCGAGCGGCAGGTTGCGCGGAATGTTGAAAATTCAATCGAGATTGTGGAAGTGGAACCGGGGAACGGCATATAGCCGATCACCCCCAAGCACTTTTGTTTTTTGCCCTGCCAAAGGCGGGGGCGGGACCAGAAAGGGACTGACAGAGAGATGGAAATCGGGCTTAGCCATTATCTGACCGTTGCGGCGATCCTGTTCGTGATCGGACTGTTCGGCATTTTCATCAACCGCAAGAATGTCATCGTCATTCTGATGTCTGTCGAATTGATCCTCTTGGCGGTCAATATCAATTTTGTGGCCTTTTCCTCCTATCTGGGAGATCTGGCGGGGCAGATTTTCGGTCTGCTGATTCTCACAGTCGCAGCCGCAGAGGCCGCGATCGGGTTGGCCATTCTGGTCGTGTTCTATCGCAATCGCGGCTCCATCGCGGTTGAAGACATCAATATGATGAAAGGCTGAGGGATATCATGTATTCGGCCATTGTCTTCCTGCCGCTGATTGGCTTTCTGGTTGCGGCTCTGTTCGGGCGCTTCATCGGCCACAAGGCGTCTGAAATCATAACCAGCAGCTTGCTGCTGATTGCCGCCTTCCTGTCGTGGCTTGCCTTCCTGTCTGTTGGTATCGGGCATGGAGAGCCGAAAACCGTGAGCATTCTCACATGGATCAGTTCCGGGGATCTGGAGATCGACTGGTCTATCCGGGTGGATACGCTGACCGTTGTCATGCTGGTGGTGGTCAATACCATTTCCGCGCTCGTTCATGTCTATTCCATCGGCTATATGCATGCGGATCCGCATCGGGCCCGCTTCTTTGCCTATCTCTCGCTCTTCACCTTCGCCATGTTGTCGCTGGTCACCGCTGACAATCTGTTGCAGATGTTCTTTGGTTGGGAAGGGGTGGGGCTTGCCTCCTATCTGCTGATCGGTTTCTGGTATCAGAAGCCATCGGCCAATGCTGCCGCGATGAAGGCCTTCATCGTCAACCGCGTGGGGGACTTTGGCTTCCTTCTGGGGCTGTGCGGCATCTATGTTCTGTTTGACAGTGTCAGCTTTGGCAATATCTTCGCCAATGCGGCGGCGATGAAAGAGGAAAGCATTCATTTTCTCGGGGCCGACCTCAATGCCATGACGACCATCTGCCTGCTGCTGTTCATGGGAGCCATGGGCAAGTCGGCGCAGTTTCTGCTGCATACATGGTTGCCGGATGCCATGGAAGGCCCGACGCCTGTTTCCGCGCTGATCCATGCCGCTACCATGGTGACGGCGGGTGTCTTTATGGTGGCGCGCCTGTCGCCGCTGTTCGAATTGTCCCATACTGCGCTCGAAGTGGTGACTTTTATCGGCGCGACCACGGCCTTTTTTGCCGCGACCGTCGGTTTGGTGCAGAATGATATCAAGCGCGTGATTGCCTATTCGACTTGCTCGCAGCTGGGCTACATGTTTGTGGCGCTCGGGATTGGCGCTTATGGCGCGGCCGTTTTCCATCTCTTCACTCATGCCTTCTTCAAGGCGCTGCTGTTCCTTGGGGCCGGTTCCGTTATCCATGCGGTGTCCGACGAACAGGATATGCGGCGGATGGGCGGTTTGCGCAAGCATATCAAGCTTACCTATCTGATGATGCTGATCGGCACCTTCGCGCTGACCGGGGTGGGCATTCCGGGCACGATACTCGGCTTTGCCGGTTTCAATTCCAAGGATGCCATCATTGAATCCGCCTTTGCTGCCCATAACAGCATGGCCAATTACGCCTTTGCGATGACCGTGATTGCGGCGCTGTTCACCAGCTTCTACAGCTGGCGACTGATTTTCATGACCTTCCACGGGCGGGAGCGCATGAGCGCCGATGTGAAGGCTCATATTCACGAAAGCCCCGCCGTGATGACTCTGCCGCTGATGGGGCTGGCGCTGGGTGCGGTTTTTGCCGGCATGCTGTTTGCGGGCTATTTTTACGGCCATGCCTTCGATGAATTCTGGAAGGGTGCCCTGTTCCTTGGGGCTGACAATCATGTTATGCATGATTCCCACGAGGTGCCGACATGGGTCAAGCTGGCGCCATTCGTGATGATGGCCACCGGATTCCTCGTTGCGGTGCTGTTCTACATTCTTTCTCCGAGCATACCAAAGCGGCTGGCCGAGCGGCATAACTGGCTTTACAGATTCCTGCTCAACAAATGGTATTTCGATGAGCTTTATGAGTTTCTCTTCATTCGCGGTGCCAAGGGACTTGGGAAGCTGCTCTGGAAGGGCGGCGATGAGGGCATTATCGATCGCTTCGGTCCCAATGGTGTCGCTGCGCGGGTTGTTGCCCTTACCAACCGGATCAATCGGCTGCAAACCGGCTATGTCTATCACTATGCCTTTGCCATGATGATCGGTGTGGCGATCCTGATTACCTATTCCATGCTGCGCGGGGGAACACACTGATGAGCGATTGGCCACTACTTTCCACGATCGTTTTCCTGCCGCTGGTCGGTGCGATGATGATCCTGCTGGTCAAGGGGGACACTGTCATCGCCCGGCGCAATATCACCAATGTGGCGCTTTGGACGACGGTGGTCACCTTCCTGATTTCCCTGCTTGTTCTGGGCCAGTTCGATCCGGCCAATCCGGGATTCCAGATGCAGGAAAAAGCCGATTGGCTTGGCGCGACGATTTCCTACCGCATGGGCGTGGACGGCATTTCGATCCTGTTTGTCATTCTGACCACGGCCCTGATGCCAGCGGCCATTTATGCCAGCCGCAATTCCATCCAGAAACGGGTGAAGGAATATATGATCGCCTTCCTCATTCTGGAAACCATGATGATCGGCGTCTTTTGCGCTCTGGATCTGGTGCTGTTCTATCTGTTCTTTGAGGCCGGGCTCATTCCGATGTTCCTGATCATCGGCATCTGGGGCGGGCAGAACCGGGTTTATGCCAGCTTCAAATTCTTCCTCTATACGCTGGCTGGCTCGGTGTTGATGCTGCTGGCGGTGATGGCGATGTATTGGGATGCCGGGACGACGGATATCGTTGCGCTGCTGGCTCATCCTTTCTCGCAGCAGATGCAGATCTGGTTGTGGCTGGCCTTCTTCGCTTCCTTTGCAGTCAAGATGCCGATGTGGCCGGTGCATACATGGTTGCCCGATGCCCATGTTCAGGCCCCAACTGCCGGGTCGGTCATTCTGGCTGCCATCCTGCTGAAGATGGGGGGCTATGGTTTCCTGCGTTTCTCGTTGCCGATGTTTCCTCTGGCTTCCGACATGTTCGCGCCGCTGGTCTATACCCTTTCGGTAATCGCCATCATCTATACCTCGCTGGTGGCTCTGGCCCAGCAGGATATCAAGAAGCTGATCGCCTATTCCTCTGTTGCTCATATGGGCTATGTGACCATGGGCATTTTCTCGATGACCGAGCAGGGGGTTCAGGGCGGCATCTTCCAGATGATCTCGCATGGCATCGTTTCCGGCGCGCTGTTCCTTTGTGTCGGCGTGGTCTATGACCGGATGCATACGCGCGAGATTTCCGCCTATGGCGGGCTGGTCAACCGGATGCCGGTCTTTGCCGCCCTGTTCATGATCTTTACCATGGCCAATGTCGGGCTGCCGGGAACCTCGGGGTTCGTTGGCGAGTTTCTGACCATCATCGGCGTGTTTCAGGTCAATACATGGGTCGCGCTGTTTGCTGCATCCGGCGTTATCCTGTCGGCGTCCTATGCCTTGTGGCTTTATCGACGCATTGTGTTCGGCAAGCTGGAGAAGGAAAGCCTCAAGGGTATTCTTGACATGGATGTGCGCGAAAAGACTATTCTTGTACCCCTTGCTGCCTTGACCATCCTGTTCGGTTTCTATCCGGCGCCGATCCAGAATGTGACGGCGGCGGCTGTCGAAAATCTGATCAACAATTATCAGGCGGCACTGAATGCTGCGGACAAGCTTGCCATGCTGGCGCAATAGAGCGCAGCGCGAGCGAAACATGAAGTGAGTGAAAGATGACCTCTGAGTTGGCTACGCTTCCCAATCTTATGCCCGTCTTGCCGGAGATCATGCTGGCGGTTGGCGCTATGGTGTTGTTGATGCTTGGGGCCTTTGGCGGGTCGAAGACCTCTCAGGTGGTCAATGGGATCGCCATTGCCCTGTTGATCATTGCCGGTGCGGTGGTGCTGGTCGCGACCAGTGGCGAGGTGACGATCTTCAATGACGCCTTCATTCAGGACCCCTTTGCCCGCCTGATGAAACTGCTGGTGCTGATTGGTTGCGGTTTCTCGCTGGCCATGTCGGTCGGTTTTGCGCAGGTGGAAAAGTTTGATCGCTATGAATATCCGGTGCTGGTTCTGCTGGCCACCGTGGGCATGATGCTGATGCTTTCCGCCAATGACATGATCGCGGTCTATCTTGGTCTGGAGTTGCAGTCGCTGACACTCTATGTGCTGTCCTCCTTCAAGCGCGACAGTGGCAAGGCGACGGAAGCGGGGCTGAAATATTTTGTTCTCGGGGCGCTGTCTTCAGGCATGCTGCTCTATGGCATGAGCCTGGTCTATGGCTTCACCGGCCAGACATCATTTGATGGCATCGCCGAAACGGTCCATGTGGAAGGGGCCGGGATCGGTATCGTCTTCGGGCTCGTCTTCATTCTGGCTGGCATGACCTTCAAGATCTCCGCCGTTCCCTTCCATATGTGGACGCCGGATGTTTATGAAGGTGCGCCCACGCCAGTTACCGCCTTTCTGGCTGCCGCGCCAAAGATTGCCGCTATGGGGCTGATCGTACGCGTGGTTATGACGGCCTTTGATCCGATGGATCTGCAATGGCGACAGGTGATCACCTTCGTCTCCATCCTCTCCATGATTCTGGGGGCATTTGCCGCTATCGGGCAGCGCAATATCAAGCGGCTGATGGCCTATTCCTCCATCGGTCACATGGGCTATGCGCTGGTCGGGCTTGCCGCAGGAAGTTCGGCGGGTGTGGTCGGCGTGATCATTTATCTGATCACCTATCTGGCAATGACATTGGGCACCTTTGCGGCAATCCTTTCCATGCGGCGCAGGGACGGGGCGGTTGAAAGGATCGACGAGCTTGCCGGTCTTGCCAAGAATGATCTGCCGATGGCGGTGTTGCTTGGTGTGCTGATGTTCTCGCTCGCGGGCATTCCCTGGATGGGCGGTTTCTTCGGCAAATGGTTCGTCTTTTCGGCGGCCATCGAAGCGGGGCTTTATCCGCTGGCGATCATCGGTGTGCTGTCGTCGGTGGTTGGTGCCTTCTATTATCTGCGCATCGTCAAGATCATGTTCTTTGATGATCCGGCCCCGGTTTTCGAACGGCCTGCAAACGAGCTGCGGCTTGTGCTGTTTATCAGCGGCCTGTTCATGGCGAGCATGGTTTTCTATGTCAGCCCGATCCTGAATGCTGCGGAAATTGCTGCGGCCAGTTTCTTCTGATCGGCCCGCCTTTCGGGCCCCGGGGAGACAAATGTGAGTCTTTTGCGAGACAGTGAGGGACTGTTGTGATATGAAGACATGGCCCGGCTGCTGTCGGGCTGTTTTCCAAGACGGGCAAACCTGTTGGACGGAAATCTCCGCCTTCCGGTTTCCAGATCGAGCCATCACATTGAATATACTCCCTGAACCCTATCGCCTCGTCACATTCGACAGCATTGATTCCACCAACCAATATGCCCTTGATGCTGCCCAGCGGGGCGAAGAGAGTGGCTTATGGATTTGCGCCGGTGAACAGACCGCCGGACGCGGGAGACGGGGGCGGCACTGGAGTTCCGAGCATGGCAATCTGGCCGCGACCCTGCTGCTGATCGATCCGGCGCCTGCCCGTCAGGTGGGGCAGTTGCCGCTGCTTACGGCCACTGCGGTTCATCGCGCGATTTGCGAACTCATCCCCCCCCATTTGCAACCAGCCCTGCGCATCAAATGGCCCAATGATCTTTTATGGGGTGATCAGAAAATCTGCGGCATTCTGCTGGAAGGGACCTTTCTGCCCGATGGCCGACAGGCGGTGGCAATCGGGATCGGGGTGAATTGCCGGACCCATCCGGAGGTAACAGATGGCCTCAAGGCGGCCGATATCGCCCAGACCGGCTACGATGTTTCTCCCGAACTTTTGCTGGAGCGACTGATCGGGCAAATGGCTGATCGGTTGGCCGTCTGGCAGAGAGGCGAGAATTTTGCCGCGATCCGTCAGGATTGGCTTTCCTCTGCGCGAGGACTGGGCCAGCATGTGGTGGCGCGTCTGCCCAATGAAACCGTCGAGGGCACCTTCGAGATGCTCGATGAGGACGGGGCGCTGGTGATGCGCATGGCTGATGGCGAGACACGGGTAATTTATGCGGGCGATGTCTTTTTGCCCGGAATGTATGCAGAAATGCAAAAATGATGGCGCACAAAAGCGCCACGGTGAGAGAGAATATGACATCTTCTGAACTGGTCTTTATGCCGCTGGGCGGCGTAGGAGAAATCGGCATGAATATGGCCCTTTACGGCATCGGGCCGGAAGGGGACAAGCGTTGGTTGATTGTGGACTTCGGTGTGGCTTTTGCCAATGAGGCCCATCCCGGCGCGGACCTGATTTTTGCCGATATCCGCTTTCTGCAACAGGAGCGGGACCGGATCGAGGGGATTGTCATCACCCATGGGCACGAAGATCATTTCGGTGCCCTTTTCTCGCTCTGGCCGATGCTGGAGCTTCCGGTTTATGCGAGCGGCTTTCTGGCGGATCTGATCGAGGCGAAGGCTGAATCAGAGCCCGGTTCGCTCGATATTCCGGTGACGCGCGTCAAGCAGGGCGGGCGGGTCCAGATCGGTGCCTTCAATGTCGAATTCGTCGCTGTTTCCCATTCCATTCCCGAGGCCAGCGCACTGGCTATCCGCACCAGCCATGGGTTGGTGTTGCATACCGGAGACTGGAAGCTGGATGCTACGCCCGGAGTTGGGCGCGGAACGGATGTGGCACGCCTGATCGAGTTGGGGCAGGAGGGCGTACTCGCCATGCTTTGCGACTCGACCAATGCCATGTCTGAAGGCTCCTCGATTTCAGAAAAGGATGTCGAGGCAGAACTGACCCGTCTGATTGCTAAGGCTCCGCATCGGGTTGCCGTTTCTACCTTTGCTTCCAATGTTTCCCGCGTGCAGGCAATTGCTCGGGCTGCAAGGGCCAACGACCGGCAATGTGTCGTTGTCGGCCGAGCCCTGTGGCGTTTCATCGAGGTGGCTCAGGAGCAGGGCTATCTAACCGATGTTCCCGAATTCATCTCGGATGAGGATTATGGCTATCTGCCAAGGGACAAGGTTGTTGCGATCCTGACCGGGTCTCAGGGAGAGAAACGCGCCGCTCTCGCCCGGGTCGCTGCCGGTGAGCATCCTACCGTGCAGCTTTCAAGGGGCGATCAGGTCATTTTTTCATCCAAGGCGATCCCCGGAAACGAGCGGGCGATCAATGAGGTCATCAACAATCTGGCGACCCATGATGTTGATGTCATCACGGAGAAGGATGCTGCGATCCATGTTTCCGGCCATCCGCGGCGCGGTGATCTGCGCAAGCTTTATGAATGGATCAAACCCCGGATTGCCGTCCCTGTGCATGGGGAAGAGATGCATCTGAAGGCCCACGCGAAACTGGCCAGAGAGATGGGTGTTGCAGACGTGCTGCATGTGCGCAACGGCTGGATGGCCCGTCTGGCGGGCGGGACGGTCAAGAGCTGGGACGAATATTTCGGCGGTCGCCTCTATAAGGATGGGGCGCTGGTTGGCACTTTTGAGGAAATGGGGATACAGGAGCGGCGCAAGCTCTCCTTTGTGGGGCATATTTCTGTGGCAATCACCATCAGCCGCAAGGGGGAAGTTCTGGGCCATCCACAAATGGCTCTGGCCGGTATTCCCGAAAGAGATGCCAATGATCAGTTGTTTGTTGAAATCGTGGAAGCCGGAATTTTCGGCGCCCTGAAGGGGATGCCAGCCAAGAAACGCAAGGATGTTGAAGTGTTGCGCGAAGCTGTCAGGCGGTCTGTCCGCTCTGAGGTGAACCAAAAGTGGGCCAAAAAGCCAGTTGTCGCGGTCATGATCAACCTTGTATGACAATGGAGAATGGTTTGCCGGTAAGACTAAAGGCTTGTCGCGTTGACAGGTCTTAGCCGGTAAACACCATAGTGAAAAAGGAAGCATGGAAATGATTGGTCGATTGAACCATGTGGCTATTGCCGTACCGAGTCTCGAAAGCGGCGTTGCCACCTATGGCGGCGTTCTGGGCGCAAAATGCTCGGAGCCACAGGAAGTTACTGAACATGGCGTGAAAGTGGTTTTCGTTGAACTGCCAAACACCAAAATCGAATTGCTGGAGCCGCTTGGTGAGAATAGCCCGATTGCCAAGTTCCTTGAAAAGAATCCGGTCGGCGGCATTCACCATGTTTGCTACGAAGTGGAAGACATCATTGCTGCACGCGACAAGCTGAAAGCCGAAGGCGCCCGCGTTCTTGGTGATGGCGAGCCGAAAATCGGTGCCCATGGCAAGCCTGTCATCTTCCTGCATCCGAAAGATTTCTGCGGCACCCTGACAGAGCTGGAACAGGTATAAGCCTTTCCTTCAAAGGTAAGACTTCATGAGTTTGGTTAGCGGCCTTGCCGTTTATTTCATCATCTGGTGGCTTTCGCTTTTCATTGTGCTTCCCTTCGGCGTGCGAACGCAGGCGGAAGAACAAGATCAAGATCAGCGGCTCGGCACCACGCCCAGCGCTCCGGCGCGCGCGATGATGATCCGCAAGGCCGTTGCCACGACAATTCTGGCTACAATATTGTTCGCCCTGTTTTACTGGGCCGTGGTGATCGAAGGCCTCGGCCTTGATCTTCTCTCCTTTTTGCCCATGCCCGACAGTCTGAAATAGCCTGACAGTCTGAAATCGATCGTCGGTTTTTCGCGCTGGGCTCATATCCCTGCATTCGTTACGATTTTTATATTCGCTCCGGTTTGCCTCCTTGCATCTGTCTCGATTTGACGGGGCTGCAATAGCATTGGCGTCGGGTCGGCGTTTTAGCACGAGACGCCATCGGGTAGGGCTGTCTGATCCGTCGCTATTTGCAGGCGGGATTTTTCAGGATAGTGAGGAAATTTCTGGCTTTTGTCAGCGCTGGCCAAATTGTCACATGCCTGTCACTTGAAATCGATAAGCATCGACCCAACATAAGGATGGCCTTGTTGGACAGGTTGCCGGATTTCGTGCCGGGAAGATTGCGATATTGGCAGGATCTGTGTTTGGGAAATGAAGGCAAAAAAAAACAAGGCTTGAAAAGCCTTGCTTTTTTAGTGATCGCGACGTGATCTCATTGCTCAGTTTGCATTTGTGGTTTTGCTGATACTGAGCGGCAGCTGCTTAAAAAGCGCGCCAGAGATATGTATCCTCCCAAGACATTACTGCGCGAAGTGAGATAACGGTGGTGAGCGTATCTCTTATCGTTATGGTAGGGACATTAATCCCAAACGCCCAATTTGTCATCATTATTTTTATGCAATTGCGTATTTTTTCGCTTTTTTTTGAGAACGAAAATCAACTGCAACGGGAAAGCTGATTTGTTCTTCGTCTTTCGAATAAGTGGACGGTAATAATTACCTATTCTCGATCCTCTGCCTGTGCAAAAACTCAAACTGAAGCCTTCCGGGTTAATATTTGCTGTCCCAGAATCGATCTCG